>NZ_CP019646.1:1934178-2256541 GCF_001999965.1 Limihaloglobus sulfuriphilus | reverse complement strand
GAAGAAATCCCGGCGGTGTCGCCCCTCATCATGACCACCCGCAAGGGCTTACCGCGGTTATGACAAATAACTTCAGCCGACAGGGGGTAATGGATGCCTTTCATGATCGGGCTGCCTATGCAACCACAGGTGAGAGAATTTTTCTTGATGTTCGTGCTCTTGGAGTATCGTTTGGAGAGATTCTTCGCTGCGACGAAAACTTCAGCATCGAAGTAGAGGCCGCGGGTACGGATTTGATTGAAAGTGTAAACCTGTTCAACGGTATGAACCTTGTTGAAAGTAAAAAGTTTGGAAATGTCAAAGATATTAAATGCACATTTGGGGGGCTTGAGCCTGCTGAAACGATGCGTGCATATACAGTAGCCGTTATTCAAAAAGATGAAAACAGGGCTTATTCGAGCCCGATCTGGGTTGTGAAAAAATCGCTGCCTGAGCTGTCTGTAGAGAGGACAGCGGGCGGAGAAGTCTTCGTTGTCAATAACGGCTCCGCCGCCGCGGAAAATGTCGAGATTATGTTATCCCGGACTGACTTTACGCACACGAGGCAGAGAATCCCGGGCCGTGAGCCGGCTTGGGAGGAGACAGCCGGTTTTATATGGACAACCAGAAGAGACGACCGTAATATCATACTGCATTACCGCTGGCATGGAGAGCCGATTGAGGGCAGTGTTGAGATTGCCGGCGCGGCAGATTATGAATTTGATTACAACCGTGATTTTATTTTCTGGCAGGGTCAAATGACAGACCATGGCGACGGCAAGGCCGACTTCACCATCGGCAAAACCCACACAATTACCCACTCAATAGGTTTTGATATTGATATCAACGTTAGAACAGATGTGCCCTGTAAAGTTACAATAAGTTTTAATAAAGATCTGACGACGTTTGCCGGCAGCAAGACATTTGAGTCTGATAAGATAACAGTTCCGTTAAACGGAAGGACGAATAACGCGGCTGTGCATAATGAGAAAATACCGGTTCTTGAGCCGGGCCGCAGGTGGAAAGTACCGACAGCGTATAAGGATGGGTATGTCAGTTTTATGTAAACTCCTGTAATTTGACGAGAGATCTTGTAAAATTCCAGGATCTAAGACTTCAATCCTTCCGTCAAAATACGCTTTACAAACTGAACTGATAATGAGGTGCCAATAGAAAAAACGAATTCCCCAGAGGGTGATTAGTTTTTGCCCGTGTGCTCTGAATAAAGCCGGTAGTATTCGTCCTGCGAAACGACAACATACTCATCGGGCAGCATTTCCATGACCTTTATCATATCCGAGGGAAAATAAGACCAGCTCAGCGGATGCACGTAGATAAACGCCGGCCGCTCTTTTGGTGTATGCCTGCGGATGTCATCTGCGAGGAATCTGCGGTTGGCCTCGTCACGGTCCTGCACCTTCGCCGCGTCCCAGCGGTTTACTACGTGGGAAACAAGCGTTTTGTTGTCTCCGATAAAATAATTCGGGCCGATTTCCAGCGCGTTTTCATCTCTGCCCATGCCCATTATCAGTGTGTTGATGCCTTCAAGCCCCTGGGCGAAATTTAACGTTATCGGGTCATTTTTCTCACGGTCAAAATCCAGCCACGCGTCCGTGTAAAGCCCCATCTGTCTTATCCCTGCCATTCTGGCGTATCTGTTTACTATATCCAGCTGCTGCTCAAAGGCTGCCTGCGGTTCAGGCGTTCTGTCCAGAAAGTTGCGGTATGGGTGGCAGTACGCCAGACCGGAGAGACAGAAGTAGAAGTGGTCGTTCTCTGTGGCGTTTTCGTAGAACCACTCTATGATGCCGGGGCACATTTCAAATACTCCGGGAGCGATTGACCAGCCGAAGGGGATCCTGCCCCTGCCCGGGTCGTCCCAGGCCTTTTTCTGTACGCATTCCCAGTAGATCGGGGCATCTCCTGATTCCTGTACAGCCAGGGCAACATATACCTTGTCGTCTTCGAGCTCAACGGTTTTCGATGGTTTTCTTGACCTGTAATCAGCGGTCATTGCCTCGAAATCAACGTTTATTCCGCCATGAAAGCTCAGGTTTATGCCCCAGTTACTGCCGAGCATTACCTTGCCGTAGCGGCCGGCAAGCCCGACGCCGTAGTATTCTGATAATCCGTGGTCATCTGCTCCGCCGTCAATCCAGCCGATGAGCGGTATATTGGGCTCTGTCATGGCAAAAAGCCTCTCAGCAAAGCATTTTTCTATCTCATAATCGCTTTTTTCGTTGTCCTCGGCGTTTTTGCCGGTTACCCAGAACTGGAACACCTTGTGTCTGATGAGGTAATCCCGCAAATGGTGTTCAGCGAAAGTTGGGTGCTGACATGCCAGGACGGAGTGATTCATTTTCGGCCAAAGCGTATCCAGTGCCCATTCCTGGGCCTCGATATTGCTTTTCCATCTTCCTCTAAGATCAATGATTTCTTTTCCATACCTGCCGGCGAATCTTTCTGCCTGGGCGGCGGCAGCAACGATACCCTTTTCGACGGAACCTATCATTGTCGCTATGTTTATGGTAACAGGCAGGTCAGGGTCGTATATGATGACTTTGTCGTAGCAGCTTTGATATTTATCTATGCAATCATCGATAGACATTTGGTTTATCTCTGTAATGCGGCCCTTTTTCTTGAAGTAATCCAGCCAGAACCGCTGAGGCGTGTTTCCGGAGGCTTTTGTCCACACCTCGAAGCAGAGCCTGCTCTTGCTGCCGGAGTTGGCATGTCCCTGCATGGTTATCATGGCAAGTTTAATGTCGGGCTCTTGCGACTTAATGTCAACAAGGTTAACAGTTTGGGCCGGAGGTGAGCAGTCCGGAAGAAGGGCGTTTTGCCATTTGTCCCTGTCAGTCTGCGGCGAGCAGCCGGCTGATATTATCGAGCTCAAAATAACCGTAAACAACAATAATTTGCCAGTATTCATATTAGTTCCGAGATTCTTAACCTGTCGAAATTCTTAAAAAACGTTTCAGGATTATAATGGGGCCTTACAGGTTCTTCAATAGGATAATCTTAAACTTTTGCATTTAAGCAGAAGAGCCGGATGTTACAACCGATAGTGCCCGGGTCTGGAACATATATTTGTCTGTGAGATTGAAAGAAAAAATGAATATGCTATAATAAAAAACATGGCAGCAAAATATACTATTTCTAAGATATTTAAAATCATAAACGCTTATGCAGCTTGCATTTTAGCGGGATTGGTCTATTCTGCAGCGATTAAGTATTTTGTGTACCCCTCACAGGTTATCATGACCGGAACAGAGGGGATATCGATCGCCACATCGTATTATTTTGAAAACCAGAAATTATTTATATGGCTTTATCTCATTTTCCAGGCGATTCTGATAATTTTCGCCTTTTGCAAAATAGGGGCTCGCTTCGCTATAAGAACTATGATTGTTATCGGGACAGTTGTGGGAATGCTTGCGGTTCTGCCTGATTATCAATTCGCCAGCCCCGAACCGCAAAATGAGCGTATAATATTGGTTATTTTTGGCGGAATCCTTGCGGGTCTGGCTAAGGCAATTGCGTTTCGCTATGGTGCCTCCACCGGCGACGAGGATATTCCTTCAGCTTATTTGTCTATGAAATATCTCAAGCCTGTGGGGAATATCGCGGTTATCGCAGCTGTCATGTCAACTCTGTTTGGCTTAATTCTTGCGTTTGTCAAGACATGGCAGATTGAGCCGGTCATAAACACCCTGATGTACACGACAATATATATATTTATGAGCTCGGAGACTCTCAATAATTTCTACCGTAAATTCAAACTTGTGCTGGTCAACATCATTACAAGAAACCCAAACCGGATTGGAGAGGATATAAGGGCGATGCTGCCCCACAGGACGTTTACAAGAGAGCAGGGCATTGGCGGCTACTCAGATGCTAATGTTAATATCCTTCGGGCGATTGTTACACAGGAAGAGCTTCCGGACGTTATAAAGGTCATTGAGAAAGCTGATAAAACCGCCTTTTTCTTTTATAATGACATTGAGGGCGTTTCAAAACATTATTATATATCTCCAATTCGCTGACAAAAATTCTGCACCCAAAAAGCCCGTGAGGGCGGCGGTTCTCTTTTAAAATGTCTGAGCCTCGGCAAACCAGAAATTTAAAAAAAAGTTATGAAAATTCCCTGATTTTTGTTTGATTTGTAAGGCAAGTAATTTGAAAGGGATATTGACCGATGATAGAAGCATTCTAATTACGTATCTATCTTTTTCAAGAGAAATCTAAAAATTTTTTATTGACAGTTTGTGAATTCAATGTATATTAGTAGTTGAACATTAAGTTTGGTTAACAATTAAATAAAGTGACGAAAAGAAGGCCGGATTAAGGTGATTCAGTATTGATCATTTTAAAACATAAAATGATGCAGTTCTGGGTTATGTTGGTTAGTCCGGCCGCTTTATGGTCGGGGAATCATAAGTGCCAGCAGCCGTTACGGCAGGATACGCGGCAGAGAAACGGGTAAAACCGTTGACATGCTAACGAACGCTGTCGAGCAGCTGACGCATGTGAGAACCCGACCACCTTATGGTCGGGGAATCATAAGTGCCAGCAGTCGTTGCGGCAGGATACGCGGCAGAGAAACGGGTAAAACCGTTGACATGTTAACGAACGCTGTCGAGCAGCTGACGCATGTGGGAACCCGGCCACCTTATGGTCGGGGAATCATAAGTGCCAGCAGTCGTTGCGGCAGGATACGCGGCAGAGAAACGGGTAAAACCGTTGACATGCTAACGAACGCTGTCGAGCAGCTGACGCATGTGAGAACCCGACCACCTTATGGCCGGGATGGCGTAAGAATCAGAGGATGTCCCAGAAGGACACTTGGCGAGCGGTGTACAGGCCGCAGACCTAACGAAAACTGGTAGCGTTTGATTCATACGCAATGCCCGGCCTCTTTTTTTTTGCATTTCAAAAGCGGTGCCGCAACGGATTCTCCCGCCGCTCCAAAGTATCATTTTACTCATAGTAGATAAGCATTGCATGCGTCTCTGAATCCTGTAACAACCCGCACGGTTCGCCAACAGGCCGCGATGCCCCGGAGCTGTTAAGTTTAAGGTCTTTCTCGTCCATAGATTTGTAATTACAGTTTTTGCCATTTTCTGCGTAATGTTTCTATTTTTCTGTTGACAATGCACACTGAATGCATAAAATAGTACAATGTTAATACATAGTATTTAGTATTAGTGAGAGTATTATTGGTTGAATTGCTTAAAATGATTAGTAAAGATATGAATGGCGGCACTGACAAACGGGCAAGTGCAGATGATATTTATCTCTCTTTACGCAAAATCATCACTTCATCCTCGCTCAAGTCTGGAAAACTTCCAACCGTTTCAGATCTGTCGGTCTGTTATTCCGCAAATTACCGCACGGTCAAATCTGCCCTGGCACGGCTGGAGGGTGAAGGCTATATAGATTATAAACCAAATATCGGCGCAATCGTTAAGTCAAAGAAGGAAATAGTTTATATACAATGGGAAGATAATCCGTTTTGCGGCCTGATCAGCGAGGGAATCCGCAATTTTGTTAATGAAAAAACTGATTTAGAGCTTACGGTTGTAAACGCCCAAAGAAAACACAGTCTTGCCCGGGACAGCATAGAGAGTTTTATTGGTCATATGGACGGTCTTATAGTTATGCCTTTTGACAGGCTGGGCTATGAGGAATCGCTGGGCAGAATAGCCGCCGCCGGCGTGCAGATAGTCTGTGTTGACCGTGAACTTGCCGGCGTTAATGCCGGGTCTGTAACGAGTGATGATTTTGGCGGCGCATTTGCAGCGGTCTCTCACCTTTTAGAGAAGCATAATCAGCCGGTTTTTTATGTTGGCAATACAGGCGAGCCGTCATCCTCGGAAAACCGTTACAGAGGCTGGCGCAGTGCTATGGAAACGCACGGCTATTTCGATTGTGATAAATATTTCATAGATATTGGGGTGCGTGAAAGTGTGTTATCTGAGAAACATCAAAGTTCACGTGAATTTGAAATAATCGCCGCAGAGAGACTTTTTAATGAGAACAGGCTTGATTCTTACAGTGTTTTTGCGGTTAACGATTATGCCGCTAACAGGGTTTATGAATCTGCTTTTTCCCGCGGTTATCGTATCGGTGAAGATGTATTTGTCGCAGGCTTTGGGAATCTTCCGTTCTGCAATAAACTGCCGACACCCCTGACAAGCGTGAAGCAGTGTCCTGTTGAGCTGGGCTGCGACGCTGCTAAAATGTTATACATGCAGATTAATGGGCAGATTAGCCGTCCTGTTCATAAGGTGATGCCGACGACTCTTGTTGTACGGGCCAGCAGCGGTTAGTAAAAAAGTTGAAATATGTTTTGATATAATGAGGTATTGAAAAATGAAACGTAAAAAAGGTTTTACACTTATTGAACTGCTTGTGGTGATTTCGATTATTGCCCTGTTGATGGCAATCCTTATGCCTTCACTACAGAGAGCGCGGAATATGGCTAAGAATGTTGTATGCCGTTCAAACCTCCGTTCATGCGGGCTGCTTTTTATAATGTTTGCCGAAGACCACGGCGGCAAATTGATGGAGTCGGGCAACAGCATCAAGGAGATGAGCTGGCAGACTCAGCTTTATCCCTATTACGGCCAGTCCGCTGATGTTATGGTATGTCCCAATACATCTGAAAACAGGCCTGCGCCGCACAATTCAAAGCCTTTCTGGAGGTACCAGGAGGTAAAGGGTGCCGGCGATTCAGATGTAACCGGATACGATCTGGTGCGTGTTGGGGATGAATACTACAGCTATGGAATGAACAACTGGATTCTAAGCCCTAAAAACGAAAAAGACGGATTAATGGGAAATGATTTTGACAGTTACTGGCGAGGTTTCAGCACTCTCGACAATGCAGACCAGATTCCCGTGTTTGGTGACCATCACGGTGCCAACGGCGGCTGGCCGAAATATAACGATATGCCGCCGCGGTATGATGGCGAACCCGCAACCAGCAACACCAAGGATTTAATGCGCCGCTGGACGATAAACCGCCACGACGGCAATATCAATATGGTATTTGTTGACGGCTCTGCCCGAACTGTAGGGCTTAAAGAAAACTGGACGCTTCTCTGGCACAGGGGCTTTGATACAAAAGGGCCCTGGACTCTTGCAGGAGCCGGGGATGCCGCCGCCGCAAGGTGGAACCGCTATGCACCCTGGATGAAGAGCTTTAAAGTTTATTAATGCAAAAAGTAAAATGATATGTGACCCGGTACAGAGTTATGTATCGTTAAATAATCCATTTATAATTATTACTTGGAGGTAATGACCATGGCAAAAAAAATGTTGTATTTTGTGAGTCTTTTTATTTTGACAATCAGTGTCAATGCCGGCAGTGTTAACTGGTGGGGGCCGGTTGGCGGAGCAGACGGTGACTGGTGTTTAACCGACAACTGGTTTGAAATGGTACTGCCCACTTCCGCTGACGATGTTTACATTGATGATCCGGGTGCCGGCAACTGCGTTGTTGACGGCGGCTGCACGACAGAATGTCTCTACCTGTATGTCGGCAGCACGGCTGATCTGGCGGACAAGGGCCTGATAGTCAATTCAGGCACTGTCGAGGTTGGCCAGCAGGTTCGTCTGGGTTGGGCTGCCGGTTCCGGCGGGAAGCTAACGCTCAATGGCGGTACAATTTATGAACCCAACTCACAGAACTTTCTGAGCCGTATGGGCAATGCGGTACTGGAAATCAATGGCGGTCATTATGATCTTACAACGCGTTTTTTTCTTATAGGCGAGTTTGCACCCGGTACAGGTACTCTTAACATGAACGACGGCCAGATAACCTGCGGCAACTTCAACCTTTGCCGTGGTAATGCCAGTACTTCCCCCGGTAATGGTTATGTTAATATGACCGGTGGGCTTATACAAGCAGCCGCGGTTCAGTTCAACCCGGCTAACAGGGGCACTGAAGGTGAATTTGAGTCAAAGATCACCCTTGCCGGCGGTGAGATCAAGACGAACAATCTTGTTATGAACCTGAATTCAGAGTTCGAGATTGGCGGAACAGGTGTATTAACCCTCGCAGGTAATGATTCCGCGGCGGTAGCCGGTTATGTCGCCGAAGGTAAATTCTATTCTTCAGACGGCTACAAACCACCGACAATTGAGGTTACAACAGATGATCAGAATAACACAATAACAGTGGTAACCGCTGAGCTGATAGGCCCTGAAGCCTGGGATCCGACACCGGTTAATAATACTACTGTAAGCTCGGCCGACATAAATACGCTTGTCCTTGAATGGCAGGCCGGCTCCGATGCGGTAGAGCATGATGTCTATTTCGGCGATGACTACGATGCTGTTTTGGCAGCTGATACCAATACAGCCGGTATATATAAAGGCCGCCAGGCAGCAACAGCCTGGGATGTTGACATCACACTCGCTCTAAACGGAGATTATTACTGGCGGGTTGATGAGGTTGACGACCAGGGCGGTATTGTAACAGGCGAGGTATGGGGCTTTGATGTAGAGTCAATGCTTCCGCTTGAATACTTCGAGACGTATGCAGACACTGAAGCGCTTCAGGCCGTATGGAATGGCTCGCCCGAGCTTGAGACAACAATTGTACGTTCAGACGCCGGAGCAATGAAATTTGTATATGACACCACAGCGGCTCCTTACTATGATGAAGTTACCTGTACCTCACCGGCTATAACTGATTTTACAGCCGAAAATGTTCAGTCGCTGCGTCTTAGTATCCGCGGCATGGAAACCAATTCGCCTGAAATGCTTTATGTGGGAATTGCTGATGGAAGCGGAAACAGCGCAACGGTGATGTTTGACGGCGAACCGGCAGATTTCATTATGTATGACTGGCAGGTTGACTCAGACGGCAGCCCGTCATGGGTTGACTACTACTTCGATCTCGGTGAATTTGCCGCGGCAGGCGTTGACCTTACAGATGTAGTTTCTTACTCTGTCGGGGTAGGCGACGGAGCTGCAGAGGGCGGAACAGGCACCATCTATGTAGATGATATCCGCCTGTACACCTTTATCTGCCGCCAGTTTGATGGTGATTCCGACCTTACCGGCAACTGCGAGATAAACCTCAACGATTTTGTAGAAATTGCGCAGGATTGGGGTATGACCGGCGGTTCATTTGCAGCAGCCGAGCCGGCGGTATCACCTGTGATCTACTACGCTTTTGAAGACGGCACCGGCGGAACCTCAGTGGACTCTTCCGGTAACAGCTTTGACGGTGAGATCAAACTTGTAGAGGAATACACCGCAGCAAGCCCAACCTGGGCCGGCGACGGCGTTGCCAGCTCACGTTGGAGCGGAACCGGATGTCTTGTACTTGACGGGACTTACGCGATAGAAGTTCCGACTGCTTCGCTGGCCGGCGTTACCGATGAGGTTACTTTCTCGATCTGGGCATACGGCGACCCTGCGAACCAGCCAAATGACAATGCCCTTATTCTTGCGGCCATGAATCCGGATGTTGAGAATCTGCATGTGTTTAAGTTCCATGCTCCGTGGTACATAGCGAGCGGTGCTCCGAACTATACCTGGGCATCAAGCAGTGACTTCCTGAGATGGACAGTTGAGCAGCCCGGCGATTTTGCAGGCAAGTGGAACCACTTTGCTCTGACAAAAAACGTTACAGAAGGAACCCAGAAGATATACAAAAATGGAGTTCTCATCGCCCAGATGAATGGGGTTGAGGACTTGTCGCATGCTCCTGATGTAACGGACTTTAGCATCGGCGGACGCTTTGATTTCAACAAGTGGGTCTGGTACGGTAAGATCGATGAGTTCCGTATGTATGACAAAGAACTCTCTCAGGCCGAGATTGTCTGGCTTGCAAATGAGGAAAATATCGTTCAGGACCTCGTGTCCAACGCAGACCCCTCAGGGGACGGTGTTGTAGGCATTGCAGACTTTGAAATAGTCGCGGCGGACTGGCTTGAAGAAATTCTCTGGCCGGCTGCTGAATAGCCTTAACTTGAGTCAGAATAAACACTTCTAAAAACTAAGGGAGGCGGTCCTTTTCGGGTCGCTTCCCTTTTTGTTTGTCCGGTGAGAGAAATTGACAAATCCATGTTCAACTTTCAGATATTTATCGACTGCGGTATGACTGTTTGATATATCTCAACCGCTAATTTTGAAACTGCATAAATAATTGACAGAGAGGGTATTATTCTTAAACTAAATGTAGGTGACAGATATACAAAACTAATTTACTCTAATATATGGAGAATCACGGCTATGGATGAAGCTATTTTCAAGGCTTATGACATAAGAGGTATCTATCCTGATCAGCTCGATGAGACGGCTGCCTGGAAGATCGGCTATGCGACGGGGCAGTATCTCCGCTCGCTTCTGCACGGTTACGAACGCGGCATGGAGAACTCTCACGCCGTCTGCGTAGGCAGGGATATGCGCACTCACGGGGAATCGATCTCCAAATCGCTTATCAGCGGCCTTCGAAGCTCCGGGGCGGATGTTATCGATATCGGCATGATCGATACGCCTCAGATGTACTTTGCCATAAACCACTTAAAGACCTGCGGCGGCATTCAGGTAACCGCTTCTCACAATCCGGCAAATTACAACGGTTTCAAGATCAGCGGCCTCCAGGCCAAGCCCGTCAGCGGCGATACCGGACTCAAGGAGATTCGTCATATCGCTTCGTCACTGCTGCATACCAAGGGTAACGAAACCGGCTCTTTTAAGCAGGTTGACCTCACTGAGCAGTACAAAAAGCACGTACTTCAGTTTCTTGATAAAAACATAAAACCTTTAAAAATTGCAATTGACGCTTCCAACGGAATGGCGGCGAGGATGGTGCCGGCGTTGTTTGGTGACCTGCCGATAGACATTATCGCTTTAAATATGACTTATGACGGCACTTTTAAGCACGAGCCCAACCCGCTTGACGAGGATAACCTCAAAGAGCTCAAGGAAACTGTAGTCGCAGAAGAGGCGGATGCGGGCGTATGTTTTGACGGCGACGCGGACAGGCTTATGGTAATTGATGAAAAAGGCCGCAGCGTCAGCTGTGATCTATTTACCGCTCTTATGGCGCCTTACTTCCTCGAAAAGCATCCCGGTACAACGGTTATCTACGACCTGCGCAGCAGCTGGGTTGTTCGGGAAGAGATCATCGCTGCAGGCGGAACGCCGCGGCGGGAGCGGGTAGGACACTCGTTTATGAAAAAGACACTTCGCGACTGCCACGCCGCGTTTGGCGGTGAGCTTAGCGGGCATTTTTATTACGCGGCCAACTTTCACGCCGATTCAGGAATGATAACATTTGTTCATATGCTCAACCTGCTGAGCAGGAGCGGCAAACCGGTCAGTGAGATGATAGAGCCGCTTCGCAGGTATCACGGCAGCGGGGAGATAAACTTTAAGGTTTCCGACAAGGCCAAAGCTCTCAAGGAGCTTAAAGTGCGTTATTCTGACGGCCAGTATGATGATCTCGACGGAGTTACCATCCAGTACAAGGACTGGTGGTTCAATTCCCGCCCGAGCAATACCGAGCCGTACCTGCGTTTGAATGTAGAAGCCAAGACCAGCGAGCTGCTTAGCGAAAAGGTCGCCGAGATAAGCGGTTTGCTCAACAACATCAGCTAATGATAATTACAAGGATACAGCCTTAAAATGAATATATCAGCGATTCAAAAGTGTATAAACCCTGATTGCGGCAGCGAATTTGACTGCGGCCAGGCAATGTTCAAATGCCCCGACTGCGGAGATCTGCTCGATATTTTATATGACTGGGATAAAACCACGGTACCTGCAAAAATGAGCGATTTCGCCAATCGCTGGGCAACACGCAATAACCCGCTCGATTTTTCGGGTGTCTGGCGGTTTCGCGAGCTGCTCAACTTTTGTGAGGATAAGCATCGTGTAACCGTTGGCGAGGGCCAGACACTGCTTCAGCAGAATGATGAGCTGGCGGCCTTTCTGGGTATGGACAAAGGCTCTCTGCACCTTGAGTACGAGGGCATGAACCCATCGGGCTCTTTCAAGGACAACGGCATGACGGCGGCTTTCAGCCATGCGGTTATGGTAGGAGCAAAATCCTGCGCATGCGCATCAACGGGCAACACCTCCGCGGCGGTGGCTCTGTATGCTCACGCCTGCGGCATGAAGTGCACCGTATTTATCGGCTCGGGGCGTATCGCTTTCGGCAAGCTCAGCCAGGCCATGGACTACGGCGCCAACACAATCCAGATACAGGGCGATTTTGATGACTGCATGAAACAGGTGCAGGAAGTCTGTACGCGTCTGAATATATACCTGCTAAACTCGCTCAACCCATTCCGGCTTGAAGGGCAGAAAACGATTATGTACCGCATTATTGAGGGCCTGGGCTGGGAGGTTCCCGACTGGATTATCGTGCCCGGCGGCAACCTCGGCAATTCCAGCGCTTTCGGCAAGGCGTTTTTTGAGCTTAAAGAGCTGGGCCTGATTGACAGGATACCCCGGCTGGCGATAATAAACGCCGCCGGTGCAGATACTCTTTCCTACCTGGTAAACGAACGCGGCTTGAAATGGAACGGCGGCAATGTTAATATGAAGGAGGTTCAAGCCCTTTATGCCGACTTTACCGCGAGACATTTTTCGCCTCACACAATTGCCTCGGCGATAGAAATATCCCGTCCGGTAAACCTGAAAAAATGTCTCCGTTCTATCGACATCTGTGACGGCATTGTACGCAAGGTTACTGATGAGCAGATTTGCGATGCCAAGGCTCTTGTCGGCCGTTACGGCATGGGCTGTGAACCGGCTTCGGCGGCGACAATCGCCGGGCTGCGGGATATGCTTGCTGACGGCACTATCGGCAAATCCGAAAGGGTCGCCTGTGTGCTGACGGGGCATCTGCTCAAGGATCCGGACAAAACGGTAAGCTATCATAAGAACAGCGAAGGCGAGTTCAGCAATCCTCCGGTTGAGTCCGCAAACGATATTGAAGAGATTATCAAACATATCGTCTAAAAGATAGTTTTTCATTGTTTGATATTTCCGGAGAATCAATGCGGAATCTGCCGTATATAGTCATGGAGTAAGATTTCATGGATCAGCAATACTGCGTTTTTGAAACCGGCTGGGGAACAACGGGGTTCGCGGCTTTTGAACGGAGGCTAACACACCTCTGGCTGCCGGGCAGTATCGGTGATGATATGCCGGCAAATGGGTTTCGTAAAAATCAGCGTCTTATGCCCGAGTTGCGGAAACGTATTGTAGGTTATTTCGACAGGGGAGTAATGGACGGTTTCTGCGATGTTGATATTTTGCTTGATAAAAGCGATTTTGCCCGCAGGGTGCTGCTTGAATGCAGAAAGCTCAGGCCCGGAGAGACAATAAGCTATTCGGCTCTTGGAGCCCGGGCAGGCTCTCCCAAAGCCGCCAGAGCGGTCGGCAGTATAATGGCGAATAATCCTCTGCCGCTGATTATTCCCTGCCACAGGGTTATAAACGCTGCCGGAACGGCGGGGGGATTCATGGGCAGTACAGTTGATACAACCGGCCTGAAACGGCGGATGCTTGAGCTTGAACGGAAGATAGTAACCTTCACGACCGGCCGCCCCCGCAAATAAATGTCACACACGATTTGTGTTTTGAGTATAGTCATTACTTGATTTTCGGGGCAGAACTGGTATAATGCACTGTTGTTTGTGTATTGATTCTTAGACGAATCTTTGCACTTTTAGTAAAAACCTTTTCTGCGGGTAACATTATGCTGAATGCTCGTCATATTATATGTGGATTTCAAGTCTTTTTCTTTCTTTTTGCCGGGGCTGCTTTTTCAATCGCGCAGCCTCAGAGTTCTTTAGACTCAACTGCTCTGCCGCCGGCGGGTGAGCCGGCAGTCTCTGAGTCAGCGGTTACCTTGACTATTGAGCAGGTCGAGGCAGAGCTGAGCCGCACCGAATCACTTTCTAATGTTCCCGAGGAGACATTGGCATCGGCCGGAGATTTGCTCAACAAGGCGATAGCCCAGCTCAAATTAGCCCAAAATCACTCACAAACGCGTCAGCAATACATATCAGACCGCCAACAGATACCCCAGCGAAGGGAAGCAGTCAAAGAACAGCTCAGCAATGCAGGGGGTTTTTCTGAACCTCAGGTCCCGGCTGAGATGACACTTGAGCAAATGGAACAGCGTCTCAATGAAGCGCAGACCCAGATTGCCGAGAGCTACCGTGTGTATAAGGAGCTCATGGCAGAGCCTAAACGCCGTGAGCAGCGTTTGGCGGCGATTCCCGCAGAGGTGCTGACGATCAGGGAAACCATCGATTCACTTGAGGCACGATTCAATCTGAAGGCATTCACGGGCGAGGATTTACTCTCGCGGGCAAATATGTACTATATTCAGGCGCAGATACAGGCGAAAAAGGCGCTTCTTGAGAGCCTGTTGGAAGAACAGCTTTTCTACAACACCGCCGGCGAGCTGCTTTCTTTACGCCGCGACCTTTCCGCAAGCAGGCTTGAAAACGACCACAAGACCTTCAGCTTCTGGCAGGAGAAGACCGCCCAGGCGAGGAAAACAGACGCGGAAAAAACAGCCAAAGAGGCTCTGACAGCGAAACAAATCGCCCAGACCGCCCACCCTCTACTCCAGAAGGCCGCCGAGTATAACTCAGAGCTGGCAAAAAAACAGACGCAGATCGTTGCCAAAATTGAAGAGGTTTCTCAGTACAGGCTCAAAATACTTGAAAAGCGGGCCCGCCTCCAGATGGATTATAAAGAGCTTCGTGAAGATATCGAGGTGGCCGGCAAGGTGACAGATGTTATGGGTGTCATCCTGCTGACCAAACGCAACTCACTGCCTGACCCTGCAAAATACAGAAAGAATATAAATGAGCGGCTCTCCGAAATGTCGATAGCCAGATTCGAAAGCCGCAATTTTGACCGTGAATGGGCCAGGCTTGCCAATGTAGAACGAGAGGCAAAGGATGTTATTGAGCAGTCACAGCACAGCATCAGCGAACAGGAGTATGACGACCTGTTCAATCAGCTTGTCCAGCTGTATAAAGACCGGCGGAAAATACTCGGCTCAGTCAGCGGATATTACGGTACCTATGCGGGGATACTTGGCAAACTCGATGTTCAGGAACGGGATTTTGTCAGGCTGATAGATGATTATGCCGGACTGATTGATTCGAATATTCTATGGGTGAAAAGTGCTTCGAGATTTAACAGGCAGACTTTTGAATCTGTTCGGGAAGCGCTCAACTGGCTCTTCGGGCCGCACTGGGAGCCGCTTGCAGCCGCGATTTTGGCCGATTTCAAATCAAATCACTCCGCTTATCTGATTCTGATATTGCTGATTCCGTATTATCTCTGGGCCCAGCCAAAACTAAAACGGAAGATAAAGTTCACCAACGAGAATACGGCTCACAAATATTCAGACAGTTTCAGGCAGACTTTGGCGAGCCTGCTGATGACGGGTGTTATGGCAATGCCTGTGCCCGCTGTTTTGATGTTTTTCTACTGGAGGCTGAATACTGCCGCACCGACAGATCCGTTTGTTACTGCGCTTACCGCATCGCTGGATAATCTTTCTGTTCAGCTTGCATTTTTGTTTTTGTTTCGCCATATCACAGCCGGCTGGGGCCCGGCGATAAACCATCTCAACCTGCACAAAGAAAGTATCAGATGGCTCAGACGCCATACCAGCTGGTTTTTGATTATATACATTCCGATAATACTGATTACCGAGATTCTCTACACACAAACGGTCGATGTCGAATGGTATAATTCGCTTGGCAGGATGCTGTTTTTTGCGGCGGCCGCTGTTTTGATGGTTTATCTGTTAGTGATTTTCCGTCCTGGGGGCAAATTCATTGCCGCGCACATTGGCGATCATCGCGGCGGCTGGATTGATAAACTTAAGTATCTCTTCTACCCGTTATGTTTTATCGTACCGGCGATCATGATTATTATGGCAGAGTCGGGTTACCTTTACGCGGCTACGTTTTTATTCTCAAAAATTGAACAGACGCTGCTGCTGATTTTCATGATAATCCTTCTAAGTGCAGTATTGAGCCGCTGGCTTAAGGTTACACACTTCAAGTATCTCGTAGCAAAAAAAATCAAAGCTAAGCAGATTCTGGAAAAAACCGGCAAAGAAAACTCTTCTGAAAAGAAGCCTGAGAGCGAAATAATCGAACAGGAGAAGGTAAACCAGCAGCGAGAAATGGAGATATTAACTGCACAGATGAAACGGCTCATACGTATTGCCGTTGGACTGACAGCCATATTCGGTTTATGGCTGATCTGGTCGGAGACATTCCCCGCGATGTATGAGCTGGCACAGATCAGGCTATGGTCAAGGACCGACAGCCTCGGCAATGAGCAGATTTTTTATCTTTTTGATGTTCTTAAGGCGATATTTATCGCGGTTCTTGCGGTTATGCTCGGCCGAAACATCCCCGGAGCTCTGGAGATGCTGATTCTGAAAAACCTGCCAATCAATTCCGGTGTGCGTTTTGCCGTCAATACAATTACACGATATATCATCGTAACAGCTGGTATTATTATGGCCTTTTCCGCTGTGGGCATAACCTGGAAAACGGTGCAGTGGCTTGTGGCGGCGGTCTCTGTTGGGCTTGGCTTCGGGCTTCAGGAGATATTCGCCAACTTTGTATGCGGCCTTATAATCCTCTTTGAACAGCCGATACGTGTCGGCGATTACGTTACCATCGGCGATACAAGCGGGCTGGTAACAAAGATACAGATTCGGGCAACGACTATACGTAAATGGGACAAAAAAGAAATGGTTGTGCCCAACAAGGAATTCATCATCAACCGGCTGATAAACTGGTCGCTCAGCGATAATATAATACGCCTGGATTTTCCGGTCGGCATCGCTTACGGCTCGGATACCAAAAAGGCCGAAGAACTGCTATACAAGGTAGCCTACAGGCACCCTGAAGTTATAAAAACAGATCCAAAACCGATCGTGTTTTTTCAGTCGTTCGGCAGCAGTGCGCTTCTCTTTGAGATGCGGGCGTACTTAAACAGCATTGAAAACAGGCTCAAGGTGCTCCACGAGATAAATAACCAGATTGACCAGGAGTTCCGCAAGGCGGGCATAGAAATCGCCTTCCCGCAGCAGGACCTGCACATACGCTCGGTACATGCGCCGTTTTCTGTTAAAACGGATGAACCGGTCAGCCAAGAAGATAGCGAACAAAAACCATCGTGATAATAAACGCGGCTCTACGACGACATGCAAAACCCATAACATATTGCAAGGTTTGGTAAAGCCAATAATCAAACCAAAATTTAACAGACTATAATTGTCATAAACATTGATTTTATTGACAATATCGGCGGCGTGTGGTTTAATGTTTTCCAGGACATCGAAACAAGAAATCAAACGATTATTAGCCGGACTGATATTATGCTTAAATGCCTGATTTTTGATATGGATGATACGCTCTACCCGGAGCGTGAATATTACCGCAGCGGATTCTCCGCAGTAAGCCGTTTTATGCAAGAGTTTTACGGTATGGATGCCACGGCGGCTTTTGATGTAATGTGGAACAGTTTCAGCGAAGGTGTTCGCAAGGATATTTTCAATTCAGCCTTTATCGCCGCCGGTATTGAGCCGGATAAGCAGATGGTTTCCAGGGTGCTGGATGTTTTCCGCAATCACCGGCCGGATATTTCCCTTCCCGAAGATACGCGTGCGGTGCTTGATGTGCTCGGCGGGGATTTTCGCCTGGCGATGCTCTCAAACGGTTATCTGCCTGCCCAGCAGTACAAGCTCGATGCACTGGGAATCGAAGAGCGGTTTGCTCAGGTTCTCTTTACTGAAGAGCTTGGCAGGGAGTTCTGGAAACCCTCCGCCAAAGGGTTCGAGGTTCTCCTTGAGCGTCTAAATCATACGCCTGACGAATGTGTGTATATCGCGGATAACGCCGCGTGGGATTTTGCAGGCCCGAAATCGCTGGGAATGCCGACAATACATGTCTGCTCGCCGGAAAGGACACAGGATAACCGGCCGCCGGATGAGAGTTATGCACCTGATTACAGGATAAACTCGCTGCTGGAGCTGCCGGAGCTGCTGATAAAGATGCGATGCAGGTGCGGCGGCTGCAATGGCGGCAAATGTCAATAAGGTTTACGGTGGCTGAATTATTTTCTATTGTTTAGATTTTGTCATTGATTATAATGCAGTTTTAGCAAACTTTACCTTAAAGTCGAGGTTTATAATGAAGCATTTAATTTTACTGGGAGCTATCATGAGCTTATCTATCGCTCAGGCACAGGTTTCTATAATACCTGAGCCGGTTAAAATAACAGAAAACGAAGGCGTATTCAAAATAACAGATAAAACTGTTATCGCGGCTAAGGGGCCGCTGTCGCCGCTTGGCGAGCTGCTGTCGGATTATCTCAGCGGGCCGGTTGGTTTTAATATCGACGCAGTGCCAAACGCCCGCGGCAATGAAAATGTCATACAGCTTGAGCTCAATGACAAACTCGCATCGCTCGGCGAAGAGGGCTACCGGCTGACTGTCGATAAAAACAAGATTCTGATAGAATCGGCGGCTGATGCCGGTGTTTTCTACGGAATGCAGACGCTTCGCCAGCTGCTGCCGGCGGCCGTTTACCGCGAGGCACCGGCCGGCAGTAACGAGTGGGAGGTTCCCTGCTGTGTTGTCGAGGATAAGCCGCGTTTCCAATGGCGGGGTATGCACCTGGATGCGGGACGTTACTTTATGCCGGTAGATTTTGTGAAAAAATATATTGACCTGATAGCAATGCACAAGATGAACCGTTTTCACTGGCATCTTACCGAGGATCAGGGCTGGCGTATTGAGATAGAGAAATACCCCAGACTCACCGAGATATCCGCCTGGCGTGACGAGACGCTTATCGGGCATGTTCGCAATAAGCCGCACAAGTTCGACGGTAAACCACACGGCGGCTTCTACAGCAAGGATGATGTCCGCGAGGTTGTCGCCTACGCGAAGGCACGGTTTATCACAGTGGTTCCCGAGATTGAGATGCCCGGTCACAGCCTGGCGGCATTGGCGGCGTATCCAGAGCTTAGCTGCACGGGCGGGCCGTTCGAAGTGCAGAAATCCTGGGGAGTATTTCCAGACGTGTACTGCGCCGGCAAAGAGGTTACATTTAAATTCCTGACCGATGTTCTCGATGAGGTTATGGAGCTCTTTCCCAGCGAGTTTATCCATATCGGCGGCGACGAATGCCCCAAAGACCGCTGGGAAGAATGCCCGGACTGCCAGAAAAGAATCAAGGACGAGGGCCTGGCAGATGAACACGAGCTGCAAAGCTGGTTTATAAAACGCATGGAAAGATATCTCAGCCAAAACGGCAGACGGCTTATCGGCTGGGACGAGATACTCGAAGGCGGAATCGCACCCGGAGCAACAGTCATGTCATGGCGAGGTACCAAGGGCGGTATCGACGCGGCGGACGCCGGTCACGATGTCGTTATGGCGGCTAACAATTACACATACTTTGATTATTATCCGGTTGACAAAGATAAGCAGGACCAGGAGCCCCTGGCAAACGGCTCATATCTGCCGCTGGAAAAGGTGTATTCGTTTGAGCCGGTTCCCGATGAGATTGACCCGGGTAAAGAAAAACACATTCTCGGCGCTCAGGGCCAGGTATGGACAGAATACATCCCCAATCCCAAGCAGGCTGAGTACATGGCGTTTCCAAGGGCGTGTGCTTTGGCGGAGGTTGTCTGGACAGATGCGGGTAAAAAGGATTATGAGGGTTTCCTCAAGCGACTGGAAGCTCATCTCAAACGTCTCGACGCAATGGATGTTAATTACCGGCCGTTAGATTAAGACTGCCTCAGGTTTTCAGCGAAAATAAAATGCACAGAATATTTATCGCAGCGGCCATAATAATAAGCCTGGTTTTTGCCGGATGCTCCGGCAGGCACAGAAGCCGTTCTGCGCCGAATATGGAAGAGAAAATCGGACAGATGCTGATGGTAGGTTTTCGCGGCACAGAGCTTGCCGGCGATGCATCAATACTTGAGGATATCCGGCGGCGGAATATCGGCGGCGTTATCCTGTTCGATTATGATGTTGAGCTTGGCAAACCCGACCGCAATATAAAAAGCCCCCCACAGCTCAAAGGGCTTGTCAGCCGTCTGCAATCCGCTGCATCAACGCCTCTGCTGATCGCCATCGATCAGGAGGGCGGCACGGTAAACCGGCTTAAGGAAAAGTACGGATTTTCACCCACATATTCAGCGGAGCAGCTCGGCGAGAGAGACGATCCGGCGTTCACAGAAAAATCCGGCTATGATATCGCCTCCACGCTGGCAGAGATGGGGGTCAACGTCAACTTTGCCCCTTGTATAGATGTAAACGTAAATCCGGATAATCCGGCGATCGGTTCTCGCGGGCGGAGTTTCTCGGCAGATCCGGAAAAAGTCGCTCTGCACGGGCGGGCTTTCGCCGAAGGCCTTGGCCGCGGCGGTGTGCTCTCGTGCGTCAAGCATTTCCCCGGCCACGGCTCGGCTTACAACGATTCGCATAAGGGGCTAACCGATATCACAGACACCTGGACGCAGTCGGAGCTTGTACCTTTCAGGAGTATGATAGAATCCGCCGCCGCGGATATGGTTATGACCGCGCATCTGGTGAATACCAATATTGACCCGAAATATCCCGCGACGCTTTCCGAGAAGTTTCTAACCGACATTCTCCGCGGCGAGCTTGGCTGGGACGGAGTGATTGTGACCGATGATATGCAGATGGGGGCGATTGTGCAGGAGTACAGCCTGAGCCGGGCAGTCAGGCTCTCAATAAACGCCGGCGCGGATATTTTGCTCTTTGGCAACAATCTGCACTACGAACCGGATATCGCAGAAAAGACAATCGCGATTATAACCGAGATGGTATTAAACGGGGAAATTTCCAAGGGGCGTATTGAAGAGAGTTATCAACGTATTATGCGTTTGAAAAACAGTCTTTAAAAACTCACTGGTGAATTGTTTATTTTTGTTACGCTTGCGCTGGTAATAAGCCAGCGGCCGTTGGTTTTACGCATCTTCGCCTCGCAATCAACGATCATTATGCCCGCGAAATCGATACCCTCGAAACTGCCGTTAGCGTGGATTGTAACATTAGCTTTAATCTCCGCTTCGGGCTCATTGATGGTGTTATCTACATGGTTTATACTGATCTTTTCCGCTTCGACTTTTTTGGATGCATAGGCGATATCTTCCATGAGATGCTGTTTTGAGCGGCTGCCCCTGGCGGAAAAATCATCAGAAACATATCTGGCGATATCATCGGTTCTCTGCTCGATAAAGCAGCTTCTTATATTATATATAATGCTTGTTATGGCTTCGTTGTCGGTGAGTACAAACCGGTCAAGCCCGACTGAGAGGGCAAGAATAATAAACGGCATAATAAACACCAGTACGGCGGCAGGGCCTTTGAGGCTGTCTTTGATAAAGTGTACAACAACTATCGCAACCAAGGCTGCGATCATTAACAAAAATGGGCTCTCAAACGGGTTGAGGTTAAAAAATTCACTTACCATATATCAGTTTCTTTTCTTTGTCTATAGGCCCCTGTCATAGTTGAATGCCGGTATCACCTCTCGGCGATCAGGCTATTGTAATATCATCATCAAGAAAAACATCCTGTATAGCATTAAAAATCTCAACGCCTTCTTTCATCGGCTTCTGGAACGTCTTTCGCCCGCTGATAAGCCCCATTCCGCCGGCACGTTTGTTAATAACAGCGCTGAGGACGGCCTGATGCATGTCATTTTTGCCGGAGGCTCCGCCGGAATTGATCAGCCCTGAACGTCCCATATAGCAGTTGGCGACCTGGTATCGCGTCAGGTCTATCGGATTGTCGGTAGTGAGTTTGTCATAAACGTCTTTGTGAGTCTTGCCGAACTTGACGGCGTTGTAGCCGCCGTTGTTTACCGGCTGTTTCTGCTTGATCATATCCGCTTCTATTGTTACGCCGAGGTGGTTTGCCTGGCCGGTGAGGTCGGCGGAGGCGTGATAATCAGTGCCGCCGGTTTTGAACTCGCTGTTCCGCAGATAACACCACAGCACGGTAAACATTCCAAGGCTGTGCGCCGTTTCAAATGCCTGTGATATTTCTTCTATCTGCCGCCGGGATTCGAGCGAACCGAAGTATATCGTAGCACCTACCGCCGCGGCACCAAGCTCAAAGGCCTGTTCGACACTTGCGAAGAGCCGCTGGTCGTATGAGTTCGGATAGCTGAGCAGCTCATTGTGGTTTATCTTCACTATAAACGGTATCTTATGCGCATACTTGCGGGAAACCGCACCCAGAACGCCAAGCGTAGAGGCAACTGCGTTGCAGCCTGCCTCGATGGCAAGTTTGACGATGTTTTCAGGGTCAAAATATATCGGATTTGGGGCAAACGAAGCGCCGCCGCTGTGCTCTATCCCCTGGTCAACAGGCAGGATAGAGAGATACCCCGTACCGCCGAGCCTGCCGTGATCAAAAACGCTCTGCATGTTGCGAAGAACGCGAGGGCCGCGGTCGGAGACTGAAACCACACGGTCAATAAAATCCGGACCCGGGCAGTGAATCTGGTCTTTGGAAATGGTTTTGCAGGTATGACTCAACAGAGCTTCGCTGTCTTTGCCGAGAATTTCAGTAATTCGTTTATTCATCATTTACTCCAAAATAAATATAAGGTCTTAACTTCTTGAATATAGTATATTATAGTATGTTTGTCAACAAAGGATTGTTCACACTCGGAAATTAGAAAAATTGGCGTGCAGCATTTTCTTCGAGGTGCGGCGGCAAACTGCTCAACCGTAGAGACGCATTGCATGCGTCTCTCAACTTTATATTTTGAATAGGTTTAACCCCTTCGTGTAGAGACGTATTGCATACGTCTCTCAAGGTTATAAAGCCAAATCGTTTAACAGCAGAGAGCCGCATTTAATGCGGCTCTACAATGTTGTCGCAAACTTAAAAAAAGGGGCGGTTTTGGCCGCCCCTGGTGTGTTTTTATTGGTTTACCACTTGCCGGATTTGTTTTTCGGCGGTTTGGGCAGGTCTTTTAGACACTCGGAATATTTGTCCATCTCCTCATCGGGGAGCTCGTAGTCTGTGAGCTTGCCGGAGAGGTACGCGTCATATCCGGTAAGGTCCATAAGCCCGTGTCCGGAGTAGCAGAAGAGGATATTCTTTTCTTTGCCCTCTTCTTTTGCTTTGAGTGCCTCATCAATCACTGCCGCGATGGCGTGACTGGTCTCTGGTGCGCAGATGAAACCTTCTGTCTTTGCCCATGTCAGAGCCGCTTCGTAGCATTTTATCTGGTGGTATGAGCGGGGGGCCAGAAGCCCCTCAACGGTTGCCTGGCTCACGAGCGGCGCCATTCCGTGATAACGCAGCCCGCCGGCATGGAACGGCGGCGGCACAAAGGCGTGTCCCAGCGAGTACATCGCCAGAAGCGGCGTCATACAGGCTGTGTCGCCATAGTCATACACGAAATCAGCTTTTGTAAGTGTCGGGCAGGCAGAGGGTTCCACCGGTATGATGTCAATGTCGGCACCATTTATTTTGTCATGCACAAAGGGAAAAGCACAGCCGGCAAAATTACTTCCGCCGCCGGCGCATCCGATAACAATGTCCGGCTTGTCAACGCCGACCATCTTGAGCTGTTTTTTCGCTTCCAGGCCGATAATTGTCTGGTGCAGCATGACATGATTGAGTACACTGCCCAGCGAGTAACGTGTTTTTCCTGTTGTGTCCTTGACCGCCGATTCAACGGCCTCTGAGATGGCGATTCCCAGCGAGCCGGGGGTGTCGGGCATCTCGGCGAGTATTTTCTTGCCGAATTCTGTTTCGCTGCTCGGGCTGGCGATGCAGTTAGCGTCCCAGACCGACATCATAAACTTGCGGAAGGGCTTCTGGTCAAAGCTGATGCGCACCATGAAGACCTTGCATTCCAGGCCGATAATTTTGCACGCAAACGCCAGGGCCGAGCCCCATTGGCCGGCGCCTGTTTCGGTTGTGATTTTTTCGATGCCGAACTGTTTGTTGTACCAGGCCTGCGCCACGGCGGTATTTGGTTTATGGCTGCCGGGCGGCGAGGTGCTCTCGTCCTTATAGTATATCTTCGCCGGCGTATCGAGATATCTTTCCAGATAAACCGCACGCCGAAGCGGAGCTGGCCGCCAGCGGTAGAGAATATCGAGAATTTCCTCTGGTATGTCGATCCATCTCTGGGTGCTTACTTCCTGTTCGATAAGGTTTTCGGGGAAAACAGGCGTAAGCATATCCGGTGTTATGGGTTTGCCGTCCGGGCCCAGCGGCGGCTGCAAAGGGCTGGGCAGGTCTGCCGCGAGGTTGTACCATTGTTTCGGGATATCTGATTCTGATAGTAAAATCTTTCTGTCCATAGGGTAGCTCCTGTATATACACGTGTTAGCGTTCTCTGTAATCAGACTGAAAGTATTATAGTGTTTCTACATACAAAAACAAGTATTTTTGAAAAAACGGCCGCAAAATTCGTACAGACGTATTGCGTACGTATCTCAACTTCATGTAGAGAATAGAGTTAAGAGTTGCGGTTCTACCCGGGCGTAAAGACACTCCAAAAATGTTTTGCGCCGGCGGATAATTATTCTGGTATTTTTCAATATAGAGTTGAAAAAGTATCTGTGTATCTTAATATAGTATCTATGTTGCGGTTATTCAATTTAATGGAGCATCTTTGAGCGGTAATCCGTTTTTCAGTTATGCAGGGTCACTTTTAGCGGATAGACTTGATGAAATATGAAGACATTTTAGAGTTGCTTTTGCGGGAAATCTCACCGGAGGTGACTGCGGACTCACGAAATATCTCCCCAGGCAGTATTTTTGTCGCGATACCAGGGACACAGTTCGACGGGCACAGGTTCATAGAGCAGGCGGTTTCTGCCGGCGCTGAATATGTCGTCCACAGTGAAGCCCTTACCGAGTCTCAAGAGCAGCTGCTGGCGGCAAAATCATGCAGCCCCGTCAAGGTTGACGATACTTCCATCGCACTTGGCCGGATGGCGCAGGCCGCGTACGGCAACCCCGCCGAAAAGCTCACCTGCCTGACGGTTACCGGCACAAACGGCAAGACCACCACGGCTTATATCGTTCGGGCGGTGATGAATCATGCCGGCGTTAAGTGCGGCATGATAAGTACCGTCTGCTGTGATGACTGTTCGGCCAAGGGGCCGTCCGCTTCTACGATGACCACGCCCGACCAGCTTACTATCGCCAGGCTTATGGCAGAAATGGTTAAAAACGGTGCAAAAGCGGTGGTCAGCGAATCGAGCAGCCACGCGATTTCTCAAAACCGCATCGCCGGCATAGATTTCGCGGCGGCGGCGTTTACAAATCTCACCGGTGACCATCTCGACTACCACAAGACCATGAAGAATTACCTCGCCGCCAAGTCACGGCTTTTTGAAAACCTCTCCGGCGGTGCCGCGGCGGTGCTCAACGCCGAATCAGCAGAATCCAAATACATAGCCCGGCGCACGCCGGCGAAGATTATTCAGTATTCAACTGCAGGTGATTTACTCGCCGAATCTTATGAATCCATTCTCGCGGAGAATATTCAGCTTTTGCCCGACAGGACATCATATACAATATCTATCTGCGGAGAGAGTTTTCCAATAGATACGCCTCTCACAGGCAGGCACAATGTGAGCAATCAGCTTGCCGCGGCGGGTCTGTGCCTTGGTGCGGGGCTTTCGCCGGCGCAAATCGCCGCGGGCCTTCAAACGATAAGCATCGTTCCGGGCAGGCTTGAACGTGTAGATGCCGGGCAGGATTTTACCGTGCTGGTTGATTATGCCCACACAGACGACGCTCTGAAAAATGTGCTGGTTTCGCTTAAACGCCTGCCGCATAATCGGCTGATCGTAGTTTTCGGCTGCGGCGGCGACCGCGACAGGTCAAAGCGTCCGCGAATGGCTGCTGCCGCCGCGGAATACGCCGATGTTGTAATCGTAACCAGTGATAACCCCAGAAGTGAAGACCCGCTTGCTATCATCGAAGATATCAAACCGGGGCTCGGCACAAAATCAGAAAATGCCCTTATAGAGCCGGACAGGAAAACCGCGATAAAGACGGCAGTTCAAACAGCTTTGGCGGGTGATATAATTCTGATCGCCGGTAAAGGTCACGAAACCTACCAGGTTATCGGCGATGATACAATCCATTTTGATGATCGGGAAACCGCCCGTCAGTTTCTGGAGGAATTGTGAGATATACAGCAGGTGAGATAGCCGCGATTACAGGCGGAATACTGTACGGCGAGGCATCTGCTCCTGTCAGCGGGGTTTCAACCGACTCAAGAGCGGTTCATGAGGGCGATTGTTTCTGGGCAATAAAGGGCGAAAACTTTGACGGCAATGATTTTGCCGAATCGGTCATTACTGGCGGCGGGCGATGTGCCGTCGCGTCGCGTGTTCCGGCGAAAATACCTGCCGGCGCTTCGGTTGTTCAGGTCAGTGACAGTATAGCGGCTCTTGGACTCCTTGCCGGCGATTACCGCGGCAGGCTCAAGGCAAAAGTTATCGGCATAACCGGCTCTGTAGGCAAGACTTCCACTCGTAACATGCTCGGCGATATCCTCTCGCAGAAATACCGGACGCACCGCGCAAAAAAAAGTTTCAACAACCATATCGGCCTGCCGCTTACGATACTTGAAACGCCGCGGGACTGCGAGATGCTGATTGTTGAGATGGGGACAAATCACCCGGGTGAAATCGAATATCTCACGCGAATTGCCCGACCGAATATTGCTCTTGTAACCGCGGTAACCGAGGCGCATCTTGAGGGTTTCGGCTCTATCGAGGCGATCGCCGCGGAAAAGGCGTCTATCGCTTTGGGGCTCTCGGGCAGTGATTCACTGCTGATAATTAACGCAGCTATGCCGGTCTTAACTGAGGCGGCTTCGAGACTTGCCGTTCCAACGGCGGCTTTTGGTTTCGGCGGCGATTACGATTTTGCCGGCAGTGATCCATTGGCGGGCATAGAATCGGGTTCGTTTGTTATCGGCAATACGCGGGTATGTGTTCCGCTTGCCGGCAGGGGAAATCTCGAAAACGCCCTGGCGGCGTGGGCGGTCTGCTCATCTCTGGGCATGGAAGCGGCTGATTTTGCCGGTTTTATGCAAAACGTAAGGGCTGAGAATATGCGAATGAATATAATCGAGACTCCGGATATAACGATAATAGCGGACTGTTATAATGCGAATCCCGCTTCCATGCAGAACGCGATTGATTATCTGGGATTGCTGAAGGAGAGCAGCGGCAGACTGGTTTTTGTTGCCGGCTATATGGGTGAGCTTGGCAGTGAAACGCAGCGCCTGCACAGAAAACTTGGAGCCGCGGCGGCAGATGCCGGTATTGATCTGCTTCTGGCGGCAGGGCCTTTGGCGGACGTTACAGTCAATGCGGCTCGTGAGATGTCAAATAAGCTCAATGCGTATTCGTTCGAGAGCACAGAACAGCTCTGCAGCCGGCTCGAGGAGTATATATGCCGCGGCGATGCGGTTCTGGTGAAGGGGTCACGGTCAATGCGCCTTGAAGCGGCGGTTGAGAAACTTGAAAAATTGAAACTAAAGACAAAGATTTGATGATTTTTAAATTCATCCATTACCGCGGAGATGAAAAATGATATACCATCTGCTTGAATGGCAAAAAGGATTCTGGAACGCGATAGGATTTTACGCGTTCGAAGATATAGCTTTCAGGAGCGTCATGGCGGCGCTTACCAGTCTTGTATTGTCAATAACACTGGGGCCAAAGGTCATACGGCTTCTTATCAGGGCCAAGCTCGGCGATGTGCCCGACAGCAACCTAAAGGACTTTACAAACGACAAAACAGATGTGCCCACGATGGGCGGGGTGCTGATATTGATTTCCATCATCACAGCGGTTCTGCTGTGGGCAAAACTAAACAACGCCTTTGTAATAAAGTCTATTTTTGTTCTTGTATGGTACGGACTTATCGGTGCTGCGGATGACTGGGTAAAGCTCAAATACGCCGCGAAAAAAGGCGAGAGGCAGGGGCTCTACTCCTGGGAGAAGCTGCTGTTTCAGGTCGGCGGGGCTCTGCTGATAACTTTGTTCGTGTATTTTGATTTTCGCGATATACCAGACGGGCGTATGTTCTGGATCCCGTTCTATAAAACCGGTATCATTATGCCGGCAATCTTTTTCATTCCGTTTGGGGTGCTTTATATCACAGCTCTTAGCAACGCGGTAAACCTCACCGACGGGATGGACGGGCTGGCTTCCGGCTGTACCGCGATAGTATCTGTTGTCCTTGCGCTGCTGTGTTTTGTGTGTTCGGAGACCATGGGGCGGTTCACCGATGTTACCTGGGCCAGCTATCTGCTGTTGCCGTATATCCCGCAATCAGGTGAGCTTACGGTGCTTTATTCGGGTATTATCGGCTCGCTGCTCGGGTTCTTATGGTTCAACTGTAACCCCGCGAAGGTTTTTATGGGGGATACCGGTTCACTGCCGCTTGGTGCGGTTATCGGTTATGGTGCCATGGTAACCAGAAACGAGATTCTGCTTATCCTTACCGGCGGCGTGTTTGTCTGGGAAATGGCAAGTGTTATCATACAGGTATCTTATTTTAAATGGACAAAGAAAAAATACGGCCAGGGCCGCAGGGTATTCCTCGTGGCGCCGATTCACCACCACTTTCACAAAAAAGGCTGGCCCGAGCAGCAGGTTGTAGTGCGCTTCTGGCTGATAGCTCTGGCGTTCGCGGCTATAAGTCTGGCAACGCTGAAAATCAGATAGACGGATAAAATGCCGCATATCTTGGTGGTGCGATAAACCCATGTGGTTTTTGTAGGATTGACTACTTTGATCTCTTCTACCAGATCAATCAGACTGCTGTAATAATGGCCGGCTTGTCTGCTAATTACATATACAACAAAGACTTGAGAACCGTCTTTCTTCTGTTTAACCAGAAGACGGCTCGGGGAATCTATGTCTGATTTCATATCAGCATAACTCTCCTTATGCTGATTCATTTAAAATACATGCGACTGTTTTCTTGCTATCCATGTCTAATTCGATATACTTTTTCATTGGAGTCTCCTGTAAAAAGGTTTACTCCTTAGTTTTCCGCCATACGATATGGTGGTTTTTAATGTTATAATTATTATACCAGATTCAACGAAAAAACTGGAGACTCCGGTTTCATAGTTTATTCACGAATTGGCTCATTTTTTAAACAAGGAAAAACAGAATATGAATAAAATTTTGGCTCGTTTGGCGGTTTTAATGCTGCTGGTTATTGTTATAAGCGGCTGCGGCCGTTTTGGCATTTCGTCCAAATCCGGCAAGGCATACGATTACCGCAGCAGCTATCTTGATAACGGCTTACAGGTTATCTCGCTGGAGGATTATTCCTGCCCGATAGCACATGTCCAGCTCTGGTATCATGTCGGCTCGAAGAACGAATCCCAGGACCGCAACGGGTTTGCCCATATGTTTGAGCATATGATGTTCAAGGGTACAGATACACTTGACGCCGAGGCTCACCATAACTATATCCGCATGGTCGGCGGCACGAACAACGCCTATACCAGCTTCGACAAGACCGTTTATCATCAGACTGTTCCCACCGAGCAGCTTGATATGGTTATGTATCTCGAGGCGGAGCGGATGGCGTTTCTCAAGATTGACCAGGAAGCCTTTGAAACGGAACGCAAGGTGATAGAAGAAGAGCTTCGCATGAGGCAGAATGAGCCATACGGCACTACCGTCAAAAAAGCCGCGAATATGATATACGATGAGCAGAGCTACCGCTGGACACCGATCGGCAATCTCTCGCATCTGCGTGCGACAGAGGTTTCTGAGCTGCGTGAATTCTGGAAAAAATACTACGTGCCAAACAACGCGGTGCTTGTAGTCACCGGTGCAGTCAGCCATGAAGAAGTCCGGAAAAAGGCGGAAAAATATTTCGGCTGGATCAAACGCTGCCCCGAAGTTGAGCCGATGGATTACCGTGAGCCGCTGCAAAACGGCAAGCGTGAATTCGTGATTGATGATGAGAAGGCCCCGGCACCGATGTTCGGGATTGTATGGCGGACAGTGCCGCTGACCAGCAAAGATATGACCCCGCTGGATTTGCTTTCGACCATATTGGGCGGCGGCAGGAGCAGCCGGATGTACCGCTCTCTTGTGGCAGATAACCAGACCGCCGTCGCGGCGATGAGCACGGCCTGGAACCTGGAGCTTGACGGGGTTTTTGTGGCCGGCGTTATGTTCGGGCCAAAGGTTGACAACGAAACCGCCGCCGCGGAAATCTGGCGGCTGATCGATGAGATAAAGGCAAACGGAGTTACAGAGAGCGAGCTGACACGGGCGAAAAACCAGATGGAAAAGAGCTATGTAATGCAGAATCTCACCATAGAGAGCAAGGCAAAAATGCTTGCCTCCTCTGCTTTGCTTGAGGACAATGTCGAGCGTGTAAATGAGTACCTTGATGAAATACGCTCTGTTACCAATGAAGACATAATCCGTGTAGCGAATCAGTATCTATCGGAAAATACAGCGAATGTGTTCGAGCTCAAACAAAACCTGACCGGCAGCAGTGATGATGAGACGGCTGAATACGCCGGCGAGCCGGAGCTTGTAACCCCGCCGCCCGGGCGCGATGGCACCGCCCGTCCGGAAGACTGGCCCAAAGAGCCTCCGATAGCCGATACCATGCCCGAGGCAGTACTCACTGCCGCCGAGCCTGTAATGCTGGATAACGGTATTGCCGTTTATGTAGTGCAGAATCATGAGGTTCCGTTTGTTACCGTCCGCTACGGTATTGTAAACCGCGGCGCAGGCGGCACAGCCAATATGGCGGCTGCGATGCTCACACAGGGCACAAAAACCCACAGCGAGTCAGAACTTAGCGAAATACTCGAGACAAACGCCATCAGCCTTGGCGGCGCTGCGGCAGAGGATACGGTTACGGTAAGCATGAACTGTCTCAGGGATAAACTCGGGCTTGGACTTGAGCTGATGCGGGAGGTTATCTCAGAGCCGCTGTTTGACGGCGATGAATTTGAAAAACAGAAACAGAAACTGCTTACAAGCCTTAGGATACAGTCGCAAAGCCCCGAATACAAGGCGGACTGGCAGTTCCGCAAGTGCATTTACGGCGAGTATTTCCCGTATTCGTCTCCGGTAACCGGTACGCCGCAGGATGTAGAAAATATGACAGCCGAGGATGTCCGTGACTGGTGGTACGCAAACCGCAGCAGAGGTTTCCAGAATCCGGCGGTTATCTTTGTCGGCGACATAAAACCCGGAGAGGCTATGAAACTTGCCGGGAAGTATTTTGGAGATTTTGCTCAGTACGAGCAGCTTGCCAAGATAATGATCGCTCCGCAGATGAGCGGCGCCGGTGAGGTTATTATAGTCGATAAACCCGATACACAGCAATGCCAGATACGCGTCGGCCATCAGGGACTAACGCGGCATGATATCAGGAGCTACGCCCGCAGCAAGCTGGTCAGCAGCTATTACGGCGGCGCGTTCAACAGCCGGCTCAATGAGGAACTCCGCGTGAAGAACGGGCTTACCTACAGCGCATGGGGTTTCAACCTGGCAAACAAAGACGCAGGGCGTTTTGAGATAAACACGTTTACCAAGACCGAAAAGGCCGGCGAAGCTGTCGAGAGGATATTCGACACTGTAAACGATTTACAGCAGCGTAAACCCGAGGACGATGAAATCAGCCTTTCAAAAAGCTACTTTAAGGGTGCGTTTGTCCGCGGCAGAGAAACGCCGCAGCAGATAGCCGACGATATCTGGCTGGTACATTCTCAAATGCTGCCCAAGGATTATCTGGATACATACCTCGGTCATGTGCTCGGCGCTGGTAAAGATGACTGCCTGAGATGGGCGGGTGAATACCTTAATCCGCAGCAGATGGTAGTTGTTATCGCAGGTGATGCCGAAAAAATCAAACCTCAGTTCGAGGGTAAGCGCCCGGTAAGGGTAGTTGCTGAATAGACTCTGCCGTCGAATTTGCCGGCTTTTTTTACTGCCTTTTCAAAAAAAATGTCTAATTCCAGGGTTCTGGGGTATTATCTTATAAAGAGAAGCATTTTTTTATCTAATAAGGTTAGCTTAAATTGCATGAGGGCAAAATAAATAATCGCCGTGAATACACCTTAAACGAGGAGTTTCTTAAACTCCTGATGACAAACCAGAGGCAGATATATTCGTATATTCTTCGATTGATACCAAACAGGGTTGATGCCGATGATGTGATGCAGGAAACCGTTCTTGTTATGTGGAGCAAGTTTTATGATTTTCAACGGGGGAGTAATTTTGCTGCCTGGGGCAGATCTATCGCACGCAATAACGTCTTGAAACTCCAGAATAGGAAATATGATAAGCGTATAAAATTTTCAACGCAGGTTGTAGAGATGATAGAAGCACTTGAGCCGCAAGATGATGATATTATAAATCGCAGAGCTGAGTTGCTTGACAGGTGTCTTTTGAAATTGAGCGATAAACAGAGAAGCGTGCTTGATCTGCGATACAGAGAAGGCTTAAAGGTTTCAGCAATAGCTGCCAGATTCAACACGACTTCGGCTGCAATGTATAAATATCTTAAGAGACTTCATCAGAAACTCTTTGATAAAGTTCAAAATCTTTTGCTGGAGGAGGATAAAAGATGAAATTATCAAACGGCGAAGAATATCTGACTGAGTTAATACTCAAGGCATCAAATGGCGAATTGACTGTTTCAGAACAGATGACTTTAAATGATCTGCTTGCCAGTGATCCGGAGAATCTTGAATATTACGCCAGGTTTATGGATAGCACCGGTATATTGCTTAATTCTCAGTTTCACAAAATTAAACGGGTTCGTCATATCGGTTCAATTGCAGCGGCCATACTGGCGATTTTCGCGGCCTCTTATCTGATATATAATGGTTACTTGAGACATGACGCTAATTCTAAGCAGTTGAGCATTACCGGGGCTGACAATCATCCGGCGATAGTTATTAATTATAGCGGCAATGATGATTTGCAGGATATTTCGGGGGGTACAATATTCGATGAAGATTCAGACATACAATTACGAATTGATAAGTTAAAAGCATGCTTTGGTACAGAATCGTTTGCTCATAGCAGCTCTGAAGATTTTTTCCAAAGAGATAAAAGTCTGGTACGACTGCGTAAAAGAGTAAATAAATTACAAAATCAACCTCTATTTAAGGAAAAAGAAAATGGCTAAGAACTTAATGCTTATTTTGATCGCTCTTTTTGTATTTACAATTTTTCCAGGAAATTTAACAGCTGCCTGCCCGGTTAGCTGGGATTTGTTAGTAACTAATTCTCTGGCGTCAAATGAGGATCACGAGGATTGTGATGAAGACGAAATTGATGAAGATTTTGATTATGAAGAAGAATTTGAAGAAGATGATTATGAGCTGGAAGAGATAGTTTGTGAGACTTTAGAACTCATCGAGGAAATTCATCCGGATTTACATGACTTACTTGCAGATGAGGAGGGTGAATTTGTAAAGGATGAATATTTCGATCTTGTGGTTGGATTGTCTGAAATCGTAGAAGAATTTGAATACATTAGAGAGGAAGAAGAAACCGCTGATCTTGAGTTGAAAATACATATTTCGAATGTTTATACCGAGCTTCTTGCCGAGGAATACTCTTTCGCAGATAAGCAAGAGCAGCAAGAGATTCGCGAATTGCTTGAGGATGAACTTGATATACTCTTTGATCTTCATATTCAAATGCGTGAAATACAGATAAAAATGATAAATGAAGAGCTTGAAGAGTTGCGAAGAGAACTTGAAGTCGCGAAAAAGAACAAAAAATCACAGATAAAAGCCCATCTCAAAAAGCTGACAACAAAGACAATTTTTAACTGATATGCAAAACATGTTTGCGGCAAATATCTGCCGTCGGCAATGTTAATCAGCCCTGGCAATGTTTAGATTGGAATCGCTGCCGGGGCTGTAATTTTTTATTAACGTCCCAGATTTGCGGGAACCGAATGATACTTAGATTCAGCTTTTATCCTATTGAACCGGTTTTGCCTACTTCGACTCCGACGAGTTCTGGTTGACCCATTCTCGTGGAAGCCGTCAAAACCTGCCGGATTCGCTATTTAAGTCAGGCGGGCCGGAATTTCTTGCGGTAAAGCCGCGGAGAAGAACCGGCTGTCTGTCTGAAACAGCGGGTAAAGTTAGAGTAGTCGTTGAAGCCGGCATCGAGGGCGATATCTATGATTTTCTTGTCCGTGCTTCTCAGCTCAAACATCGCCTTTTCTATACGGCGCTGCGTGATGTAACGCATTAGTGTTTTTGATGTTGCGCGTTTAAATTCCCTGCAAAGGTAATGCCGGCTCAAGCCGATATGGCCGGCAAGCAGGCCCAGATCCAGCGGCTTGTCAAGATTCTCGTCTATAAACTGGAACAGCTTTTCCATTCTGTAATATGAGCTGTCCTGTATATCAGGGTTGAGTGTGCCGAATTTCTGAGCTGAGCGGCTGATTATAGACAACGCGATACTGAAATAAGCCTTTATAATAGTTTCATATCCCTCGCGGCGGAGGTTTTGCTCGCTTTCAATAGCTTCGAGTATATGTATAAACTCATCAGACTGTTCTACCTGAAGCTGTATTACTTTGTTGAGTTTGTGCCCGAATGCCGGATGCAGAGGCAGAATCTCGCGAAGTTTGGTTTTGAGGTTCTCATCTATGCCGTTGAAGTTTGCCTTGCTGAAGTCAACATATATGTTTATCAAATCCGCCTGCTCGCTGCCTATATATAAATTGTGAGACTGGCCGTAGTTAATGATAGTCAGACAGCCGCGGCTTAATATGGTTTCGCTCTGCTCAAGCCGTTGGTTTGCCTGCCCCTGTTTTATGAACAGCATCTCCAGTATGTCGTGTCTGTGCTGAGCGACATTGTAATTAGCCAGGCCGCGAAAGGATTGTACCGCGATACCGCAGTTTTCCAGATGGCGGGCTATATCCGCAAAGTTGTAAATGTTTACCTGTTCCATGAATAATATATTCTGACTTTAAAGTCAATATTTGCAATGTTTGTGTTGATTTTAATGTTATAATTATTTTAAAGTAGTAAATTGTTTATAACAAACCAGAAACATAATTATTTAGAAAGCGAAATCGCTATGAATCCTAAAGAAAGGGTACTTGCAATTCTAAACAGAGAGCCGGTTGACAGGATACCTGTAGATATCTGGTACACAACCGAAGTTCTGGAAAGCCTTTACGCTCATTTTGGGGCAGATAACGAGCCTGATTTATACCAAAAGATGGGTATTGACAAGATTCACTGGTTCGGGGCGGAGTATCCCGAGACCGGCGGCAGGACGCTTTGGGGCACCACATCCCGCAGGGCTTATGCCGGCAGCTCAGAGTATATCGAAATCGACAAGCCCGGACTTACCGGCTTTGAAACAGTGGAATCTCTTGAAGATTATCCCTACTGGCCGGATCCCGAGAAATTCAAGTATGACAACATGGTCGAACGGGTAAAATTATTCTCGCAGGATTATGTTACAAACGGCCCGTGGGTTTCATTTTATGAGATTTACTGCCAGATGAGGGGTCTTGAGCAGGCGATGATGGATCTGGCACTCATGCCCGACTATGTAAATGCCGTTCTTGACCGTATTGAGCACATCCAGACCGAGATGCTCAAAAAATATCTCGACAGGGCGGCGGATTATACCGATATGGTGTTTGTCAGTGATGATATGGGCTCGCAGAACGGGCTTTTGATGTCTCTTTCGATGTGGGATAACTTTATAAAGCCGCGTATGGAAAGATTCTGCAAACTTATTCACAGCTACGGCGCACGGGTGTTCTACCACAGCGACGGCGCCTGCGAGCAGCTGATTGAGCGGCTGATAGAAACCGGCATTGATGTGCTCAACCCGATTCAGCACGTATGCCCGGGTATGGAGATGGCCGGGCTAAAGGAAAAATACGGAGACCGTATTATATTCCACGGCGGCGTTGACACACAGGACGCCCTGCCGTTCGGTGACAGGGCAAAGGTTCGGGCGGAGACTCTCGACTGTCTCAACACCCTTGGCGGCGGTAAAAAAGGCTTCATTTGCTGCTCGTGTCACAACATCCAGGCCGGCACACCGGTGGATAATATTATTGAGATGATCGAAACGGTCAAACAAAGCTGAGCCGGTACTAATAGATAGCCGCTCTAATTGAGAATAGGCTATTGGAAGTGTTCCGGGTTAAAGTCTTGTTTAGAATGGACTTAAACCGGATATTTTTCAACCTGTACAATTTTTCAGCCGCACACTGGGCGATTTTTAGAGACTTTTAATATTTTTATCCGGCTCTTTGCCTGTAAAGGCCGGTCTATTTATAAATCTATTTATCCGGCATATTTGGATTAAATCTTAAAAAAAAATATTTTTTTTGGTTTTATGGTTGCTTTTTATGGTATGAGCGTTAGAATTTCGGTTCTATTTATACGGACAGGCGTAATTTCTATGTCCTTACCGGGCTGCTGTAGCTCAGTCGGTAGAGTACATCCTTGGTAAGGATGGGGTCGCGAGTTCGATTCTCGCCGGCAGCATTGGATGCGTAGTTCCTGAGGAAGTATAAATAATAATTGTCGTAAATGTAATAAAATTTAGAGTTTAACAATTAACCCGGTATTATGGAGGTTAATAACACATGGCTAAAGCAGTATTTGAACGTACTAAACCACACGTAAACATTGGAACTGTTGGTCACGTTGACCACGGTAAAACAACATTGACAGCCGCAATTACTATGCGTATGGCTGTTAAACAGGGCACTGGTATCAGAAAATTTGATGAAATTGACAATGCCCCTGAAGAAAAAGAACGCGGTATCACAATTAACACCGCTCACGTAGAGTATGAGACGCTGACCCGTCACTACGCACACGTTGACTGTCCTGGTCACGCCGACTATGTAAAGAACATGATTACCGGTGCCGCTCAGATGGACGGTGCTATTCTCGTAGTTGCAGCAACCGATGGTCCTATGCCCCAGACACGTGAGCACATCCTGCTCGCACGTCAGGTAAACGTACCTCGTATCGTAGTTTACATGAACAAGGTTGACCTTGTTGATGATCCTGAGTTGATCGAACTGGTCGAAATGGAGCTCCGTGAGCTGCTTGACAAGTACGAATTCCCCGGAGATGAGATCCCGATTATCAAGGGCTCGGCTCTCCAGGCGATGGAATCAGACGGCAAAGACGACGAGAAATGTAAAAGCATCGATGAGCTCATGGACGCAGTTGATGAATACATTCCTGTACCGGAACGTGCTGTTGACCAGACATTCCTGATGCCGGTTGAAGACGTGTTCTCAATCAAAGGCCGTGGTACTGTAGGTACCGGCCGTATTGAACGCGGCATAATCCACACAGGCGATGAGGTTGAAATCGTTGGTATCACTCCAACACGCAAGACTACCTGTACCGGCGTTGAAATGTTCAACAAGACCCTTAACGAAGGCCAGGCCGGCGACAACGTTGGACTGCTGCTTCGCGGTATTGAAAAGAAAGATCTTGTACGCGGCCAGGTTATCGTTAAGCCGGGTACCATTACACCTCACACCAAGTTCAAGTGTGAAGTTTACGTACTGAAAAAGGAAGAGGGTGGACGTCACTCACCGTTCTTCCCGGGTTACCGTCCGCAGTTCTACTTCAGGACAACCGACGTAACTGGTGCTGTACAAGAGATTACCAGCCGTGAAGGTAAACCCGTTGAAATGTGTATGCCCGGCGACAACATTGCTATGACCGTTGAGATTATTCAGCCTATAGCAATGGAAGATGGTCTCCGCTTCGCTATTCGTGAAGGCGGCCGCACAGTTGGTGCCGGTGTTGTAACCGAGATTGTCGCTTAATTTTATAATACAGAAATATAATATCGGGTCTGAGGTGTAGCTGAGGGCCCGATATTTTCTTCTCATAAGTTTAACTTATAACAGAGGTTGGAACTATGGCAAAAGCTGCCAAAAGAGAACATGTCTGGCTTGAATGCAAAGATTGCGGAGAACGCAACTACCGTACCGAAGTAAATGTTATGGGCGGAGTTCCGAAAATAGAGCTGAAAAAGTTCTGTAGAAAAGAACGCAAGCACACAGTTCATAAGATCCGCAGGAAATAGTATTTAAACTAATAACGAAAACTGAAAACTAATAACGGAGGAATTCGCTTCGCTCATGGTTGTTTATATAACAACCATTGAAACAGCTTGATTCCCAAACTATTAGTTAAAGTTTTTAGTTATGAGTTTAACAGTTAGGCCAGTAGCTCAATTGGCAGAGCAGCGGTTTCCAAAACCGCAGGTTGGGGGTTCAAATCCCTCCTGGCCTGGTAATATTAATTTTGATAACCGAAGATGCTGGCTGATATAAGTTGATAAATTCTGGAGAGTTAAATGCAGCTTTATTTATATAAAAAAGGACAGGGATATTATACCAGGCTCTGGGGAGCTATCGCATGTTTTGCGCTTGCAGCTATCGGCTGCTACCGTATGTATCAAATTCTGACCGGTACTACAAATAACCCCTGGGTATATACTATAATACCTGCCGCGATACTTGCCGTGATTACGTTTTGTATCTACTGGCTGCAGAATCGGCCTAAAGTTGCTGATTTTCTCATCACCGCTGAATCAGAGCTCAAAAAAGTCACCTGGAGCAGTAAGGATCAAATAATTACTTCTACTATAGTAGTTTTGGCCGTTGTGGTCATACTGGCATTATTGCTTGGTGGAATTGATGTGCTCTTCAGGCTCGTATTTACAGTAATAGGTCTCTACAACTAATCCAGACTAAGGGCGGCAGCCAATGAAATGGTACGTATTAAAAGTTGCTTCAAATAAAGAAGAAAGCGTTAAAGAAGCGCTGCAGCGTAAGATCGTTGTAGAATCTGTCCAGGATATGGTCGGCAGAGTTGTTGTGCCCGTTGAACGGATAAAAAGCGTCAAGGGCGGCAAACAGCGAATTATTAAACGCAAATTATACCCCGGTTATGTTTTTATGGAGCTTGAAACCGAAGAAAACGGCCGGGTACCTGAAAAGGTATGGTTCATGATACGCGAGACCAACGGTGTCGGCGATTTTATCGGTTCAGAGGGTAAACCTACGCCTATGCGTGATACCGATGTCGCTAAGATGCTGGTTGAAATTGACGAAATGACCGAAAACTCACCCAGTATCAAGGTTGAATTTGAGAAGGGTGATATGGTTAAGATACGCGAGGGCGCTTTCGAGAACTTTGAAGGCGTTGTTGATGAAATCGATGTTGAACGCGGCGTTGTCCGTGTAAATGTAAGTATCTTCGGCAGAAGTACTCCTCTTGACATCGAATACTGGCAGATAGAAAAACAGTAAAAGCTATTACGATTTATATATATTTGCTGCTGTGGTTGTATGCCCTTCAGCATCGGCGATGTAAGTCGCCATTAAATAGGAATTTAAATTTTTTCGCCGGGTAGTTTCTGACTACAGCGGTGATTTTGTGTTAAAAAAGACGAGGTATAAATAAATGGCTAAGCAGGTTACTGCACAGATTAAACTCCAGGCCCCAGGCGGCCAGGCAACTCCGGCACCGCCGATCGGGCCGGCATTAGGACAGCACGGCGTGAATATTGGTCAGTTCGTTTCTCAGTTTAACGAGCAGACACGTGAGCTCAACGGAATGACTGTTCCTATTGTTATTTCTGTATATAACGACCGTACTTTTGAATTTATCATCAAAAGCCCGCCGGCAGCGGTACTTCTCAAAAAGGCAGCCGGTCTGGATAAGGGAAGCGGTGTTCCCAATAAAGAGAAAGTCGGCAAGGTTACAATGGCACAGGTTCGTGAGATTTCTGAAATGAAGATGAAAGACCTTAACGCCTTTTCTCTCGAAGCTGCTGACCAGATTATTATGGGAACAGCCAGAAGCATGGGAATTGAGGTCGAAGGCTGATTTAAAAGTCAATAACTCAAACGATCGACTGACAGTCGCAGATATGCACAGTTGATAAGTCAGAGTCTCGCCGGATTAAGCGTGACTCTATTTACCGGCATAAAACATATTCAGCGGCAGCCGGTTTTAAGTTTTTTAATATTGTAAGCTTACCACGGCTAATAGTGGGAGCGAAAATTCGCGAGGTAAAATTAATGGCAAAAAACAGTAAAAGATTCAAAAAAGCGATTGAACTGGCAAGTGATGAGGCACTGAGTGTTTCTGATGCAGTCAAGAAGCTCAAGTCTTTTCCTGCAACCAAGTTTGACCAGAGCGTTGACATTGCGATGCAGCTTGGAATCGATCCGCGACAGGCGGATCAGCTGATTCGAGGTGCCATCAGCCTTCCTAATGGAATAGGCAAGGCTAAAAATGTTATTGCTTTCTGTGATGACTCCGAGGTCGAGGCGGCCAAGGCTGCCGGCGCTGTAGAGGCCGGCACCGAAGAGCTGGTCAAAAAGATCGAGGGCGGCTGGATGGACTTTGATGTGGCTATCGCATCACCGAAAGTGATGGGTCAGGTTGGTAAACTCGGCCGCGTTCTGGGCCCCCAGGGCAAGATGCCCTCGCCCAAGAACGGTACAGTTACCCCTGATGTGATCAACGCTGTCAAGGAATTCGCGGCAGGTAAAGTCGAATTCAGGAACGATTCCGGCGGAAATGTTCACACTGTAGTGGGCAAGCTGAGCTTTGATGAAGAAAAACTTATCGGCAACATTAAGTTTTTCATAGATCACATTACAAAGATGCGGCCGGCAAGCTGCAAAGGCGTGTATCTGAAAAAGATAACCTTGTCAGCCACCATGAGCCCCGGCGTTAATGTGGCCGTGTAACAGGAACCTTAGACTTTAACAGGTGATAATATGAGTAAATACGTTAAAGGATTACTTCAAAAGCAGTTTGAGAGCACTTTTGACGGAGTCAATGAATTTGTTGTTCTCTCTACCGTAGGTATCGACGGCAACACAAACAACGAGCTTCGCGGCAGTCTGCTCGAAAAGGGTGTCAAGATGACTGTGGTACGCAACAGCCTTATGCGTCACGCCCTCAAAGAGCTTGGCCAGGATACAGCAGCTGAACTGTTTGACTCCGGTCAGTGCACTGTTGCTTACGGCGGCGAGAGTGTTGTAGATGTAGCCAAAATGCTGGTGGATTCTGCCAAAAAAATTAAAAAAATCCAGCTCAAGGGAGCCTTTGTTGACGGTACAGTCGTTGACGATAAAGGCGTTGTGGATCTGTCCAAGATGCCCAGCCGTGCTGAACTTCAGGCTGCTGTTGTTCGTATTGCACAGACTCCAGGTTCAAATCTGGCCGGGGCTATCACAGGGCCGGCGAGCTATCTGGCAGGCTGCATAAAAACAATAATCGAGAAAGCCGAAGAAGCTGCTTGATTTAATTACGAATTACGAATTACGAATTAAAAATTAAAAATTATTTTGAATTTTAACGGCCGCTTTGATTGCCCCTTTTACGGGTTAAACACGGCAGCGTAGCCGGGCTATTAAAGGGCAAAGTTAATAACGGAGAATTACATAATGAGCGACGAAGCAAAAACTTACGCAGCAGAAATCAAAGAACTTGGTGACAAAATCGTAGCACTTACTCTTATGCAGGCAAAAGAGCTTGGCGACTACCTCAAGGATGAGTACGGAATCGAGCCGGCAGCCGGCGGTGCCGTAATGGTTGCAGGTCCTGCGGCAGGCGGCGAAGAAGCAGCTGTTGAAGAGAAGACAGAATTTAATGTAATCCTTGAAGCAGCAGGCGACAAGAAGATTGCAGTAATCAAGGAAGTCCGTGCTATCACAGGTCTCGGCCTCAAAGAAGCAAAAGAGCTTGTTGACGGCGCACCTAAGACTGTTAAAGAAAACGCTTCAGCAGAAGAGGCAGAGACACTCAAGTCTCAGCTCGAAGCTGCGGGCGCGACAGTCAAACTGGACTAATTTGGCTTGCAAAAAACAGGTGCCGGCCTTCTCGCAGCAGAGAAGGCCCGCACCTTTTGCCCTCTGATTTATACGGCAGAAAAGATAGTGTAAAAAGTTTAAAATTTTAGAAAATTTTTACTTAGGCTTTTTAGCCAACGCAGAGAACTGTCGATGGTTCCTGCCTTTTAGAATAGATATAAAACGTAACAGCGGAGAATACTGATGGGTACACGGCCAGTAAGGAATTTTGGTAAGATCGGAGACGCCGTCCCGGTACCGGACCTGACAAAGGTTCAGCGGGATGCGTACAGCAGTTTTCTGCAGCTTGATATTCCTGCGCACATGCGAGAAGACAAGGGGCTCGAGGCTCTTTTCCGTGAAAGCTTTCCCATAAAAAAATCTGATGAAACAATGCAGCTCGACTATGTGAAGTACGAGCTTGAACGGCCGCGGTTTACACCTCTTGAGTGCAAAGAGTTGAGTCTTACATACGGCCATCCGCTTAAGGTAACCTGCCGTTTTACGATCAAGGAAACCGGCGAGGTGCAGGAGCAGTCCGTTTATATCGGCGATGTGCCGATTATGCGCGGCGGCGGAACATTTATCATAAACGGTGCCGAGCGTGTAATTGTGAATCAGCTTCACAGAAGTCCCGGTATCGATTTTCGTGTTGACAGCAAAGAGGGCGACCGTATCCTTCACGGGGCAAAGATTGTTCCCGAACGAGGCAGCTGGATCGAGCTTAGCGTCACGAAAAAAGACGCGATGATTATCAAAATCGACCAGTCCAATAAGATCCCCGCTACTACGTTTCTGCGTGCAATGGATGAAAAATACGGAGAAACCGCCGAAATTATACGGCTTTTCTACGAAACGCAGATTGTTCCCGTTGAGGAGCTCAAGCCGACAATGTGGACCGTCGGCCAGGTCATAGACACCGAAACCGGTGAAATACTTGTTGAAGCAGGCTCTCAGCTTGGAGATTCAATCGCTCAGATTCAGTCCAGCGAGCTTGAAACTTTAGAGGTTGTGCATGAGACAAACGATCCGTTAATTTTCAACACCCTTGCAGAAGATGATGCGTCAAACCATGAACAGGCACTCGTAAAAATCTATTCGAGGCTCCGTCCGGGTAATCCTCTTAATGCGGAAAAAGCAAAAGAGCTGTTTTTCGAAAAATTCTACGACGAAAGCCGTTACCGCCTTGGCAGAGTGGGCCGTTTCCGTCTTAACAGGAAATTTAATGAGGACATTGATGAGTCTCTTATGACTCTTGAGCCTCGCGATTTTGTCAATACCCTGAGGTACATTCTCGACCTGCGTTCACCCATTAAAAAAGCATACATTGACGATATCGACCATCTGGGCAACAGGCGTCTGCGTACAATCGATGAGCTTGCTGCCGACGAAATCCGCAAGGGTCTGCTAAAACTCCGCAGGACAATTGAAGAACGGATGAATATCAAGGAGCCTGACCAGATCGGCAAGGTTTCCGACATTATAAATTCAAAGGCTGTTTCGAGCAGCATAGAATATTTCTTCGGCCGCGGCGAGCTGAGCCAGGTTGTTGACCAGACAAATATCCTCAGTCAGCTTACCCATGAAAGAAGGCTCTCAGCGCTGGGCCCCGGCGGTTTGAACAGAAAGCGTGCAGGCTTTGAAGTTCGTGACGTTCATATCAGTCACTACGGCCGTATATGCCCGATCGAAACACCTGAAGGTACAAACATTGGACTTATCGCGTCACTGGGTATTTTCTCCGGTGTTGATGAATATGGTTTTCTAATTACTCCCTACCGCAAGGTTGAAGACTCACAGATAACCGGTCAGGTAGATTATCTCCGCGCAGATGAAGAGATGGCGCTGGTGTTCACTCCGCCAAGTTCGGTTGACCCCGAAAACGGCAAGCTCAAAGAAGGTCTGCTTCTTGCGCGTGAAAGAGGCGAGCTGACTCAGACAACCCGTGAGGATGTCAACTATGTAGATATCTCGCCCAAGCAGACTGTTGGTATATCTGCTTCGCTGATTCCGTTCCTTGAACACGATGACGCAAACCGTGCGCTTATGGGTTCTAACATGATGCGCCAGGCAGTTCCTCTGCTGACAACCGAGGCGCCTCTTGTAGGCACCGGAATGGAGTCTGAGGTGGCCAAAAACTCCAGTATGGTACTCAGGGCCGCCGAGGACGGCGTTGTAACCTATGTTGACGCGATGAAGATCGTTGTCGATGACCGTGAAGAGTATGAATTGCAGAAGTTCCGCGGCCTCAATGAACGTACCTGCCTCAACCAGCAGCCGCTTGTTGTAAAAGGTCAGAATGTCAAAAAAGGCGACATAATCGCTGACGGCGGTGCTACCAACAACGGCAGGCTCTCGCTTGGTAAGAACGTTCTTGTGGCGTTTGTGCCTTTCGACGGCTACAACTTTGAGGATGCGATCCTTATCAGCGAAAACCTGGTTAAGGACGACGCGTTTACAAGTGTCCATATTGACTCATTCACAATAGAGATACGTGAGACCAAACTCGGCCGCGAAGAGTTTACATGCGATATACCTAACGTAAGCGAGAGAATGCTCAAGAATCTTGACGCACGCGGAATTGTCCGTGAAGGAACACGTGTGGGCCCCAATGATATTCTTGTCGGCAAAATTTCGCCTAAGAGCAAGACAGAGCTCACTCCGGAAGAAAAACTGCTTCACGCTATTTTCGGCCGCGCCGGCGAAGACGTCAAAAATGATTCGCTGATAATGCCCAGCGGCCACGAAGGCGTTGTTATTGAGACAAAGCATTTCAAACGCAAGGCGTCTCTCTCCGCAGAAGAAAGAGCGGAGCAGGAACGCGACCTTGAAATATACAAAGAGTCGATGAACCGGCGGCAGATACGTATTTTCCGCCAGATGATATCATCGATTAACGATAAGCTGGGTATCGTCATTGTCGATCCAACCTCAAAGCAGAAGGTTGGAACGAGTGAATATGACGAGGTAATACTCGAGCAGATTGAAACCTTCACCTTAGATTGGGTTGAAGACGAAAAAGACCGTAATAAAGTAAAAGATCTGGTCAATATTTACTGGCCTCGTATCCAGGAAGTCCAGTTCGAGATGGAGCGGTATGTCGATTCGGTCAAGCGAGGCGACGAGCTGCCCAGCGGCGTACTCGAGATGGTTAAGGTTTATATCGCGACCAAACGTCCGCTCTCTGTCGGTGATAAGATGGCCGGACGCCACGGTAACAAGGGTGTTATCGCACGCGTGCTGCAGCAGGAAGATATGCCGTTCCTCGAGGACGGGACTCCGTGCGAAATCGTTCTTAATCCTCTTGGTGTTCCCAGTCGTATGAACGTCGGCCAGATACTCGAAACCCACCTGGGCTGGGCGGCTAAGGTTCTCGGATTTGACGCTATTACAAGTGTTTTTGACGGTGCTTCAGAACAGGACGTTGTCAATGTGATAAACGAAGCCAATCAAAGCGTTCTTGAGCGTAAAGAATATTGCGAAAAGAACAACATCGCTCCTGATAAGGACGATATTTACGCTACTGTACCGGAAACACTCAAGACTCAACTTTATGACGGCCGCACCGGCGAGGAGTTTGAACAGCGTGCAACTGTAGGCTATATGTACATGCTCAAGCTGCATCATCTTGTTGATGAGAAAATCCATGCCCGTTCAACAGGCCCATACAGCCTTATAACCCAGCAGCCGCTGGGCGGCAAAGCCCGGGCCGGCGGACAGAGGTTTGGAGAGATGGAAGTCTGGGCGCTCGAGGCTTACGGCGCTGCATACACCCTCCAGGAGCTTTTGACCGTCAAGAGTGACGATATGGAAGGACGTTCAAAGATTTACGAGTCTATGGTTAAGGGAGCCAATACTCTCGAGGCCGGAACGCCAATTTCGTTCGACGTACTCTGCAGCGAGATCAAAGGTCTTGGCTTGAATATTAGTCTTGAAAAAAATAATCAGGGTAACGCCCCCATCTAAAGGCGGGTATATGCGTTATTCTCAAGATAGGAGTTTTCCTGATGCTTGATACACTATTCGAAAAAATCAATGATTACGGTTCGGTAAAGATAACACTTGCCAGCGCCAATGACATACGCAGCTGGTCGTACGGTGTTGTTGCAAAGCCTGAAACGATAAATTACCGTACCTACAGGCCGGAAAAGGAAGGTCTCTTCTGCGAAAAGATCTTCGGGCCTGAAAAGGATTGGGAGTGTTCGTGCGGCAAATACAAAGGCACAAAGTACAAAGGTATAATCTGTGACCGATGCGGTGTTAAGGTTACTCACAGCCGCGCACGCCGCAAGAGGATGGGCCACATCAATCTGGCAGCTCCGGTTGTTCATATATGGTTCTTCAAGGCTATGCCAAGCAGGCTTGCTGCGCTTCTGGGGATGAAGACTTCAGAAATAGAAAAAATCGTTTATTTCCAGGATTATGTTGTTACTGATCCCGGCGATACACCTCTCAAGAAAAATCAGCTTCTCAGCGAAGAAGAATACCGTGATATGCTGACCAAATACGGCTCGGCATTTAAAGTCAATATGGGCGCTGAAGCCATCAAAGAGATGATCCACAGCCTTAACCTCAACGAGCTTAGCATAACGCTCAGAGATGAGATCCGCGCGACCAACAGCAAACAGAAGCTCAATGACCTTACAAAGCGGCTCAAAGTAGTCAACGCGGTTCTGGAAAGCGGCAATGACCCTTGCAACATGGTGCTTGAGGTTGCGCCTGTAATTCCTCCCGATCTGCGTCCGCTTGTTCAGCTTGAAAGCGGCAACTTTGCCACAAGTGATCTTAACGATCTTTACAGACGTATTATCAACAGAAATAACCGTCTTGCCAAGCTGATAGACCTCAACGCTCCAGAGGTTATTGTACGCAACGAAAAGCGTATGCTTCAGCAGGCAGTTGACGCTCTGCTGGACAACAGCAGATGTAAACGCCCCGTTCAGGGCAGCAACAACCGTCCGCTCAAGAGTCTTACCGACATGATTAAGGGTAAGCAGGGACGTTTCCGTGAGAACCTTCTCGGTAAGCGTGTTGATTATTCCGCCCGTTCGGTTATCGTTGTCGGCCCCTGGCTTAAACTCAACCAGTGCGGCCTGCCCAAGAAGATAGCTCTCGAGCTTTATCAGCCGTTTATAATCCGCAAACTCAAAGAACGCGGCTACGCGGATACCATTAAGAGCGCAAAGCGCATGCTTGACCGCCGCGAGGCACAGGTCTGGGATATCCTCGAAGAGGTTACCTATCAGCATCCTGTTCTGCTCAACCGTGCTCCCACGCTTCACCGAATGGGAATCCAGGCGTTTGAGCCAATCCTTGTAGAAGGAAATGCGATTCTGCTGCACCCGCTTGCCTGTAAAGGATTTAACGCGGACTTTGACGGCGACCAGATGGCAGTCCATCTGCCGCTGAGTATCGAAGCCCAGGTAGAAACCCATACATTGGTATTGGCTACTAATAATATCTTTGCGCCTTCTAACGGTTCTCCTAACCTTACCCCTTCACAGGATATGGTTCTTGGTAATTATTACCTGACAACCATTCAGGAAGGAAAGAAGGGCGAGGGCATGATTTTCCGTGACTTCAACGAGGCTATAACAGCTTATGAGCTGGGCAAGGTTGATTGTCACACAAAAATCAAGGTTCGTTTGCCTAAGGGTAAGCTTGTTAGAGACGAAAAAGGCGAAGAGAAAAAAGACGACCGTGAAATAGTGATTGAAACCTGTCCCGGCCGCTGTATCTTCAATGAGAATCTCGGCGATAAGATGCCTTTCTATAACCTTGTTATGACAAATAAGCAGCTCGGCAGGGTTATCAGTGACTGTAACGAGATTCTGGGCACCGGCGAGACAATCAATCTGCTTGACCGTATCAAGGATCTCGGATTTAAGTACGCAACGCTTGCCGGTATAAGTTTCGGCATAACCGATATGCGTATCCCGGATTCAAAGCAGTCTATTATCGATCGTGCACAGACAAGAGTAGATAAGATTATTGAAAACTACAACGCCGGCGTACTTACAGAAGGCGAACGCTACAATCAGATAATTGATGCCTGGACCCATGCAAGGGTCGAGGTTACCAGTGACATGATGGAAGCGATGAAAAACGATACCCGTGACGGCAAGCCATATCTCAACCCGATTTACGTGATGAGGCACTCCGGTGCCCGAGGCAGTATCGACCAGATTCAGCAGCTTGCCGGTATGCGTGCTCTTATGGCTAAGCCCAGCGGCGAGATTATGGAGACTCCCATTATCTCTAACTTCCGTGAAGGTCTTAACGTTCTTGAGTACTTCACATCTACTCACGGTGCCCGTAAAGGTCTTGCCGATACAGCACTTAAGACCGCTGACTCAGGTTATCTGACTCGTAAGCTCGCCGATGTAGCTCAGAATGTCATCGTTACACAGCAGGATTGCGGCACTCTTGCCGGTATCACCAAGAAGGCGATTTTCAAGGGTGAAGAAGTCGATATTCCGCTCAAAGAGATTATTGTCGGCCGTGTCTCAAGGGACAACATACGTGATCCTTATCTCGATTCAATGATTGTCAGTGAAGACGAAGTGATAACGCCCGAGGCAGCCGCAAGGCTTGAAGAACTCGGCATTGATACAATACGTGTAAGAAGTCCGTTGACTTGTGATGCCGACTTTGGTATCTGTGCCAAGTGTTACGGATGGGATATGAGTACCAGCCGAATGGTTGAAGAAGGTATGGCTGTCGGTATTATTGGTGCTCAAAGTATTGGCGAGCCCGGTACACAGCTGACAATGCGTACTTTCCACACCGGCGGTATTGCATCACACGCCGTTATTCAGAATGAGCAGACCGCTCCTCGTGAAGGTATTGTCCGTTACGGCGACTTTACTGTTGTTGAAGCCAAGGTTGGACGCAAGAAACATCTGGTTTCACTCCAGAGAGACGGTGAGCTCAAGCTGGTGGACGAAAAAGGCCGTGAGCTTGAGAAATTCGCGGTGCCTTATGGTGGTATAATCAGAGCCAATGACGGAGAGAAAGTCGAAATCGGCCAGGTACTCTATTCATGGGATCCGCATATGATCCCGATACTTGCCGAGAAAGACGGAACCGTCAGATGGGTTGACATTATCGAAGGCGATACCATGCGTCTTGAAGAAGAGCTCAAAGGCAAGAAGGGACACCCCGTTGTCATCGAGCATAAGGGCGACAGGCACCCGCAGTTAGTTATTGAAGACTCCGAAGGCAATACCCTTGACGTGCATTATCTGGCAGCCAAAGCCAGGATTGAAATAAAAGACGGCCAGGAGGTTGTTGCCGGACAGATGATCGCCCGACTGCCCAGAGGCTCCGGCGGTACACAGGATATTACCGGCGGTCTGCCGCGTGTTACTGAAATTTTCGAAGCCCGCAAGCCCAAGGATCCCGCCGCGATGGCAGAGATTTCGGGTACCGTTGAGCTGAGAAGTGATAAGCGCCGCGGCAAGATGACTATTATCGTCAGAAGTGACAGCGGCATGGAACATGAACACCACGTTCCAAGGGACAGGCACCTCAATGTCCATACAGGCGACCATGTTGAGGCGGGCGATTCGCTTACAGAAGGACCTCTGGTTCCTCAGGATATCCTCAGGATTAACGGCGAAGAGGCGCTTCAGAATTATCTGCTTCAGGAAATTCAGAAGGTATATCGCGCTCAGAATGTAAAAATAAATGATAAACACATCGAAGTTATTGTCTCGCAGATGATGTCAAAAGTTGAGATTGACTCTGTCGGCGACAGTGACTTCCTCCCCGGCGACGTTGTCGATAAGCAGACATTCCGCCAGGCAAACGCCGACCTTGCAGGCAGCCTGGTAGTTGTTGACAAGGGCGATACGGATCTTATTGAAGGTAAAGTAGTTACGAAGCAAAACCTTTCTGACGCCAATGATAAGGTAGAACTGCTCGGGGGCGAACCGGCTAAGGGCAAGAAGCCTCGTCCGGCAACTGCTAATACGCGTCTGCTGGGTATTACTAAGGCTTCATTGCAGTCGGACAGCTTTATTTCAGCGGCAAGTTTCCAGGAAACAACAAAAGTCTTGACAGAGGCAGCCCTGGGCGGTAAAATTGATACTCTGCAAGGTTTGAAAGAGAATGTTATTCTTGGTCACTTGATACCTGCTGGTACCGGATTCAGAGGTTATACAGATCTCAAGGTCAAGCATCTCGTGGCAGAACCAGTTCATGAAGAGCTCAAAGATGCTCATAAGATGGACGCTGAAGCAGAAGCTAAAGTTAGAGAAGCTTTGGGTTTATAAAAATATAAAGACAAGAAAACTTATACGGAGAGGCATATGCCAACCATAAACCAGTTGGTCCGTAATGGACGTAAAACAAAATCGAAAAAGCGTGTATCTGATATCACAGGCTGTCCGCAGAAACGCGGGGTTTGCCTTATCGTTAGAACTCAGACACCTAAAAAACCGAATTCGGCTCTGCGGAAAATGGCCCGTGTGCGCCTTACGAACGGTAAAGAAGTTAATGCCTATATTCCCGGTGTTGACCATAACCTACAGGAACACAGTACGGTTCTGATCCGCGGCGGGCGTGTACGCGACCTTCCCGGTGTCAGGTATCACATAGTCCGCGGTGCACTTGATACCGCCGGAGTAAACGGGCGTAAGCAGGCCAGAAGTAAATACGGCGCTAAAAAAAGTTAACAAAATAATCGTTTAAAAAGGTTTTAGATAATGGCAAAGAAGTTTACAGCTTCAGCAAGTAAATTAAAAGAAGACGGCAAGTACGGCAGCAAGTTGGTATCTAAATTCATTAACTGCCTTATGTATGACGGCAAGAAAAGCTCAGCAGAGAAAGTGTTTTACGGTGCGATGGATATAATTGCCTCACGTATCAAGGATACACAGCCGCTGGAGGTTTTTGAGACAGCTATCAATAATGTTAAGCCTATGCTTGAGGTACGCAGCAAGCGTGTCGGCGGTGCCAGTTATCAGGTGCCCATGCAGGTTAGGCCTAAACGCCAGCAGTCACTTGCTTTCCGCTGGATCCTCAACGCGGTTCGCAGCAAAAAGGGACGCCCGACCGCCCAGTTACTTGCCGCTGAGTTCATGGATGCCTTTAAACAGGAAGGCGCTGCTATGACTATGCGTGAGAACGTTCACAGAATGGCCGAGGCAAACAAAGCATTTGCGCATTTTGCATGGTAAGCGGTCTTTTTTGTCAGTAAAATTGAATATACCACGGTTGAACTTACATAACATCTAATTTCGACCGTGGTATTTTTTGATTATAAATCCAGCTCATTCAGAGCTTTAGACGTAGAAGTAGTGTAACAATGATATAGGAAACCAGAGGAGTGGATTCTGCTTCGGAATTTTCGCCTGATAATTCTAACTACAAAGGAAACAATATGTCAGATGACTTAAGAAATCTTAGAAATATTGGCATCATGGCTCACATTGATGCCGGCAAAACAACAGTAACAGAACGAGTTTTATTCTATACAGGCCGTACATACAAGATCGGCGAAACCCATGACGGCACGGCAGTTATGGATTACATGGAAGATGAGCAGGCAAGGGGTATCACAATTACCTCTGCCGCCACTAAGTGTAAATGGAAAAACTGTGATATGAACCTGATTGATACTCCCGGTCACGTTGATTTCACCGCGGAGGTAGAACGTTCACTCCGTGTGCTTGATGGTGCCGTCGCCTGTTTCGATGCCAGTGAAGGTGTCCAGGCGCAGAGCGAAACCGTCTGGCGTCAGGGCCGCAAATACGGTGTTCCATGTCTTTGTTTCATTAACAAGATGGACAAGACGGGGGCCGATTACCTGATGTCCGTTGAAAGCATCGCCGAAAAGCTCGACGCCAACCCTATAATGATGCAGCTCCCGATAGGAGCGGAAGATAACTTCAGAGGCATCATTGATCTTATGACAATGGAGGCAACGTTTTACCAGGAGCAGAAACAAGGCGCCAAGGCGGTTGCCGGTGAAATCCCCGAAGAGCTTAAGGATGTTGCCGAGATAATGCGGCATGATATGATCGAAAAGATCGTGGAGCATTGCGAAGAGCTGATGGAGCTGTTTCTCGAGGATAAAGAAATACCCGTTGAAAAGCTCAAGGCCGTTCTCCGCAGAGAGGTTGTAGAAGGCAATCTCAACCCCGTATTTTTCGGTTCTGCCTTGAAAGACAAAGGTGTCCGGCTTCTACTCGACGGTATTGTTGACTATCTGCCGTCTCCTCTGGATAGACAGCTCTCTTCCGGCATGGACCCGAAGGATGAAGAGACTGAGATTCCGCTTGAGTGCGATCCTTCTAAACCGCTTGTTGCGCTGGCTTTCAAAGTTGCTCACGACAAACACGGTGACCTGTATTTCATAAGAATATACCAGGGAACTCTGGTTTCAGGTACCAGGCTGCTCAATTCAACCCGCGACTCAAAAGAAAATGTAACGCGAATATTTGAAATGCACGCCAATGACAGGCAGATACTCAAAGAGGCAAAGGCCGGCGATATTGTCGCTTGCGTAGGCCTTAAAGATACATTGACCGGAGACACTCTCTGTGATACTAAACATCCGGTACTTCTGGACGCGATCAGTTTCCCCGAACCGGTTATAAGCATGAGTATTGAGCCGAAAACGTCGGCTGAACGTGCCAAACTCGGAGAGGCTCTCGGGTCACTGAGGCGTGAGGATCCGACTTTTGTTACCCGATATGACGAAGAGACCGGCCAGACTATTATCAGCGGTATGGGCGAGCTTCACCTTGATATCCTTCAAAACAGGATAGTAAGGGATATGAAGGTCGATGTACGTGTCGGCACACCAAAGGTTGCTTACAAGGAATGCATTACCAAGAAGGTCGAGCAGGAATCCCGATTTGTCCGCCAGACCGGCGGACGCGGCCAGTTCGGTCATGTCATTATTACTGTTGAACCGATCTTAAACTCTGACGGCAACGTAAGTAACGATATAGAATTTGAGAGCAAAATCGTCGGCGGCTCAATCCCGCGTGAATACTGGAATTCAGTTGAAAAGGGATGCCGCACGGCATTAACTTCTGGAGCACTCGCCGGTTATCCGGTCGTCGGCGTTCGCATTGAGCTGCTCGACGGAAGTTTCCACGCTGTTGACTCTTCTGAAATGGCTTTCGAACAGGCCGGAGCTATGGCGATACGTGAGGCGATGTTAAAGGCCTCCCCAAAACTGCTCGAGCCGGTTATGAAGCTCCAGGTAGTTGTTCCCGAGACCAATTTCGGTGTAGTTCAGGGCAGTCTTATATCTAAACGAGGTCTTGTAACCAACACCCGTGTAAGCGGCCAGATGCGTGTTATTGATGCCAAGGCCCCGCTTTCAGAGCTGTTTGGCTACACAAGTGAGCTTCGCGGCTCAACACAGGGTCGCGGCTCTTTCTCAATGGAACCGCTGGATTATGAACAGGTTCCGGAGGCAGTCGCCAAGAAAATACTTCACAGCTAAGATAGATTGTGGGTAACTTGTGGGGCGTAATCCCTGGATTACGGCTCATTAAGTAACATATAGGGCAGGAAAAACAGTTCCTGCGGCAGCGGCAGTGTTGAACACGAGTAAATTGTCAACACTGCCGCTTTTTTATGTAAGGACATATCGTATTATACTTCATATCTCAAATGCTTAAATCGTAAGAATTTACAAATCAGACCTGATAAATTTTGTGTTAAATCGAATATTTTTTTAACATTTCGAATAATAATGCCCGCAAATTAAAATACGATATGTAGTGGATTTAAGCAAATTAGACCGATATGTTGAGTTTGAGTGGGTTGCGGTGGGGCAGAGTTTTATTGTAGTGGAATAAATTTTAAAAATTTTCTTGACTACTGTGGGGACTGGTGGTTTAATGTCACTAATTGATATGCCTTAATCCCTTTTTACTGTAGTCAATATGCACTTAAGTGGTGCAAAAGGGTGCAAAGGAAGTAACAGTTTAATAGTGTTCGACGATGGGTTTCATTTAGTTTAGAGGCTTACTTGATCAAATTATTTAATTTGGGTACATAATTTTGTCTGAAATACCGAAGCATATGCAGTTACGAGGTGAATATGAACACACGCTTGATGAAAAAGGGCGTTTGTTTCTTGCCAGCAGGCTTCGCAATAATCTCGCAGAAGAAATTGAGAAATCCGGGCTTATTCTTTCAATGGGCCCTGATGGTGTATTATGTATGTATCCGGGAAGTGTATTTGAAAAGGTAGTACTAAAAGCATCTGAAACAATGGACCCTGGCAAAGCTTCTGCATACATTCGTTTCCTTTATGGTTCGAGTATAGATATACAGTTAGACAACCAGGGAAGGTTTTGTATACCCGAAACGCTCCGGGCCAAAGCACGGCTCGGAGCAATGATAACAATCGTGGGCGTTCGCGACCGCGTAGAAATATGGAATACGGCAGACTGGCAGCAGAATCAGCAGCAGGACTTCGACCAGTTCAATGAAGTTGCCAACTATACCAGGCTTGCCATGCTCAAAGATGATGCCGATAAAAAGGCTGCGGATGAGGTTTTTGATAAAACTGATAAATCCTACAGCGACAGAGGCTAAGGGACGTAAAAATGCTTTCTGAAGAGCATATACCGGTACTTGCCGAGCCGCTGATTGAAAAGTTAATATTACCCGCTGATGCGGTGATAGTTGACTGTACTCTCGGTCACGGCGGCCATTCTCTGCTGCTCGGCAGCAGGCTCGGCCCCAATGGCAGGATAATCGGTCTTGATGTTGATCCTGAAAGCATAAAAAAGGCCCGCGATGTTCTTGCAGGCCTCGAATGCAGGGTTGATATCTACAGAGAAAACTTCAGCCGTATTGACAGTGTGATGGAGCTTGCCGGTGCAGAATCGGCCGATTTGATATTGGCGGATCTGGGTTTCTGTTCGGCCCAGCTGGAAAACACTGAGCGGGGCCTGAGTTTTGAACAGAATATGCCGCTTGACATGAGGCTTGACGAAAGACTCGAGGTTACCGCGGCGGATATTTTAAAAAGTGAAGACGAAAATGTCCTGGCAGACATTATTTACCGGTTTGGTGAAGAACGTGCAAGCCGGCGAATCGCAAGACTGATAGTCGAGCAGAGAAAAAATAAGCCCATAACTACAACCGCGGAACTTGCCGCGATAGTAGTCCGGGCCAAAGGTCTCAATCGGCGATGGGTGAAAAGCCGAAGCAAGGAAATAGCCCAGACGTTTCAGGCGCTGCGAATCGCCGTCAATCATGAGCTTGATGTTCTTGAGCGGCTTCTTGAGAATCTGCCCTCAAGGCTCAAAACCGGCGGATACGCGGCAGTGATAACCTTTCACAGCCTCGAAGCCAGGATAGTAAAGCAGAGCTTTAAACAGCTTGAAAAAGCCGGTGTATATGAAGCTCTGACAAAGAAACCAATAACCGCATCGCAAGACGAGTGCCGCCGAAATCCGCGTTCTCGAAGTGCGCAGATGCGGGTAGTGTGTAAAAAGATGTAGTTCCAAGGTGCGAAAAATGAGACATCTGAATAAAATTTTAATGCTTGTCATGCTTGGCCTGACAATTGTGATACTGCGGGTTGTAAACGGGCCGCTGTTTGATGAAAACACGGCGGGGCTGACTCCGGAAGATCCTTATGCAGACCGCAGTAATGGTATTGTGCGTAAAACTCGTGACGATATTCAGGCCAAAACCCAGCAGTTGATAAACGATCTATACAGAAAACAGGATGTCTCCGAGATTCAGCAGATACGCAATCAGCAGCATCTGAGAAATATTGCCCAGGAGCAGATCGCACAGACAATCCCCCAGGCTGCCCGGGCCTCTGTTGAGAAGGCCAGAGAGAATACCATTGCCGCAGATATCAAACATCATTTGGTTGAAGTGCAAAAAGGCGACAATCTAACTAAGATAGCAAAGCGTATTTACGGATGCAGCAACAAAGAAGCACATAAATACGTTAAAATTATCTATGAGGCAAACAGCTCTGTAATGAAATCTCCCAATGACCTCAAGGTAGGTGCAAAACTGACTCTGCCGGTGGTCTCTGACGGCAGCGGCGATCTTGACAGACTGGCAAGTGCAGCGCCGGGCGTTTTTGAAAAACTCGCAAACGGCGCCGGCAATGTTGCAAGATTGAGCTCGACAGTAAACAGATACGACACCTACAGCGTAACAAAGGGCGATACTCTAAGTGAAATCGCCACGAAAAAACTCAATGACGGCAAACGCTGGAAAGAAATATTTGAGATTAACAAAAATATACTAAAAAGTCCTGATAAACTTCGGGAAGGTATGAATCTGCGTCTGCCCAGTTCTTGACACGGGGCGCTTCGGGTGATGATTGAATTAAAATATAAATATAACCTTTAGTAAGGAACCGGCTTATAAGTAATGAAGTTTTTCTGCTTACTGTTTACAATTGTCTGCTTTACAGCGGCAATGATTCTGACTGTTCATCTTAGGACAGTCAACAGCAGGTTGTTTTTTGAGTGCCGCAAACGTATTGTTGACCGGCAACGGCTCAAGCATGAGCTCACCCAGAAAGAGCTTGAGGCCAGTTATCTGATAAACAGGGTTGTAATTACTGCCCCGGATTTGGAAGGGCAGGCTGAATAATGCCGAAAACGGCAGAACTTTGAAAATAAAATATTCCGGCTGCCGCGATGAGCGGTAAACCACATTAAAACAGTTAAGGCTGACCGAAACCCCGACAGGGCGAAAAAAGCCCAGACCAGTATTTTTGATATTGATCTTCGTCCCGCCGGGGGTTAGCCGAATTTTTTGAGGAACGTTCAAAGCAGCGCCGAAACTGGTATCATACTCCTTTTACACATCTTTTTAAGGCAGCTCGGCAGCGCAGACCGTGCTGCCTTTATTTTTTAAGGAGTGACTAATGCGGTTTTTTATTTCAGCAGTTGAAGCGGCCTGCAATCAGGATTATAATGTTAGTGTGGTATATTACTTTGAGTTTTTTGAAAATATACATGATTAACGAGGCTTACAGTGAAAATTGAAATAATCGCAGCCGCAGGTGCCGATTGCCAAAGACTTTCGGCCAGGATTGAAGAGCTGATCAGCGGCAGTGAGAAGAACTGCGAGCTTATAGAGAATACAAATCCGGAATCTCTAAAGCGTTTTGGCATCAGCAAAGCACCCGCTCTGGTAATTGACGGAGAGGTTAAATTTTCGGGTTCTGTCCCCTCCGACCAAGAGCTTCGGAGTATGCTTGGAATCGAACCTTCTGAAGAAAATAACAGTTTTTCACCTCGCCGGCCTGAATCAGCTAACTTGAAGCCTTTCAGGTATATACTGATAGCAGTGATGATATTCAGTCTTGCGGCGGTGATATTCCGTTACATGAGCGGCTCTTCCTGTTTTTCAGGCTCTTGCGGTATTGGCGCGGGCAGCAATCACGGCATAGGAACTGATGCCGCCGCGAGAACTTTTAACGAAAATCCTCAACGGGCTGAAAATCCGGACGTTATTGTGTATTACTTTCATAGCGGCAATCGGGACCAGACATGCCGCGATATAGAGTGTGATACGGCTATGATATTGAGCCTGGAATTCTCAGATTTGTTAATCGCCGGAATTATTGACTGGCGGGTTATAAACATAGACGAGCCGGAAAACGTTCATTTCCTCAATAATTTTCAGGTATCCGCAGAAACAGTGGTACTCTCCAGACTCGACGGCGGCAAAGAAGTTGAATTTAAACGCCTGGATTCGGTTAAAGACCACCTCGGGGATATCGATGCCCTGAAGCAGTACATCACCCGTGAAGTTAAGGCTTATCTTAACCGCGGCTGACTAAAGACCATAAGCGTTGCTGATTATTGCTGAAAAATTTACCAGTATCAGCCGGATTTTAGATATTCATTGATTGATTGTGCCGCTATTCTGCCCTGGCCCATTGCCAGAATCACCGTAGCCGCACCGAGTACGATATCGCCGCCGGCATAAACGCCCTCAATGCTCGTTTTGCAGTTGTCGTCCACCTCTATGTTGCCCCATTTATTGAACTTAAGCCCCGGCGTTGTCTGCTGCAGCAGCGGGTTGGCACCGTTTCCGATTGCTACAATCGCGGTATCTACTTCGATCTCAAACTCTGAGCCCTCGATTGGCACCGGCCGGCGCCTGCCCGAATCGTCCGGCTCGCCCAGCTCATAACGCAGACACTCAACAGCGCGAACACGGGCCTTGTCGTCTCCGAGGATTCGTTTCGGATTCTGGAGTATGAGGAATTTGACTCCCTCTTCCTTGGCGTGGTGGATCTCCTCGATACGTGCGGGCATCTCCGCCTCGCTGCGGCGGTAAATCAGATACACTTCCTCGGCACCAAGTCGAAGGGCGGTTCTCGCCGAGTCCATGGCAACGTTGCCGCCGCCGAAAACGGCGACTTTTTTGCTGCGGGCGATGGGTGTGTCAGCTCCTTTGCCGAAATCGTAAGCCTTCATCAGGTTTGCCCTGGTTAGATATTCGTTTGCGCTGTACACGCCGACAAGCTGCTCGCCTTCTATGTTCATAAACTTGGGCAGACCTGCTCCGACGCCGATATAAACCGCCTGGAAGCCGTCTTCATTCATGAGCTGCTTGACAGTGCGTGTGCGGCCAACAAGGAAATTACATTCCAGCTTTACGCCCATCTTGATAAGTTTGTCTATTTCTTTCTGTACAAGTGCCTTAGGAAGGCGGAACTCTGGTATTCCATACACCATCACGCCGCCGGGCTTGTGGAATGCTTCGAAGATCGTAACATCATGACCGGCTCTGCGGCACTCTCCCGCTACGACTATCCCGCCGGGGCCTGAGCCGACTACAGCGACTTTCTTGCCGGTTTCCGGTGCGATTTTGGGAGTCATGTCATTGTCCAGGAATTTGTCGGCAACAAAACGCTCAAGCCTGCCGATAGATACCGCCATTGTGGGGTCTTTGTACCGCAGTCCGACCGTGCATTTTGCCTGGCACTGTATTTCCTGTGGGCAGACCCGTCCGCAAACAGCCGCGAGAAGCTGATTCTGCTGGATAATCTCCATCGCCTTCTGGTCGTCTCCGTCTGCTATCGCGCCGACAAAATCTTTTATGTTGATTCGTACCGGACAGCCCTCTACGCAAGGTGCGTTTTTGCACTGAATGCAGCGCATCGCTTCGAGGCGGGCCTCTTCTTCGGTGTAGCCCAGGGCGACTTCTTCAACGTTGTTTTTTCGTACATCTGGCTCTTGTGCCGGCATCTCCTGCGGAGGGATTTTGAGCCTCTCTGAGTTTTTCAGGGTGCCGTTTTTCTGTTTCTCTCTTAGTTCCGAATATGATTTCTGCTTTGATTCAGTCACTTTGCTGTCTCCGTATATTGTTCAAAAACTTGTCAGTTAATCGCCTATTTGTCCAGGCCTATTTTGCACCTGTGTTCTTTGTATTTGTCAAGGGCTTCCTGCTCAAGATCTTTATAAGCATTCATGCGTTTCATCATCAGGTCAAAATTGACCTTGTGTCCGTCGAATTCCGGGCCGTCAACACAGACGAATTTTGTTTCACCGCCGACCTCTACGCGGCAGCCGCCGCACATGCCCGTGCCGTCGATCATGATGGTATTGAGCGAAACGACCGTCGGCACGTCAAATTCTTTCGTAGTAAGGCAGCAGAACTTCATCATCGGCGTAGGGCCGATAGCTACTGCCAGAGCGGGTTTTTCGCCGCGGGAGCAAACTTCCTTTAAAGGTTCTGTCACAAGTGCTTTGCGGCCGTATGATCCGTCATCGGTAACCACTGTCAGCTCATCGCTTATCGCCTTGAATTCATCTTCGAGGATGATCAGCTCTTTGGTGCGGGCTCCAATTATGGAGATGATTTTGTTGCCGGCCTCCTTGAGTCCTTTGGCGATCGGCAGAAGCGGCGCGTTGCCGATTCCTCCGCCGACACAGACGACCGTGCCGAATTTTTCAATGTGGGTTGGCTGGCCCAGCGGCCCGACAATATTATCTATGCTATCGCCCACTTCGAGGTTTGCCATCTCGGCGGTTGACTTGCCGACTGCCTGGAAGATAAGCGTAATTGTGCCCTTGTCGGCATCAGCGCCGGCGATTGTCAGCGGGATACGTTCGCTGTATTCGGTAGATATCCCTACAATCACGAACTGTCCGGGCTTACGGGCGGAGGCGATGTTAGCCGCTTCGACCTCAATCCGGTAAACGTTTTCTGAAAGCTGATTCTTGTTAACAATTTTGTGCGGCAATTTAATGCTCCTTATATCATTTGTTATAAAGTGTTTATATTCAAGTTACGTTTTTCTTTGCCTTCAAAGACACGGGTCTCCGTTCCCGCGGCAATTCTTTTCAGGTTATCTCTGTGCCGGTATGTTATCAGCATCGCCATAAGCGTTGAGATGACTATAAGCGGCCATAAATTTTCAATTTTCCATTCATCAAGTATTATTATACCGCAAGCAAGAATGATCGGCATAATTATCGCGGCAAGTATCGATGAGAGCGAGACATAATGCGATATCTTCAACGTTGCCAGCCACACGGCAAATCCGATAAAACCCGGTATTGTAAGATACGGCCAGATTCCAAGCACAAATCCCAGGCTCGTTGCAACGCCCTTGCCGCCTTTGAAACCAATATAAACCGGATAAATGTGTCCCAGCACAGCCGCACAGCCTATGGTCATCCATTGCAGCAGCTCGAGGGCAGTTGGATTTTCGGTCACCAGTGCCCTGCCGGCTAAAACCGGTATAAGTCCTTTTGCAACATCTAAAAAGAAACATACAACCGCCCACTTTTTCCCCAGGGCGCGGCCGAGATTCGTAGCTCCTATGTTGCCCGAGCCGACTTTGCGGAGGTCTATGCCCTTAGAGCGGGCAATTAAGAACCCAAAAGGTACCGCTCCGATAAAGTACGCCGCGGCAAGGACTAATATGTATTGTATTGTGTTCATTTAATGCCTTGTGAGGTTAAACTCTTGACAAAACTATATATAATGGCTTTTTTTGACAGAAATGCAAGATATTCAGCAGTTTTTATGCAGAGATAAGCAGCAGTTATACACATGATTCTCTTGTTCTTATTCTCTGATACAATCCGTTAATCCTGTCTAATATTATAATATAGTTGAACGTTTCGCCTTAATTATGTAAAATCCTGCTTTTACAGAATAACCACTTTATAACGGGTTTAATTATATAATGTTTTTTGATCTTGCTTTAGTTTTTTTGTGTATTGCGGCAGTCAGCCAGTTTTTGTATTTTCTGCTGATCACCTCCAACCACAAGGATTTTGTTAAAAGATATAACCGTGATTTCAAGGAGTTTCGGCCGAAGGTGCTTTTGACTGTCCCCTGCAAAGGGCTTGATATGGGATTTTTCAGGAATATCCTCTCGCTGATGCGGCTTGACTATGAGAATTATAATATTCATTTTGTCGTTGAGAGCGAGTCCGATCCCGCGTACGAATCTTTGCAGAGAATAATTGACCGCTGCCGAGATGATATGCCTGCCGGCTTTGCAAAGGTCCTGGTGGCGGGTATTTCAAAGGGTTACAGCCAGAAAAACCATAACCTCCTGCACTCGCTCAGGTTCGCTCCCCACGATACGGAAATCTACGCATTCGCCGATTCGGATACACGGGTCAGCCGGCTGTGGCTGGCGCATTTGATGTACCCGCTGCGAAATAGTAAATACGGCGTTTCCACGGGTTACCGTTATTTTATACCGGCACGTCGGCGGTTCTCTAATCTGGCGCTGTCTTCCATGAACGCCGCCGCGGCACAGATTATGGGCAAGAGCAAATATACCACGCAGGTCTGGGGCGGCTCAATGGCGATACGCAAAGAGCTTTTTGAACAGCTTAATGTCGCAAATCTTTGGCAGAAAAGCATCAGCGATGATTTGACCCTCTCGGCGGCTGTGCGGAATGCCGGCTACAAAATACGCCTTATGCCGCGGTGTTTTACGGTTACGTTTGAGGATATGAGCTGGGGGCAGCTCTTTGAGTTCGGCCGCCGGCAGATGCTGATTACCCGAGTGGCGTATCTGCGTATGTGGCTCTGGGGGCTGTTTTGCCTGTTGAACCATTTTCTCGGCGTCTGGATACTGCCGGTTGCTGCCGCCGTCAGGTTTGCCATGGGAGAAAACGACGCGAAACTCTTTGCAGCCGCGGCGGTTATACACTGGGCGAGCCTGATTTACCGAACATACATGCGCCGCAGGACATTTGAGTTTGTTCTCGGTCCCTACGGCGGCTACGTCAGACAGCTCTCAATGTGGGAATTTCTGCTCAACCCCCTGTGGCTGGCACTCATGCTGGCTTTGATACTGATTTCGTCTTTCGGCCGCACAATCTGCTGGCGGGGAGTGCGCTACAGACTAAACGGAGCGTTTGATATTGAAAGGCTTAACAGATAGACTTACAGTTGGGGCCTTCCGATTGAAAAATATTTAAATCCCAGTTTTGCAAGGTACTCTGGCTCATAAAGGTTTCGTCCATCGAATATCAGCGGCTCAGAGAGTGTTTTTTTGATAGTTTCGAAGTCCGGCCCTCTGAATTCCTGCCAATCAGTGAACACAACCAGGGCATCGGCAGATTCCAGTACATCATAATCATATTCTGCCAGTTGAATCCGGCTTCCAAATTTTTCCTTAGCGGCGGGCATAGCTTCAGGATCATATGCTTTAATCTTAAATCCAGCATCCAGAAACTTTTCAATACACCAGATAGCCGGCGATTCACGGATATCGTCTGTCTTAGCTTTAAAGGCCAGGCCCCAGACTGCCAGGGTGGTTTTATTCTCTTTGCCTTTGAAAAAATCAAGGATCTTACCGGCAAACCTTTCATGCTGCTTATAATTTGCATCAAGCACTGACTGCGCTATTGACATCGGGCAGTTTTGCTTATCTCCCATGTGTATCAAGGCTCTGACGTCTTTGGGGAAACAGCTGCCGCCGAAGCCCACGCCGGCAAAAAGAAACGAGTTGCCGATTCTGCTGTCAGAGCCGATCCCCTTTCGAACCATTTCGATATTCGCCCCGAATGTATCGCAAAGAGCTGAAAGTTCATTCATAAACGATATTCGGGTTGCCAGCATTGCGTTAGATGCATATTTGCTCATTTCAGCACTTGCCGGTTCCATAAATATAATCCTATTGGATTTACGCATGAATGGGGCATAGACTTGCTGCATAGCCTGGCGGGCATAATCGGAGCTGGTGCCTATTATAACCCTGTCAGGTTTGAGAAAATCCTCCACCGCGGAACCCTCTTTAAGAAATTCAGGGTTGCTGACATAATGAAAGGGGACATCTGTAATAGAGGATACAAGATCCGTTATTATTTTGTAAGTTCCTACCGGAACAGTGCTTTTGGTGACAATAACCTTTGGTTTTTTTATGATTTGAGCAATGTTTCTGGATACATCAAGCACGGCAGAAATATCTGCTGATCCGTCGGGAGAGCTGGGTGTGCCGACACCAACTATGATTATATCGCTGTTTTGAACTCCATAGCTCAAATCGGTAGTAAAACAGAGCCTTTGGGCTTTGCTGTTTCTTTGTACTAATTCTGTAAGACCTGGCTCATAAATGGGTATTATGTTCTTTTTAAGGCCATCAATCTTTTTACGGTCCTTATCAACGCATATGACATGGTGGCCGCCGTCAGAAAGACATGCCGCTGCTACAAGACCTACATAGCCAATGCCTGTTACCGCTATATTCATATTTTTTTCCTGGATTTTGTCAGATTATACGATTGGGATTATATCAGTGATTGCAAGAGAGATAAATGCCAGGTAGCATTCGAAACTAAGATACAGATTCATCAGATAACAATCCTTATTTACGAATAATGAGTATCTTAATGTAATTTTATAATAATTGTGACAAAAATCAATAAATGTTATAATATATACTGTTAAAAAATTGGAATGTTTAGATTTTATAGCTTGAGTTTTACCTGTTGTTACTAGTAGATTGTTTAATAACTTTAAAAATATTATGGGAATCTTTACCTCAGATGACATGCTGATTCACAGGTATGCACTTATGAAAGTTGCGACCGGTAGATATTTGGTGAAAAGTAAGAAATTAAAAGCTTACACCCTTCAAAGTACAGAATCGCATATTACTGAGGTAAACACAGATTAAAGAAAGAATCAACTCATAGGCAGCCAACTACGCAAATGGATATAACTTACAAATTATCAGACGAAAAACCCATCGCATCAGGCTTGGAGAAGTTGGTTTTTCAGCACCCTGAAAACAAAAACCTACTGATAAAAGTATGGCACAAAACATTCTTCGAGCGGAAAAAGAAACGGCACCCGATTGCAATTAAGTTTCAACGACTGCCTCGCTATAGCTCCATTGTAAATGAGATCACAGAACAATTAGTAATCTATGAAGCAGACCAGACTCCAGTTTACATTCAGAAGGTAAGCGGACTCGTTCATACAGATTTAGGGCCCGGTATTACAGTAAAAGCCATTCTTAAAAAAGACGGAACTTTAGCATGGACTTTGGGAGATATGATTAAGAATAAGAAATACAACGCTATGCATCAAAGAGCCATTGATGAATTACTTAACTGGCTAAAGGATAGCCCCATAATAGTACGAGATTTTGATCTGCAGAATCTTGTATGGGATGAACAGAACAGCCGTTTTGTGATTATTGATGGCATCGGCGGTAGATCGACCGTTTCCTTACGCAGGTTCTGGCCAAACTACAATACTTATTCCAAACGCAAACGAATCAAAAAAATACGACGGCGGATACAAGTTGCTCTGCGTGGAGAGTATGAGCAAGACCCGCTAGTGCGATAGATAAACCGTTTGAATCTTAACCAAATATGGTGAAGAGAGGAATCAATGACATACCGGTTTTAAGAGGTAAAATAATTGTAAGAGTTAAACCGAAGTGCTGGATTTGAGAGATTTACAAGTCCGGATCTGTGAGGAGAATTGAAGTTGCGGTAGTAAATATCAGAAGGTGTGAAGGGAAACATGTTATGCCTAATCGAGGATGTGAGTTTATATAAAATTATGACGATAAATACTTAACACGATTAAATAGAGGTTGAAATGCGTATAGCACAGGTAATGCTTGGACGTGGATTTGGCGGGGCTGAAAGGTCCTTTGTTGATACTTCTCTTGCTCTTGCGGCGAGAGGTCACGATATACTTGCGATATGTCATAAAGGGTTTATAAAGAAAGAACTGCTTCTGGGTATTCCAAACATTACACTAAGGACGGTAAATGCGTTAGGCGAGTGGGATTTTATCACTCCCCTGGTCATACGGAAAATGCTCAAAGAGTTCAAGGCCGAGGTTGTACATACACAGCTTAAACGGGCAGCCTGGCACGCGGGCAGGGCGGCTGTTGGCTTAAATATACCGGTTGTATCAAAACTGCATAATTATGTAAAACTGAGTCGTTATAGGTATGTGGATGTCTTGATTGCAACAACACAAGACCAAAGAGAGTACGCTCTTTCGAACGGTTGGCCTATAAATAGCGTAACAGTGGTTCCGAACTTTTCGAGGCTTTTACCGGTCAAAATCGTTTCAGACAAGTTTTCTAAACCGATAAATTTTATATCTTACGGCAGATATGTAGAGGAAAAAGGGTTTCACATTTTGCTCAAAGCGTTCAGGAACGTTATAGATGCCCGAGTTGATGCCAGGCTGACTGTCGGCGGAAGCGGTGCAGACTTGCGGCGGCTGCGGGACTTGAGCGGTCAGCTGAAACTTGATGATAAAGTTCGGCTTGGAGTGTGGATTGACGATGTTTGCTCAGCATTGGATGAGGCGGATATTTTTGTTCTACCATCTTTAAGTGAGTCGTTTGGGATTGTTGTGCTTGAAGCTATGTCGCGTGGAATCCCGCTTATTTCCACACTTACCCGGGGGCCTTCTCAGATTTTGACCGAAGACGATGCGTATCTTGTTGAAACGGGTTCCGTTGAGCAGTTATCAAAGGCCATGATCGAAGCGGCTACCAATCCAGAAGCGGCTCTTTCCAAAGCAGGCAAGGCATTGGAGCTATATCGTAACAAATATTATGAAAAAGCTGTAATACCCCAATTAGAAGCCATTTATCAGGACTTAAAAGCAGGTACCGATATTGCAAAGTAGTGCCTATCTGTGTCTGAGTACTCCGGGGCTCCAGGTTTGTCCATCCCGCATATGGTGAATAGCTGCACCGTTTTGCCTTCTTGTTTCATAGAAAACCTGAAACCTTGCCCAAGCTCTTCTTGAAATTCGTTTTATCTTCATTCTTCCCATTGTTCTGCTCCACTGGGCGATTGGCAACAGGGCAGGGTCGCCGAATCCATCGATGATGTAGATTTGCCAGCTGCCGTCAGCTTGTTTTGAAGCGACAAGATTATGATCAAGCAGGTTACGAGTTATAATGTTATGCTGGCATAAAAATCTAGTCAACTCGTCAAAACCGTCTTTGAACTCAAGAGGATGCAGATTCTGATAAAAATGCTCTCTGAGCGAGCGGCTTATCTTTCCGTCTGTATCTCGTACAAGATCCAGTACAAGCCCGGGGCCTAAATCTGTCGGTTCATATCCATAGCATAAGGGTATATGGAGCTGCATACCTTTTCCGATACGTTTTTCAAGTTTATTTAGTACTCGCCTTTCATCTTCGTTGTTGTCGTATCTGCGGCGCAGAACAGATGGAACGAAAAGTTTTTTTCTTCTTGCTGACACATTTTTATCAGTCCTTAGCACCTTTACACATTTGGATGCGTCGGATGGGTGGACATAGCATTCCCGTCTTCCGCCGACGGCAAAGGGTTCGAGTTTTGACAGCTTCAATTCCGTCATCCCAACAGCTCCTTATACACCGCCAGTTCTTTTTCTACCATGATGTCAAGACTGAAGTGGTCGTTTATATGTTTCCGCATGTCGCCGAATTTATGGTTCATTGCCAGCTTGATTTTTTTATAAAGCTGATCCGAGTTTCCCGGCGGGTAGAACATTCCGGCTTCGGGCTCTTTTATTATGTCAAGTGAGCCGCCGTGAGAGCTTGCAACCACCGGTGTATTCATGGACATTGCCTCGGCAGCGATGCGCCCGAATGTCTCGGGTTTTGTAGAAGCGGCGGATATGACTATATTGCTAAGTGAGTATATCTCACGAACTTGTGATTGAGGGCCTGTAAAACAGAAAGCATCATCACCGAACGCAGCGGCCTGCTGTTTGAGTTGATCATAGTATTCTGTTTTGTTATCCGCTGTACGGCCTACAATAAGCCCTAATACATTTGGGTTTTCCTGGTGGATGCGGCCAACGGCTTGGATAAAGTCTGGGTGGCCCTTCCAGCCGGTAATTCTGCCGACAATGGATATTATATATCTTCCGTTTAAGCTGTGTTCTTCTTTGAAAGAATCAATGAATTTATGATTCAGTTTGGCCGGATCGAAGTATTCCATGTCGATGCCTCGCGGCACATAGCGGAGTTTTGAGCTGTCAAAATGGTAGTTCTCAAGTACATATTCCTTGATCGACGTACTGCCGTAAATCACCCTTTCACCCCGAAGCATCACCCGGCTGTAGCAGTTGACACTGTTGAAGCCGTGTACGGTGGTAACAAAGGGGATATCCAGCCCTTTGAGGGCGAATACGCACATCCATGCCGGCACGCGGCTGCGAGCGTGGACAATATCGGGGCTTAACCGGCGGAGAATCTTTTTTAGCTTGAGTATCCGCGGCAGGGCGGTCAGCGGGTTCTTGCTGCACACATCGTGTGTGATATGTTCGCCGCCGTCAGCGGTTATCTGCCGGGCAAGTTTGCCGCCGGCGGAGATCACAATGCTCTGGTGGCCGCGTTTTACGAGTTCGCGGCTTAGCTCTACCGTGCCGCGTTCCACGCCGCCCTGATTGAGCTCGGGTAGTAGCTGGACTATCTTCATTACGCGCTGCCTCCGCCGCGTTTGAAGCCGGATTTCTCCAGTGCCGCTGCGACAATTTCTTTCACGGAAACCTTTTTGCCGGCGTCGCCAAGGCTGCCGTCGAATATATGCGCGTTTGCATTTTCCACAAGACCTGCCAGAAAGCGGTCAAATTTGCTCTTGCGTTTGGGTTTGTTTTTCAGTATCTCGATTTTTGCCCTTCCCTCGCTTACGCACTCGCTGATCATAGACGCCGAATCGCTGGTAACGAATATCCGCTCGCTCAGGGCGATAAACGCCGGTATCGGGTTGTACTGCTCCTTAGAGTATATGAGCTTGTAATCGAACGGAAAGCTTTCCACGATCCGCTCAACCTCGCCGCTTGTCCGCCGGGATGTCGTAACCCAGTGCTTAGACTCGCCGGTCAGCTCAAATATCTGTTCGAGCTGGGTTTGTATCTGCCGCGGGCATACGTCGCCGTATTTGTTGCCGCCGCCGATTATAACGCTTACCGCCGGGCCGGTGATGTCGGTCTTGCCCTTAAAATCATCCACCGCGTCCATGAAGAAATCCGCCCCGCGGCTCGAAAGCGTTACCGGCAGAGGCGTTATATTGTCCGCTTCGGGCGGGTTGTCGTAGGCCGGGCAGAGTATATGGGCAAAATCATTCCTGAAACCGCGAGGGTACATCAGGGCGATTGCCGGTATGTCCAGACGGCGTGAGATGACCTTTGCCGGGTAGTACGATGCCGAGCCGACGGCGACAACGGCGTTATACGCGGCGTCTTCGTATTCGAGCCGGAAAGCCGATTCGCGGTATATCCCGAGCCCATCGAGCAGGTATGTCAGCCCTTTGGCGGCTTTGCAGGGGTAGCCGGCAACCGCCTCACTGCTCTGCCAGCCCATGATACTGCAAAGTGCTCTGGCCTGGTTGAAGTGCCCTGGTTTGCCGTCGGTTATGGTTAAAACTCTCATGCTCTATCCGCTAATGTGATGGTTTAATCTTTGCAAAAGCTATGCTCAATACCTGAGAAACAATCGCCGTTGCCAGAAGTCCCGCCGCACTGAAAGATGTAAGGTTCGGCATGATGATTGTAATTATCATTACGATACCCATCAGCACCGCCGCCGCCTGGAATATGCCCGCAATGAACTGGAATATCTCCGCATCGTTCTCGTGCTTATCTTTTGTCGCGGCGGGTTTTTTGTTTGCGTCTTCCAGCGGTGTCTCCGGCAGGTCTCGCTGTGCGTGTTTCTCTGACGGCTGCTGCGCCGCGGGTCTGGTCTGTTTTGCCTCGGGAGCCGGCTGGGGCGGGGCGGCTGGAGTCTCCGGTTTTTGCTGCTGCGGCTGAGCCGGCGTTTCGTCCGCGGCTGTTTGCGGCCCGGGTTTTGTCTCAGAGGCCTGCTCATCTCTTTTGACGCGTCTGGCCTCTTCGAGTTTTCGCTGTTCTTCGGATGCGAACAGCCCCGAGCTTTTAAGCAGAAGGTCCCTGCCCTTGCTGGAGTTGCCCATTTTCTCAAGGCATTTGCCCACATTCGACGCTACCTGAGCGTCTATAACCTCGTTTTCCTTGACAGCCTGCTCTGTATCGGCTGGTTTCTCCGCTGCCAATGCCGGAGCCGCTGTTTCGGCGGGGCGGCCGGGTTCTTTGCTTTCGCTGCTGCCGTCTTCAAATTCAAGCGATTGTTGTATATTTTCTTTACGGTTTTGCATTTTTATATAATTCGATGCCTCGGTTATGTTTACAGCTTCATAGTCTGCCGCGGTGCCGTCTGGCGGAGGCGGTGTTTTTCTCGCAGTCGGCCTGATAAGTATCGTTTTACAGCCCGCCGCAATGCCGGCGCGTATGTCGTCGAGAGAATCCCCTATCATCCAGGAGTTTTCAAGGTCAATGGCGTGTTCCTGTGCGGCTTTGAGGAGCATACCCGGAGCCGGTTTTCTCAGCCTGCTTTTGTGGGCGTATTCCGCAACCGCGGCATCAGGGTCAAACGGGCAGCAGTAAATGCCGTCGGGTTCGGCCTTTTGCTTAGCGAGTATCTCGCTCAATTTGGCGTTGAGCTCTTCGAGCTGATCCATGCTGATCGTGCCGGCGGCTGCCGCGGGTTCATTGCTGGCAATGAAGGCCTTGTAGCCGAGCTGTTTCATCTCATATACCGCCCGCGCCGCTCCGGGCAGGAGTTTGATCTGCTCTGCTGCTTGTCCCAGGCTCTGATCCTGGATTAGTGTGCCGTATTTATCCAGAAAGACCGCTTTTGATTTTGTCTCTGTCATTTGCTGCCTGTTATTTCGTCGATTTTACCCAGCAGCAGTTCTTTGCCTTCGGTGATTTCGATCTCAATTTTTAGATATCCGCTCGTTTTATCCGGAAGCGGGTTCTCAGCTATGCGGGCAATTTTCACCCAGTCTTTTTCCGTGGTAAGTATAATGTCCGCACCGGTTTCGCTTTGTTTCTCGGCAATACGCCGCAGGTCGGCCGCCGAGTAGGCGTGATGGTCGTCAAAAAACTCAAACGCCTTGATATCCGCTCCGCAGGCTTCTACTGTCTTTTTGAACGATTCGGGATTGCCGATACCGCAGAAGATAACAACGCCGGCGGCCTTGAGTGCGTTGGCGTCGTGGTTACTGCCGTCGGCATAGACAACCTCGACAGGGCGGTGGTGCGACTCGGCGACACATATATCAGGGTTATATTCCTGCAGAACTGATGTAATCCGCGTCAGGTTGTACGCCGGCACCTGGTCGCCGCGTGTGATCACCGCGGCATGTGCGCGTCTGAGCTGTGCCAGCGGCTCGCGTAGAAGCCCCGCAGGCAGCGGCATCTCGTATCCGAAAGGCTCGGTAGCGTCTATGCAGAGGATATCCAGGTCCCTGCCAAGCCGTCTGTGCTGGAAGGCATCGTCGGCTATAAGCACGTCAGCTCCCTTTTCGATAGCCTTTTTTGCGCCGGCAACGCGGTCTTTGTTTACAATCACCATAGTGCCGCGGCATCTCTGGGCGATCATTTCCGGCTCATCAGCGGTCTGGGCAGTGCCCTTGTAGCCGCGGGTCAGGACGGCGGTCTTAAGTCCTTTATCCGTCAGGTATTTACAAACCGAAATTACCGTTGGAGACTTGCCCGTGCCGCCGGCGGTGATGTTGCCGATACTGATCACCGGCTTGCCGGCGTTTTCCACACGCAGGACTTTCCAGTCATATAACAGGTTGCGTATATTGACGCAAAGCAGGTAAAAGCGGGAGCTTATGAGCATCAAGAACCGCAAAACCGCGGCCTTTACGCTCTTGTCCCTGCCGGTTACTATGTCATGAAACTGCTGCTGCTTCAATTTTCCAAAATCCTCTATGAATATCGGTTAAATATTTACTAAGAAGATTCTAATCCAAACAGCTCGTAAGTCAACCACAAAACCCCCGCGCCGCCGCTGCGAACGTAATTGCCTGTTAGCTCTTTGCTATGTGTGTGACTGTTTTCATTGAAACAAAATCTATGTGGATAAATTTATCTATATCATCCGCAGATTACGCAGATTATGAATATAACCACACAGTACCACGTCAAAATAACCAATACCGGAACAAAAAAGTCGCCAATTTTTATTGTATTTTGTTATAATAATAGGCTCCTCACACAAATTTGTGCATATTTTCAGGTTCAGGCAGCTTTCCAAGGCAGTGATATAAGGCTAACTGCAGCGTCGGGATTGTCCTGAATCCATAACATCTTTTGACTATTGTTTTAACTTTATTGTTCATACCTTCGGTGACTCCATTGGTGACTCGGCATTTGAAATAATTTATGATACCTTGCTGATGTTTTCTGAGCATCCAGGCAAAATCACGTAATGGTTCGAGCCTGCTGTGGGTGGCCCACCAGAACCACTTTGCAAGATATTTTTTGGCAGCTGCAGGGTAGCGGTAATCCCAAAAATCACGAAAGGATTCTTTCAATAAATAAGCCCTGTTGACTTTAAGATTCAGCTTCTCCAGATACCCCAGACGTGCACGCTGTTTGTCTGTAAGGTTTTCAGGATTCTTCAGCCAGATATATCGCGTTTTTTTAAGCAGTTCGGGGTTGTCTTTTTTGAGCGTGATAGCTTCCTGTTTGCGTACCTCATCGACAGCCTGATTCAAATGTTGTACGATATGAAATTTATCGAAAACCAGAACAACATCCTCGTCAACATGCTCTTTTACAACATCAATGTACGATTGCCACATATCACAGCAAACCGCTTTTAAACTGCCTTTTAACGAATTTCCATGTTCTTTGAAAAACGCCTCCAGCGTCTCTTTTTTCCGGCCCTGGCCGCTCCATAAAATGCGTTTTTCTTCCAGGTCGTACACCACCGTCATATACGTATGACCCTTGCGGCGGGATACTTCGTCAATGCCAATATAAATGACCTTTCCTGTATCCCTGTGTTTCATGCCGTAGTCAACTGCCTGCTTTACCGCAGACTGAACCGTATTCCAGCTGACATTAAACATCTGAGAAACCGTCTGCCAGGGCAGCAATTTCGCCATACTGCTCAAGGTCCAGACCAATCCGTTTGTCATACGTGATTTACCTGAGGTAAAGGGTATGTCCTCAACCCGCGGGCCACCGCATTTGGGACAGCTGACACGAACCGGACGGTAATGCAGCAGCACTGGTATGCCCCATAACGGAACATGCTTAATCTGCCGTTGCGGAAGCCGGTCACGTTGCGGAGCAAACGTCTGACAGGTGCCGCAAGGCAGCCGCCGACGTTTGTGAACGTCTAAATAAAAGTTGAGCTGATTGTCACTATAATCGACTTTTACCACTTTATGTCTCTTGACTTTTAATGTCTTTTTTAGTATTCTTTTAAGTAGCATATGTTTTCCCTTGCTATAACATTGTTCTAAATCATCATTATAACAAGTGTTAACATATGCTATATTAAATTTTTCCGCACAAATTTATGTGAGGAGCCTTATGGTTAAACGCGGAGGTTATATTCCGACATGTGACCATGGCGTGCCGGACAATGTTTCATATGAAAATTACATGTACTATCGTAAACGCATGTTGGAATTAGATAATTAGAAATTTGAAAGGAATTAAAATGAAAAAGCATCAACCCATATTAATTTTATTTTTTTTATTTACAATAAGTTCATTTTTGTTCGGAAATAATTCCATGACTTTTGAAAAGGGTTTTGTTGAAGAAATCGCACCAGGTGTGTGGAAAATTCGATTTGGAACACCTGATAAGTTTGTTCCTTCTAAACTTAGAATAAGAGATATTCAACATGAAAGTCTTTCAGCTTTGCCGTCGGGCAGTTTACCTTTTGAATTAGATGATATTAGTTGTCGTGTAACTGACAGCAGGTGTATCGTTCATGTACCCTGTGATGAACCTGGCGAAGAGATTTACGGTTTTGGTTTAGATGCAAAAGCTTATCGGCACAAAGGTCTACGGAAATGGCTGTCTGTTCAATCCAGCTCGACAGGCAAAACCGGTGCGGGGCATGGGCCGGTACCATTATACTACAGCACAAAGGGATATGGCGTATGGGTTGATACTGCCCGTGTGCCTTTTGTACATGTCGCAAGATTAAATCATAAATTTAACAACAACTCTAGGCAGGAAAAACAAGAAGACCTCAAAACATCAGTACAGGACCTTTATGCGGCTCAGGCTGTTACCGGCAAAACTTCAGTTGTTTTCGACATACCAAATGCCAAAGGGGTCGATGTATATGTATTCGCCGGACCTACGATAAAGGAAGCTGTTCAGCGTTACAATCTTTTTTCCGGTGGCGCTGCCATGCCTCCTATGTGGGGACTTGGTTTAAAATATCGAACCTATACTGCGGCAGATGCAGATACTGTTTTAAATGTAGCAGAAACTCTAAGAGAGCAAAAGATACCATGTGATATAATTGGTCTTGAACCTGGCTGGCAATCGAAAGCTTATTCCTGTTCGCTGGTATGGTCTGATGAACGGTTTCCAGCCCCCAAAAGTTTTATCGAACAGCTCCATAACATGAATTATCAGATTAATCTATGGGAGCATGCTTATATACATCCGACAAGTCCGTTATATGACGCGGATTCAACTCCCAAGTGCAATTAAGTTAAATCCTGTTTTGTTATCCTGTTAGTTTTTTCCTCTTATAGAATACTTCATTTGGGGTTAAAAATCCAAGAGATTTTCTGGGTCGATTATTCAGTCGATTCATTATGTGCTCAATCTTCTGATTGGTCAGCATTCGGATGTCACTTCCTTTTGGTACATACTGACGGATCAAGCCATTGGTATTCTCATTCAAGCCCCGCTGCCATGCACTGTAGGGATCGGCAAAGAAGACCTTAATTTTAAGGTTATGGGCAATAGATTCATGGTTTGAAAATTCTTTGCCATTGTCCACTGTCAGTGTATAGGTTCGTCGGGGCAGCGTGCCGATCAGGGCGATAATGGTCCGTTCAACCGCTTCGGCGGTATAACGATCTACCTTACCGATCAGCGTCAGCTTGCTTTTGCGGTCAACCAGGGTTACCAGGGCTCCCTGATGGTTTTTCCCCACGACGGTGTCGCCTTCCCAGTCCCCGATGCGGTTTTTTCTCTCTACAACCGGTGGGCGTTTTTCGATACCAACCCTGTTTTTGATCGTTCCACGCCGGTCCCGGCTGTTTCTTCGTTTTCTTCTTTGTTTGGTCCCGGCAATCCGCAGATGGGTATACAGGGTTTCTCCCCGGGCTTTATCCTGCCAAATGTGCTGGTAAATCCGCTCATGACTGACGGCCGGCCCCTGCCAGTGGGGATCGGTTTTCATGCGTTTTGCGATCTGCTCCGGCGAATGTTGCTGCCGGAGGCGGGATTCAATGTATTCTATCGTCTCCGGCTTCATTTTGACTGCTTTACGGGCGGCCATCCGTCGATATAAAGCCTTTTGCTGGGCCTGCTTAGGGCGATAGCCCCGCAGACCTGTATTGCGGGCCAGTTCCCTGCTGATCGTGCTGGGAGAAACGCCCAACGCCGCAGCTATTTGTTTTTGTTGATTTCCTGCTTGCTTCATGGCATATATTTCGATACGATCGTCTTCGGTGAGCTGCTTGTACGCTCTCATAAGTGTTCCTTTCGTTGAGGTCACCATAATTCAGTGAGAGAGTATACCAGCTCACCACAATTTTGGCGACTTAATTGCACTTATGAGTTGAATCCGCTTGAAAAGCTTTTGCCTCATTCTGCGGATTATCTGGTCTGGGGCGGGCTGGTAGTCGATTTTGCCGATCCAAAAGGTTTTAAGATTTTTGCAGATTACCATGAAAAACTTGTTGATCAGGGAATTACAGGCTTCAAAGCTGATGAATGCGACCGCCAGCCCCTGGATGATACCACTCCTTTCAATTATCCGTATTGCTCTGTTTTTTCGTCAGGTATCGATGGTGAACAGATGACCCAGTTGTATGGACAGTATTATCAGAAATCCATCCTTTCGGTTTTTGAAAAGAAAAACCTACGAACCTGGTCGGATGTCCGTGCAACAGGTTCACTTGCCGCTCCGTATTCCTTCACCCTTTACAGTGATGCCTATAGCCAGGAAGAATATCTTCGTCAGTTGTTAAATGCTTCGTTTGCCGGTCAGCTTTGGTCACCGGAAATACGAGAAGCGGCGACCTATGAGGAACTAATCAGCCGCTTGGGTATGGCTGTATTTGCACCACAAATCTGCATTAATGCTTGGTTTGTACCAAACCCATTATGGATGCAATTTGATCGGGAAAAAAATCAGGCAAATAAATTTTTACCTGAAAGTGAAAGAAAACAGATAATTGCAAAAGTTCGAGAACTGGTCGAATTGCGTATGAGTCTTTTGCCGTATCTTTATTCAGCTTTTGCTAAATATCATTTTACTGGTTTACCACCAGTGCGAGCTTTGCCTATAGAGTTTCCCAATGATCTTAAGGTCCGTAATGTTGAGGATCAATACATGTTTGGTGATAATATTATGGTGGCTCCGGTTCTTGGTAGCAGGTCAGGAAGAACTGTTTACATGCCTGCAGGCTATAACTGGATAAATTTCGATTCTAACAAACTCTATCAAGGCGGTGAAAATTATCGAGTTAACATTGAACCAGGCCAGACACCGATATTTGTTCGTGAAAATTCTATTATTCCGCTGGCCGAGCCTGTTCAAAATGTGAATAAGGATACCATCTTTGAGATTACAGCTTATGTCTACGGTAATGATCCCAGTGATTTTGAGTTATTTGAGGATGATGGTCTATCCTACGATTATGAAGATGGAAAATTTGGCAAATTGAGATTGTCATGGGTCAATTCCAAACAAAAAGGTAGTGTCAAACGGACAGGCAATTTTCAAAATAAACGGTACAAGATCAAGGCTTTTAAGAAGGTCGATATTTCCAGAGCCGCAGACAAATTTTCAGCTCTTCCAATTGCGAAAGCATCACATCAAAACGAGTTTGCATATAAAGCGATAGATGGAGACACAAATACAATCTGGAAAACTGGCGAGTCACAAAGTCCCGGGCAATGGTTTATTTTAGATTTAAAGGAAAATCAATTGATTCGAGGCATAAGCCTTAATTGTGGTGTAGCCGGCGGTGACTATCCACGAGAATATGAAATTTATATCAGTAGATATAGCAGTTTCAAAGAGAGTCCCGTAGCCAAAGGAAAAGCCAGAGATGGTATGGTAGAAATCAAATTTCCAAACACTTTTGGAAGATATATCAAGATTGTTCAAACCGGATCAGATAATGCATCCTGGTGGTCAATTGCGGAACTGAAAGTACATAGTTTAAGTGCTGTTGAATTGGCTTCGGACATACATATAAGTGATCTTGAACCTGTAAAATCAGTTCAACAATTTGAAAAAATGAAGGTTAATAAAAGTTATATGAACAGCCCCTTACAAATTGCAGGAACAGTTTATAAAAAGGGAATAGGAACTCATGCACCAAGTGAAATTATTTATGAGCTGAAACCTGAATATAAACGCTTTGTTGCTGCTGTTGGAGTGGATGATAATAATACAGGCACTGATTATCAGGGAGAAGTTATCTTCAAAGTATATGTAGATGATCAGCTACTGGCAGAGAGTCCGATCGTTGCTAAAGGACAAAACTATATATTCGATATTGAACTGCCATGCAATGCAGATGAAATTCGATTAGTCGTAAATGAAGCAAACGAAGGTCCAAACTTTGACCATGCAAATTGGGTAAATTCAGGATTTATCACTAAATAAAGGAGATTCAAATGAGAATTCAAAGAAGATTAGATTTGTTGGTTTTAATGATTTTGGTTTTGGCTAGTTCCTGTTTTTCCAAAATAGCTAACGAATATTTAAGTCTGTCCTTTTTGGAAAAAGATGCTTTTGAAGTAATGGCCAAAAATGGCTTGATTATAAATGGTGAAACATCGCTTGCTGATTGTGATTTGATAGGAAAAACCACTAAAACAATAACCAATAATACAATTGAGCTTAGGAAACAAGTTCAACACACCAGTGGCAATAGATGTCAACTTACAGGGAAGAATTAAAAGGGTTGAGACCCTTTGTTTTTGCAAAGTATTACAAATGAATAGTTTATGGTTATTGTTTAAATGTGTTATATCCTTGATACTTGATTCATTTATGATAAGATGGGTAAAGTGATTAGCGAATACGAACAGGTTGTGACCGGCTGGGCTCGGTATTTAAGTTTATAGCACCTGTCGCGGGCTCCAAAAAACGGATAACATGAATAATACTTTTAAAGAATACAGATTTAGCGAGTGTAACATTTTAAAATAAAGGAGATACGTAATAATAGCGAAACAAAGGGTCTCAACCCTTTTAATTCTCCCTTGGATGATGCGCTGGATGAAGTTAGTGATGATCAAGGCGATAACGCTGAATGTGAACCATCAGATAGTGCTATGGATGCAGCGGATAAAATTAATAAAAGTGAAGGTCAGGAACAGGGGACAGTTACCCTTTTAAGAGTGATTTGCCGCGTTTTTTATTGACACGGGTCGGCGGACGTGGTAGTCTAAGTATTGGTTTATAAAAGTATTAGAATTGCAGTGATGAGTTTGTGACGTAAATGCAGGATTGTCTCAGATTCGTTTAGGAGTAAAATGGAAAAGCAGGCAGGCAGTCGTCTGCGGCCATTGCCGTCGGCGGGCCAATGACACTTAAAAGAAAGGCAAGGATGCAAAAAAAGAATGAAAATACAAATTTAATGGGTAACTGTCCCCCATTCCTCCGCAGGCGAGTTGAGGTTTTGTGCCGGTCATAATTTCAATATTGACCAGGCTTTCTTTGAGCATTTTACTCTCATGCGGAGCCTGCTCTGAATAGTACTTCCAGTCAACGATCAGCCCATCAGGCTGTTCGGCAAGATAAAGAGTATTTCCAAATTCAACATCTTTGCCTGCCTTGTTACGAACAATAACATTCACCTTGGGTTCATAAAGGCTCAGTATTTTATCTTCATTCTTAACTCTGCGTTCACCAATGATACGTTCGTGGGCATTATTAACAGCCTGAGTAAGCAGGTTGAAGACGTTGCTCATCTGTTTTACGATCTGGAGTATCACTGCGTTAGTCAAACCTGTTTTGTGATGGCTGTTTTCAAGGAGTTTAAGATGGTTTTGAGCGTGAGCGGCGATGACCTTGATCAGTTTTTTCATCTTGCGATACGTACGCTTTCTGTGTTTGCGGGCATCCTTTTTACGTTTCCATAATGCCATTTCTTTACATAAACCGTTCATCTCTGAGATAAAACACTCAGGCTCTTTAGGCATCCTGTGCAGCAGCCCTGTCTTACGAATTCTCTGCGTAGCCTTCATCAGTGTGCGTGCTGCATCCCGAAGCAATAGCCAGTCTATCGGGTGATGTATGTTTACATCAATGCAGGTGCAATCAAAATAACATTTACTAAAGTCTATCGGCTCGGGCAGTATATCAGTATTGAGTGAAGAAAATAACTGCCGGTCAATCTGTTTACTCATCTCCGGCGGAATCATGTTTTCCAGCTGGTGTATCTTGCTCTTGCCGGGTATCCGCGGCGTCATAAATCGCTCAAGAGAGCAGAACCATTGATAAAGATCGCTGTGGGATAATACCAGTGCGAAGCTGCGAAGTGAAAGCTGTAGCTTTTTGCGAAGCAGCGAAGCCCTCAGTGCAAAGACTGCATTGTAAACGGTCTCATCATGCTCTTGAGCAGTCAGCAGTGGTGAACACCCTGTATCAAGAGCGAGCCGGGCTTTTTTCTGCTCTGCAAGGGCAAGAAAATGCTCGATAGCAGAATTCTCAATACCAGATTTCGCGATAACATCGTCAACGGTTATGAGCAGTTGCCGCTCCTGAAGATATTCAAAATTTCCCCGTTTTTCTGGAATTGACTTTGAAAAATACGTCTGTCGTGGTACTATTCTGTTCATAGGTGTGTCGTTCCTTTTTTAAGGCTTATAATTGTATGTTTTTTAATGATTAACAATTATAACACACCTATTTTAATAAAACAGGCAAAAAAGACGTTTTATAGTCTTATTTTTTTAATATAACTACTTATTCCACATAGCCTTGACCGCAACGGACAGGCTCTACTTAATATGGATTTTGTCATCAAGAATATTTGCTGTAGCCCCATCGCGAGTAATAGTAAAACCATAATTGTCAGTATCTAACTTTTTATCGCCTATTAGAAATGTGGAAGCTGTTTTTTTGTGTATATTAATAGCCAACAATATTTTGGCTCCTCACATAAATTTGTGCAGAAAAATTTGATATAGCATATGTTAACACTTGTTATAATGATGATTTAGAACAATGTTATAGCAAGGGAAAACATATGCTGCTTAAAAGAATACTAAAAAAGACATTAAAAGTCAAGAGACATAAAGTGGTAAAAGTCGATTATAGTGACAATCAGCTCAACTTTTATTTAGACGTTCACAAACGTCGTCGGTTGCCTTGCGGCACCTGTCAGACGCTCGCTCCGCAACGTGACCGGCTTCCGCAACGGCAGATTAAACATGTTCCGTTATGGGGCATACCGGTGGTGCTGTATTACCGTCCGGTTCGTGTCAGCTGTCCCAAATGCGGTGGCCCGCGGGTTGAGGACATACCCTTTACCTCAGGTAAATCACGTATGACAAACGGATTGGTCTGGACCTTGAGCAGTATGGCGAAATTGCTGCCCTGGCAGACGGTTTCTCAGATGTTTAATGTCAGCTGGAATACGGTTCAGTCTGCGGTAAAGCAGGCAGTTGACTACGGCATGAAACACAGGGATACAGGAAAGGTCATTTATATTGGCATTGACGAAGTATCCCGCCGCAAGGGTCATACGTATATGACGGTGGTGTACGACCTGGAAGAAAAACGCATTTTATGGAGCGGCCAGGGCCGGAAAAAAGAGACGCTGGAGGCGTTTTTCAAAGAACATGGAAATTCGTTAAAAGGCAGTTTAAAGGCGGTTTGCTGTGATATGTGGCAATCGTACATTGATGTTGTAAAAGAGCATGTTGACGAGGATGTTGTTCTGGTTTTCGATAAATTTCATATCGTACAACATTTGAATCAGGCTGTCGATGAGGTACGCAAACAGGAAGCTATCACGCTCAAAAAAGACAACCCCGAACTGCTTAAAAAAACGCGATATATCTGGCTGAAGAATCCTGAAAATCTTACAGACAAACAGCGTGCACGTCTGGGGTATCTGGAGAAGCTGAATCTTAAAGTCAACAGGGCTTATTTATTGAAAGAATCCTTTCGTGATTTTTGGGATTACCGCTACCCTGCAGCTGCCAAAAAATATCTTGCAAAGTGGTTCTGGTGGGCCACCCACAGCAGGCTCGAACCATTACGTGATTTTGCCTGGATGCTCAGAAAACATCAGCAAGGTATCATAAATTATTTCAAATGCCGAGTCACCAATGGAGTCACCGAAGGTATGAACAATAAAGTTAAAACAATAGTCAAAAGATGTTATGGATTCAGGACAATCCCGACGCTGCAGTTAGCCTTATATCACTGCCTTGGAAAGCTGCCTGAACCTGAAAATATGCACAAATTTGTGTGAGGAGCCAATATTTTATTCATTTCAGGGTAAAGGCTGCAAAAAGCGTATATATTGCCGCTGTCGTCGTCAATTTCTACAAGAGGATGACGTATTAAAGTATGTTCATTCTTATATATCCATTCATCTTGATCGGTAAACGGATTATACAACAGAAAACCGTTTAGTGAAAAAAGTATGATTTTGTCATTCCACATCTGAAAATCTGCAATGCTGGTACCTTGATAAATCTTACTAAATTTTTTTCCAGACAATTTGCCCTTTATCTCATATTTGATTTCTTCGTGCCGCTTTAGATTAGCTTCCATATCATTGAAAGATTGACTATACAATCTGATGTAATTATCATCGTCTATTAGCAACTCTTTTCGAAGATTTATAAGTCTATTTTCTTTGCAGCTCTGCACGGCAAATAACACACATAATATAGAGGGGATAATTAAAAGGGTTGAGACCAATCCTGTTCGGCACTATTTTTGCTTGAGTATATGATATTTTTCAAAAAATAATAATTTTTAAACTTGCGCTCTTTGTAAGTCTATGTTTTAATAGGGTTTATGACAGCTAAACGCATAGACATAGAAGAGTGCCAAGTTCAGGGATTGAAATACTTTAAGTCAATTTCAGGCATTCTCGAATCACTCCACCAGGCCGGTTGTGAACGTGACCGAGCTGGCAATCGTATTCTGCACATGGATCAATATATGTCTTTGATTCTGCTGTACATGTTCAATCCGATCTGCACTTCTTTGAGGTCAATCCAGCAGGCAAGCGAACTTAAGAACGTACAGAAGAAGTTAAAATGCTCTCGTGCCTCACTTGGCAGTCTTTCCGAAGCGGCATCTGTTTTTGACAGCAGCTTGATGCAGGAGATCGTAGAAAACCTTTCGCAAAAACTCAAACCAATATCAAGTCGCAGCAAGCTTAACGATCTTTCGGGTATCCTTACTGCCGTTGACGGCACCGTGATCCGCGGCGTATCCAAGATGGGATGGGCTTTATGGAAACCGGATGACAATGAAGCTGCTGTTAAGGCACATACACATTTTGATATAGAAAAACATGTGCCGATCAAGATGACCATAACAGATGCCAACGGCAATGAAAAAGAAGAGCTTTCGAAAGAACTTGAACCTGGTCGCATATATGTTAAAGACCGTGGTTATGCCAAATTAGAACTGTTTCAGAAAGTCCTCGACAATAACAGTTCCTTTGTGTGCAGGTTGCGTGATAATATAGCGTACGACCTTATTGAAGAGTTTTCTGTGCCGCAGGGAAAAATTAAAAGGGTTCGGTCTCTTTTAAAATACAACATATTTTATTACAATGAGTTACATGTATTTTTAAAAAGTATTATCACCGACTACTTCTACGACAGGCTCGGCAGGCGGATGACTAAATAGGGGACAGTTACCCTTTTAATAGTGATTTGCCGCGTTTTTTATTGACACGGGTCGGCGGACGTGGTAGTCTAAGTATTGGTTTATAAAAGTATTAGAGTTGCAGTGATGAGTTTGTGACGCAAATGCAGGATTGTCTTAGATTCGTTTAAGAGTAAAATGGAAAAGCTGGCAGGCAGTCGTCAGCGTCCATTACCGCCGGCAGGCCAAAGAAACGAAAAAGAAAGACAAGGATGTAAAAAAAGAATTGGGTAACTGTCCCCTGTTTTCCGGACACGGGTCGGCGGGCGTGGTAGTCTAAGTATTGGTTTATAAAAGTTTTAGAATTGCAGTGATGAGTTTGTGACGCAAATGCTGGATTGTCTCAGATTCGTTTAGGAGTAAAATGGAAAAGCTGGCAGGCAGTCATCTGCGGCCATTGCCGTCGGCGGGCCAATGACACTTAAAAGAAAGGCAAGGATGCAAAAAAAGAATAAAAATACAAATCTAATAAGTAACTGTCCATAGTTTCTCACTACAGAGAACCGGCCGGTGCCCGAGCCGTCAGCGCTTATACTGTTGGCGTACGGTTCATTGGTTCTGCGTAGAAAGCCGTAAATCCTGGCAGAAGCAAAAAACTATGAAAGCGGATACCCCAATTGCCAGGTCGTGTTTAATGTTATACACTCTCAGGCAAGGGCTTACCACTGTGGCGTAAATTAGAATATTTACAAAAGGAGCAGCTCTTGAAATAAAACTATAGTTTTTTACTTGACATTGATACTATAGTTAGCTACTATGGTATGAGAACAATCAAAAAGGTTGTTTATGTTGACAAATAAAAATCGTATAGTTAAAGAAATTCAAGGAGAACCAAAATGAAAAAATTAAGTTTAATATTAGCACCAATAGTTGCTTTAACATTTTTCGTTGCAATAAGTTACGCCGAAGGCTCCAAAAAGGGCTGTGGCGGAGAGTCTGCCTGTAAGGATGCTGTCCGCGCAAAGTGTGCTCAGAGCTGCCCTGCGGCAGATACCTGTAAACCCAAAGACGGCAAATCCTGCTCTGAAGCCGCCGCCTGTAAACCCAAAGACGGCGCAAAATGCGGCGATGCCTGCAAAGAAGCCGCGGCTAAAGCATGTACCGACGGCTGTAAGCACGCCGACCAGGAAATACGCAAGCATGAAACACGCCGCAGCAAAATCAAACAGCTCAAGGCCCTGGCCTCTGAGATAGGCGATGAAAAATTGATAGCCCGTCTTGAAGAGCTCTCCACAAAAGAGGCCTCCCGGCATAACAAGGCAATGAAAGCGTGCAGCGAGAACGGCTGTCAGGCGGCAAAAGCTAAATCCTGTTCCGATAAAGCAAAAGGCTGCGGCACAGAGGCGTGCAAAGATAAGCCCGCCCAGAAAAAATGCTGCGGTTCTGATGCTTGCAAAAAATAATGTTTAGTATATAATAAATACGCGTTAATTTATTCATTGAAACTAACAATTATTTTTGAGGACATCGTATGGTACGCAAATTAGTAAGTTTAATGCTTGTAATGGTAATCGCTCTGTTGTTTACTGCCGGCTGCAAAGATGATTCACAGGGACTTCCTGAAACTGAATCAGAGATAAAGGCAGCCGCGGAAGACGCCGGAGAGGCCGCAGAAGAAGCCGGTGAGGATCTTGAAAACGAGATCGACAAGCTCGCAGACGAGATTGACTCAGAAACAACTGAATAATCCGGCAGCCGTGCTGATTACCAGCTGAGCTGATAACCTATAAGTTTGCTCTTCTAAGAACAAGAGATTGATAAGGTTTCTTGTTTGCAGGGGTTTTTTACCCCAAATCAGACAAACAGACACATAAAAAAAGAGGCGTATGAAAATACGTCTCTTTTTTCACGGCCGCTTCTACATTCGCTTTTCATTCGCGGCCATATTTCGTTGGATTTAATAAACCGGTAAAGCCCCGCAAATCCTGCGTGTAAGGATTGTACTAACTGCGGTAGTAAAAGTTGCGGCGCCCGCGGTTTACATCTCCCGGTCTTCGGGTTCCTTGTCGAGCTCAAATACCGTGCACAGTGTTTCAAGGGCCATATCGCCCTGGTCCTTATCGATAATACAGCTGATGCGTATTTCACTTGTGGTTATCGAGTCGATATTAACCTGTTTTTGGGCAAGGGCATTAAACATCTTGTCAGCAACGCCGTAGTGCGTACGCATACCGATACCTACGATACTGACTTCGGCAATGTCTTCCCGCACGAACATGTCTTTGTAGTTCACATCAGATTTTATCTTTTTGATGCACTTCATCGCATCGGCAAGATCGCTTTTGCCTACAGTGAATGAGAGGTTAGCTATATCCTCGCTAATCTCTGTCTGGATAATATCGTTCACGCTTACCCTTGCTTTGGCCAGATTAGCGAATATCCTTGCCGCTATTCCGGGATGGTTTTCGATTTCAATAATAGTTATTTTAGCCAGATCTTTCTGGATAGTTGCGCCAGATACAAGAATACCTTCCATTTTGGGGACCTCGTGTGTTATTAATGTTCCTTCTATTTCTTTGCTACTGCTGCGAACGTGTATAGTTACGCCGTACTTCTTGCCGAATTCGATCGCCCGTCCATGCATTACGCCGGCACCAAGAGAGGCCATTTCGAGCATTTCATCATAGCTGATCTGGTCTATCTTTAGTGCTCGCTTGAATTTGCGCGGGTCGGTGGTATATACGCCGTCAACATCGGTGTATATCTCGCACTGTTCGGCTTCGAGCGCCGCGGCTAACGCAACCGCGCTTGTGTCAGAGCCGCCGCGGCCAAGAGTCGTGATGTTTTCATATTCGTCAATGCCCTGGAAACCGGCAACTACGACGATTTTGCCATCATCGAGCTGGGCTTGGATCTTTTCTCTTTCAATATTCGTGATACGGGCTTTGGCCGGCACTGCATCTGTCCTGATGCCGGCCTGGAAACCTGTCATACTTATTGCCGGCTGGCCCATAGAGTGCAGAGCCATTGCCATCAGGGCGACCGTCTGCTGCTCGCCCGTGCTGAGCAGCTGATCCATTTCGCGTCGGCACGGATCGGGGTTAAGCTCCAGGGCATCTGCTATCAGATGATCGGTCATCTTGCCGCGGGCTGATGTTACCATAACAACCTGGTAGCCCTGGTCTGCACGTTTCTTCGCGCGCCTGGCAGCCCTTTGTATTTTTTCTGCGTCGGCAACGGATGTGCCGCCGAATTTTTGAACAATTATTGCCATTATCTCCTCATACCTTTTAAGAAAAATTCCATTAATTGATATCCTTCATCAATAAAAAGCCCGCTTTGTGCGGCGTTTCTCTCTGAGAAAGTTTTATCTATATTTGGTTTTATGCCGTCTCCATAAATAAGGAACGGTACCGGCTCGGCGGTATGGCCCTGGGTGCGGATCGGAGTAGGGTGGTCAGGCATAACCAGCATACGTGAACCCTGATATTTCTCCATTTCCTCTGCCAGAGGGCCTATAACCAGCTCGTCTATCCGCTCGAGAGCTTTCTTTTTTATCACTGCGTTGCCGCTGTGGCCGGCTTCATCGGGGCCTTCAATATGCACGACTACGACGTCATGCGTCTTGAGCGCTTCTTTGGCCGCTTCGGTTTTGCCCTGATAGTTTGTGTCGTAATAACCGGTTGCGCCTTCGACGTTGATTATATCAAAACCAATCAGCGTTGCCAGCCCGCGTGCCAGATCTACGGCGGTTATCATGGCTCCGGTCTTGCCGTAAGCGTCTTTGAACGGCTTGAGCTCTGTTTTTCTGCCCTGACCCCAGAGCCAGATTGAGCTTACCGGATTTTCGCCAAGGTCCATTCGGACGGTGTTTATCTCGTGGTTTTCGAACAGGCTGCGGCTGCGGAGCATAAGTTCACGGATTAGAGATTCGTTTTTGCCTTTTGGCAGATTCTTGTCGATGGGCTTTCCGATAATCTCGTGGGGCGGCTGTGTCTCAAGGTCAAAGGTTGCGCCGCTTATAACGCATAAATGCCTGTAGCTGACACCTTTATAAAATCTGATGTTCTCTGTTTCCAGCTCTGAGCGGATCACATCCATCAGCTTGCCGGCTTCTTCGTTGGAGATGTGCCCGGCGCTGTGGTCTGCCATGCATTCATCGGCATAGGTAACAAGGTTGCAGCGGAACACCCAGTCTTCGCTGCCCAGATCTATGCCTTGGGCGGCGGCTTCGATAGGTGCCCGCCCGTTATAGTTCTCCAGGACATTGTAGCCAAGTATGCTCATCTGGGCTACATCGCTGCCTGGAGCTACACCTTCCGGGACGGTTCTCACCATGCCCTGGTAAGCGCTGCGGCAGAGCCTGTCTATGTTCGGAGTGCGGGCGGCCTCAATGACGGTTTTACCGTCGAAAATCTCGAGCGGCTCATCTGCCGCGCCATCCGGTATAACTATAATGTGTTTCATAGTATTGTTTTTCAAAATTTCGGTGTTTGAATAATCAGCTAAATGTTTATCCGGAATTTGTATTATACCGGATTATAAACAGGTTGTTTTTATTTTTTTACAAAATTTCTCTTTATAATTTCAAATCTCAAATCCTGATAACCCGCGTGTTGCGATTCATCGGGGTTCTCTCTAACGCCTTATGCCTGCTTTTAATCCGTATCTTCGGGCAGCTCGGCTATCTGGATACATGTCGGGCAGCCTTCTATCACAGAGAGTGATTGTATCTGCTCAATCGACTTGTTAATGGCAGAGAGCTTTGTCAGGTGAGTGGTTATAATCACCGGTACGGTATTATTGGGCCCGCGTCCCTCATGCTGAAGTGCGCCGGAGATGCTTATGCCGTTTTTGCCAAGCACTTCGGAGAGCTTCGAGAATACGCCCGGCTTGTCAAGAGCCAGAAGTCGGATATAAAAGCGGCTTTCGATTTCGTCCGGATCAGCCCTGTGTTCGAGGAACTCTTCGCGGCTTCGCAGTTTCATCGCCTCGAAACTCCGCTTTGCGTTGCCCAGGCCGGCTTCTATTACATCAGCGATAATCGCACTGGCTGTGGGCATCATTCCCGCTCCCCGGCCGTAGTACATTGTCTGGCCGACGGCATCGCCAAATACGCTAACCGCGTTGAACGGGCCGCTGACGCCGGCGAGCTGGTCAGTCTTGCTGATAAAGGCCGGCATCACACGCAGCGATATTCCGTCGCCGGCATCACGCTGGGCCACGGCAAGCAGCTTGAGAACATAACCCATTTCCAAGCCGTAATTTATGTCTTGTATAGAAATATTTTCTATGCCGCTGACACGAACATCATCGAACGAAATTTCATATCCAAACGCGATGCTTGCCAGAATCGCGATCTTGTGTCCGCTGTCGCCGCCGTTGATGTCGAGAGTTGGGTCTGCCTCGGCGTAGCCTTTTTCCTGGGCTTCTTTGAGAGCGACGGGGAAATCCTTGTTCTCAACCGCCATGCTGGTAAGGATAAAGTTGCAGGTTCCGTTGAGAATGCCGTAGATGCCCTCGATATTATTGGCGGCCAGACCGCTGCGAAGAGCCAGCACGATAGGTATCCCGCCGGCACAACTGGCTTCATAGGAGATGAAAGTTTCGTTTTCTCGTGCCAGGCGGAACAGCTCTATGCCGTGCTTGGCCAGAAGGGCCTTGTTGGCGGTTACTACGCCTTTGCCTTTTTTGAGCAGCTTCTCTATGATGGTTTTTGCCGCGGTCGTTCCGCCTATAAGCTCAATGCCCAGATCAATCGAGTCATCTTCGATTATCTCGTTTGTGTTATCAGTCAGCATACCCGCGGGGAGCTCGATTTCACGCGGAGTTGTTATGTCCAAATCTGCAACCTTTACAAGTTCCAGGTCAAGACCGGTTTTTTTGAGGATATTTTCACGGTTTTCAAGCAGAATCTTAGCCGTGCCGCAGCCGACCGTGCCAAAACCGATGATTCCTATTCTGATTTTTTTTTCGAAGTTTTTACCCATTGTTTCTACATTCTGTTATTAAACTATACTACATTCCAATTCTATTAAAGACAATATACATTACAAGGCAAGTAAAATTTCTTTGAATATTGATGTGGGGCAATATTGTAGAGAAAATTCATAAATTTTCTCTAAAGGGGGGGGCAGGAGGAGAAATATCAGAGCCAATCTGTGAATTTGCTCCATACGCTGTGTTTGCGCATGCAAAAATAAATCAGAAAATTTTTTGCTCCAGTTTTGGTTATCTTGGTCTTATGTTTAACCTTAAACCATAAAACGCAACCGGAACGGCGGTAGATAAGGGCTGAACCCCGAAAAGCCGTTCGCAGTTGAACGGCAAGGCAAGTCGATTTCTACCGCCACTTCTTCCTGCCAGGGAAGGTTTCAAGGAAGCCTCATCACCCTCGGTTTCTTGAAACCGGAAGGTTGGAACTTCCGGCGCAGACGCTGCGTCAACGTCCGCACATTCTTGCAGGAATACTTTCCGGCTATTTATTTGTAAAATAGGTTCCCGCTGACGGCTCTTAGAAGATACTTTCTCCGCATCAGAGAGCCATAGCGGCAAAACCTATGCTGAATTCTTAAATCTTTGTATTGAAAAAGCTGCTCTCAAACGAGCAACGCTCTACATCAAGCACAAACTAAATGTAAACCTTAAGCTGGACAAGCAATGGTTTATAAATCGAGAAATCGTACATGAATTCCTCCGAATTAGTTTCATCACACAATAATTTACAGAACACTTATAAATACCATTAAAAGGCGAAATTTGTTTTAAATAATCTGTAAATTTTTAACTTTTCAGTCAATATTTTATGCTCAAATAGGCCTCTTGTCAATGCGGTTTTTTAAGTGTTTGCAATTAAAGCTCTTATATCGCATTGTGCAGGCTTTTTTTGTTGGGTGGTTTTATAGTTCCAAAACATATACATCATTTATCGCCTATTTAGCCTGGGTAATGGGGTGGAATTTTAAAAAAAACCAAAAAAAAACCTAAAAAAGTTATTGCACCCTGATTGTGTTTTGTGTAAACTTCATTCTGTTAGATAAATATCTAACACTGACGTACAGTTATATAATTCAATAGATGATGTAAGATGGAGGCTCAACATGAGTACAACAAACAGGCAAATGGAGTACCTCGACAGCTCGACCGCCCTGCACATGCACGCCTATCGCGAGCATATCAACAAACTAATCCGCAGGAGCCGTATGCTCGACAGACTTGATCGGGTTATCGTAAGGCTATACTTTATAGATGGTTACAGTCTATCTCAAATAGCCGCGATAAGGGGTGCGTCCCGTGCTGCCATGCAGCGGCGGTTCAAACGGATACTTCGCCGGCTAAAAAGCCCGGAATTCTGCGGATATATGCGGCTGCATCTGCACATGGAAGGTGTCAGCCGCGAAGTCGGCAGGAGATATTTCTTTCGGGGGGTATCGATACAGAAAATCGCACAGGAAACAGGGCTTAGTATCTATCGTGTCCGGCAGATTATAGCACAAATCCGAAAAGAGATCAGCGAAAGTTTCCAAAATGAAGCCGTATAACCTGCGTTCATCAGTTTTGTATGCCGCCGCGCCGCGGTTGAGCAGTTCAGGGCTTGAAGCGGCGGCCTTTTTTGGTCTTAAAAAAAGCCATTTTGATGACCGTCTTATCCGCCCAGCGATGGATATAAACATTTATGCGGGCGATATTTGTCTTATAACCGGTGCCAGCGGCAGCGGCAAGACGCAGCTGCTTGAGGAGTTTTTTTACTCCGCCGCTCCTCTGGCGTGCATGGCCGACGCGAATCCGGCTGAGGCAGGCAGACCGCTGATAGACCAGCTCGGCGGCACGGTTTTTGAGAGGTTGAAAAGCCTTTATGCCTGCGGAATCAGGGAGGCCTACACCATGTTCTCTACGCCGAAGCAGCTCAGCCGCGGCGAATGTTTTCGGTTTGAGCTTTGCAGGGCGATTTTATCGGGCAAAAGGCTTATTTTCTGCGATGAGTTCTGTTCGTGCCTCGATGATTTGAGTGGTGCGGCTTTGTGCCGGCATATTCGGGAGCTTGCGAACAGGGACGGCTATTCTTTTGTTTTGTCCTCGGCAAATGAGGAAATCGCAAAAGCTCTCAAGCCGGATATTATCATTTACACAAACGCCCAATCGCAGCCGGTCATACGTTTTCAAAAACGAGAACTGCCGTAAATATGAATGACCAGGTTTCGCGTCACAAAACATTTAAATTCAACTAATAAGGAGGTTTACATATGCAGACAGCCGAGGAATTGCACCGTCGAATCCGGCTCCGCAAGGCAACTCCAGGCGATTATGCCCTGCTTCGCCCGTTTCATTACGCCCCGGGCAGCCCGGGGCTTATAGCCCGCAGTTTCGCGTTTCATGATACCGCCGGCGGTGCCAGATATCCGATAGCGGTTATTATTTACTCACGACCGACACTCAACTGCCGCGGGCGGAATCAGGCGTGTTCGGGATATTTCGCGAAAATTACCGATCCGAAAGCCCGTGCGATGAGCATAAACCGCAACATACTGCGGCTGAGCCGGCTTGTCGTGCATCCGGCATACAGGGGGCTTGGGCTGGCTTCGCGGATAATCGCCGAATCACTGCTGCCGGCAGGAAAACCATTGATTGAGGTTATCTCGGCAATGCCTCAATTTGGTACACTGTTTGAGAAAAACGGCTTTCATCGCATTGAGGCCAAGCCCGACAGGGAGAGAGAAAACCTGCTGGCAGCGATTAAAGATGCCGGTTTCGGTCTTGAGCCGCTCTGGAATCCCGAGCCGTTTCTTGACGACCTGCCGCGATTGCCGCGTGAAAAACGTGAACGCATAATCCGCTCGTCACGCCGTTTTATGTCGCGTTACCGTTCAAAACAGCTTTTATGCTCAACCCACGCCGCGGCAGAGGCAATCAAAAGGATTCGCACCGGCGGCAGCTATTACTGGAGACTCACCGGCCGGCTAAGGTAAGGTAAAAGACCGAAAAACATGTAGAGCTTTAAGCTAATTGCGCCAGGTTTTATGTATTTTGATTGAAATGTGTTTAATGGCGATGTAAAATACACGTACAAAGATAATTAAACAAAAACAGAAAGGAATCAGTAATATATGAAAATAGCTTTAGCGTCCGACCATGCCGGCTACAAGTATAAGGAAATCATCAAAGAATGGCTCAAATCACGCGGCTATGAAGTCGCAGATTTCGGCACCGACAGCGAAGAGTCATGCAGCTATACGGATTTTATCCGTCCGGCCGCCGAGGCTGTTGCCGAGGGTAAATGTGATAGGGGAATCGTGCTTGGCGGTTCGGGCAACGGTGAGGCGATCACCGCCAACAAGGTTCGCGGCATTCGCTGCGCCCTGTGCTGGGATTTGCGTTCGGCACGGCTTTCAAGAGAACACAACAACGCTAACGTGCTCTCGCTGGGACAGAGAATGATGTCAATAGAAGAAGCGATAGAAATCGTTGAGTTGTGGCTAAGCACCGATTTTGAAGGCGGCAGGCACCAGACGCGAATAGACGCGATTGAAAAGTAACAGGCATTAGGCAAATGCATCAGTGTAGAGCAAATTCACGAATTTGCTCAGTTTTAAAAGTTAATAGCTAAAAGTAATCAAATAGACATGATTAACATGATTTACAGGATTTGAATTTACCATGAAGAGCATGAAGGACATGAAGAAAAGATATAATAAAAAATTAATCTTGTCTATCTTGTAAATCCTGTCTAATAATTTAAAAAGTTAAGATTTACGTAGAAAATATGGAACGACCGGCCCCAACGGTTGCAAATCTCGTCATAAGCCGGATAATTACGGTTTATGCGATAAGGTGTACGTAGCACCTGCCAATCGCGGGTTATTACACTGTGGCAACAGAGCCGCATACAATACGAAAGGTACCGGTCGTTATGAACAATATTATAACATATGTAGGAATGGATACACACAAAAAACAACATAAAGCTGCCATAAAATACCCTGATCGGGATAATGTTGTTGAATTTACAATCAAAAATACGCCCTCTGATATTAAACGGGCAGTAAAAAAGATAGCCCGTCAGGCACCTGGGCCGGTTGAATTCTGCTATGAAGCCGGCGTTTGCGGCTTTTCTCTCAAGCGCAGGATTGAGGCTCTGGGCTTTAAATGTGCGGTAATCGCCCCATCTCTGGTACCGGTAAAACCCGGAGTTCGTATAAAAACAGACCGCAGGGACGCAAAGAAGCTTCAGGAGTACTACAGTGCGGGCCTGTTGACCGAGGTTCACGCTCCCAATGAGAAACAGGAGGCAGATAGAGAGCTGGTGCGTCTTCGTGAGACAGCCCGAAAGGATGTCCAGAGAGCACAACATCACATACTCAAGTTTCTCAATCGTCATAGCTATATTTACCATCAGGGCAATCACTGGACAGATAAGCATATAACCTGGCTGCGTGGTATAAACTTCGAAGAGCCCGCCCTGAATGAAGTCTTTGAGGCATATTTCGCCCAGTACATAAACTGTTGTGAAAGGCTCGACAGGTGTGATCGGCGTGTTGAGGCGCTGGCAGAAACGGATGACTACCGCGAAATGGTAGGTATTTTGAGTTGTTTTCACGGCATCAAGACCATCACGGCAATATCCATTCTGGTGGAAATTTTTGATTTTGCCCGTTTTGAATCAGCCCCGGCTTTTATGTCATACCTCGGTTTAACCCCTAAAGAGGACTCCAGTGGAGAATCAGAAAAAAAAGGCCCGATAACCAAGGCCGGCAATAAGCGGGTAAGGCGGCTGCTCAATGAAACTGCCCACCACTACCGGCATCGATATGTTCCATCTAAGGCCCTTAAAAAACGTAGAGAGAGCCGGCCGCAATGGGGAATAGAAATAGCTGACAGGGCCGGGCAGCGTTTGAGTTACCGGCACAGGTACCTTCGGGCCAGGGGCAAGATTCTGGTAAAGGCCAACATCGCAGTTGCCAGAGAGCTGGCCGGGTTCATATGGTTCACAGCAACCCAGTATTACGCAAGAAAACAGGCTCAGCCGCAGAAAGTTTAGTTCATATACTTTTTATCACCCTGGGAAAAAAACATTTAAAATTTAATACAGAAAAACATGACAAATGGTGGCGTGGGTACGAAAAAACCACTTGCGATTGTCCTATATGACAGATATGCCTTATCGGTAAGTCTGACTCATGCCCGTAGAAAGCAAGGTTTGCGACGGAGTATTTCAATGTCGGCTCTGGCCAAAAGCTAATCCACGTATATCAGACTGAATCAACGTCGAAGAATCCCACGCTATCATGCGTCATTAAAATAAGATATGTAAAATTTAAAAAAAAGTAAATATAATCTCATTAAAACTATTGACAAAGGTCGTTCCATATCAGGGCAAGCGTCCCCGCTTGCCGTTTAAATGTCAACCGAGGACGGTTGACCTACTTAGTATGAGTACACGCTTCAGCGTGCAAAACACCCCGTCTTTCGGGCACCCCTCTGTGAGAGGGGAATTTAATTTGTGTCGGGCTGGAAGCCCGACCTACGATGAGTTTAAAAGTTAAAATTCAGGCAATATCGCATGACGCAATCAGAGCCGTTCTTCACTTGTTTGGCATTCGTATAATATTGATAAACAAGTGAAGAATAATGGAGCGGTTAGGTTAGGCAAATAGAAACAGGCAATATAAAATACGAACACGAAATTTCTCAATTTAATTTTCGAAAGGAAGAGTAATATGAGTGAACAAGAGAAAACAGAACAAAAAGCCGAGAAGGCACCAAAGAAGAAAAGCAGTTTCCTGACAAAACTGCTGGTCTTGATTATTATCATTGTCGTTGTGGCTGCTGTTGGTCTGAAAATGTTCGGCGGCAGCATCATCAAGGCCGGTATAGAAAAGGGCGGAACTTATGTTCTTGGCGTTGATGTAACTCTGGGAACGGCGAATTTCGCACCTATAAAAGGCGGCGCCAATCTCAACAAGCTGGTTATCGCCAATCCCCAGGATTACGCCAACGCAAACATGCTGGAGATGGACGATTTGCAGGTTGATTTCGACCTCAAGGAAGTTCTCAGCGGGGATTCCCGTCATATAAAAAGCGTCAAAATAGACGGATTGCGTATCTTTTATGAAATGAAGAGTCTCAACCAGAACAACATCAAGGACATCCTTAACAACCTGCCAAAATCTGACAAGGAACCCTCGGCCGATGATCCCGCCAAAGACAGCAAACCGATAAGCATCGGAAAAGTCGAGGTTACCGGAGCCGAGGTCAATGCCAAGGTTCTGCCCGTTCCCGGTCAGTCGGATACACTCAAGTTCAAGCTCGACCCGATCGTAATCGAGAACATCGGCGGCGATAGCGGAACTTCAAACGCCGAGATAGCTCGCAAGGTTCTAAACGCCATCCTTAACGGAATCGTTAAGCAGATGGGCGGAGCCATCGGGCAAATCGGCGAGGATGCGCTCAGGGCCGGAACAGAGTCAGTGGAAAAAGTAACCGAAGAAGCCGGTAAGGCTGTCGAAGGTGCCGGCAAAGCTGCCGAAGATATTGGCAAAGCCGCTGAAGATGTAGGCAAAAAGGCATCAGAGGCAATCGAAGGCCTTGGCGGAATGTTCAAGAAAAAAGAATAGCACACAGATTCTAAAAGCCCGCCTCCTCAAATCGGGGCGGGCTTTCTTATAAAACCGACAACTGAATACTTGAAGAGGAACACACCCATGACAAACAACGCAACCGCTGCGCGCAAAAAGAGGAGAAAAACCCAAAATACCGAAAACGGCCTGCTCAAACGCCCAGCCGGACGAAGGCAGCTTCGGGAGTATGTCGAGAAATATTTCAATATCCAGGTGCCTTCGCAGCGGCTAAGCTCTGCCGGCTCGTGTCCGCTGGATTATCTCTGGCACAGCTTCAGCGCGGACACAAACAAAAAACTCATAAACACAGACTGCATCGTGTGGGCAAATCGCGGCGGCGGCAAAACCATGCTGGCCGCGGCGGCGACAATACTCGACTGCGTCTTCAAGCCGGGCTGCCAGATAAGAATCCTCGCCGGCTCATTCGACCAGGCAAACAGGATGTACGAGTATCTGGTAAACTTCGCGAGGGACGTTTACCCTGATATGATTGAGGGGAAAATCCTCAAAACCGGCTTCGCCCTGACAAACGGCTCACGTGTCGAGCTGCTTACACAGTCAAACCGCAGTGTTCGCGGCCATCACGTCAACAAGCTCCGCTGCGATGAGCTTGAGCATTTTGATCCGGCCGTATTCCGTGCCGCGCAGTTCATCACACATTCAAACGGGCAGATAAAAGCCGGCATGGAGATTTGCTCGACGATGCACCGTCCGTACGGGCTGATGCAGAAAGAAATCGAAGCCTCACACCGCAGCGGCCGCCCTATATTTAAATGGTCGCTGTGGGAGGTGATAGAACGCTGCCGCGGCAGGGCGTGTGAATCGTGCCCGCTGGAGCCGGATTGCAGAGGCATCGCCAAAAACGCCAACGGCTATTATAAAATCGATGACGCGATAAGCCAGATGCAGCGAAGCTCCCGCCAGGCATGGGAATCGGAGATGCTATGTCTGCGGCCGCGGATCGACAATATAGTCTTTTCCTCGTTTGACCCTGATGTGCATGTTCAGGCTGTGGATTTTGATGCATCGCTTCCGCTGTACCGCACGATAGATTTTGGATATGTCAATCCGTTTGTATGTCTTTGGATACAGGCAGCACAGGACGGCCAGATACGTGTTATAAACGAATACAGCCGCCGGCGGGAAACAGCGGACGTACACGCTAAAAGGATTATCGAGCTCACTCCCGCCCGGGCCGCCGCGGCAGTAACCACCTACTGCGACCCTGCCGGCGCACAGCACAATGACACCAGCGGAACCGGACCGGCAGGTGTGCTGAGGAGTTTTGGGATAAAATTGCAGTACCGCTCCAGCAGGATACTCACCGGTGTTGAGCTGATTCGCCGCCACCTCAAAGACGCTTCGGGAAAAACCCGTCTGGTTATAAACCCGAGATGCCGCCTGCTGATACGCTCGCTCGAGACGTACCACTATCAGCAAGACTGTCCCGACGAGATGCCGGTAAAAGACGGCAGCAGCGACCACGCGATAGACGCTTTGAGGTATTTTTTTGTAAATTATAACGATACAAAAAACACACACGCCGCAAAAAAATATTAAATCTAAGTTAAAAAAGGCGTTATTGATTTGTTAAAATCTGCTGAGGATCGGCGGTTTGGAGCAAATTCGTCAATTTGCTTTACGTACACCTTATCGCATAAACCGTAATTATCCGGCTTATGGCAAGATTTACAGCCGTTGGGGCCGGCCGTTCCATGTTTTCTATCAGCTCATCCAATGATAATATTATCACGCAGAAAAATGTTACACGCTTGACGCTGGCAGTTTGAAAAATATCTTTAAATTTTCTAAAAATCATGTATAATGCAGTTTAAATTATTCATCTTAAAAACCGTAATTTTGAGGAAATGAAAACTATGAAGAATTTTGATTATTGCAATCCTACACGTATTGTTTTCGGCAAGGGATCTATTTCGCGTCTGCCGGAGCTGATTCCATCCGGCTCAAAGGTTCTAATGCTTTATGGCGGCGGCTCGATCAAGAGAAACGGTGTTTATGAACAGGTTGTCTCGGCGGCATCGGGATTTGAGATGGTTGAATTCGGCGGCATTGAGCCAAACCCCGCACATGAGACATGTTTGCAGGCGATAGAGAAGTGCCGCAGGGAAAATGTGAATTTTATACTCGCTGTTGGCGGCGGGTCGGTGCTTGACGCGGCAAAGTATATCGCCGCGGCTTTGAAAACAGACTGCACAGACCCCTGGGAAATACTTACCGGAGAGGCAGAGGTAAACTCCGCTGTTCCGCTGGCAGGAATATTGACACTGCCGGCAACGGGTTCTGAATCAAACGGCAATTCGGTTATAAGCAAAAGAAGCACCAAAGAAAAACGGGCATTCGGCAGCCCGCATGTATATCCGAAGTTCTCGATACTTGATCCGGAAACAACATTCAGCCTGCCGCAAAAACAGGTGCGTAACGGCGTTGTTGACGCGTTTGTGCATGTTTGTGAGCAGTATATGTGCCGAACCGGCGAATCTCGGCTTCAGGACCGTTTCGCTGAGGGTATCCTGCAGACACTGATCGAGATCGGCCCTGATACGATAAAAGATTCTACCGATTATGATAAGCGGGCAGATTTTATGTGGTCGGCGACAATGGCACTTAATATGCTCATCAACCAGGGCGTGACACAGGACTGGTCAACGCACATGATCGGGCACGAGCTGACGGCGTTTTATGGTGTGGCACATGCCGAGAGCCTTGCGATTGTTCTGCCGGGTGTGTGGCGTTTTGCTCTTGAGCACAAGGGTAACAAACTCGCCCAGTACGGCAAACGGATCTGGGGCGTTTCAACACCTCAGGAAGCTATAGACAAAACAGAGCAGTTCTTTCAGTCGGTGGAGATGCCGGTTCGGCTCAGCGATTATGAGATTGACGCCGATGAGGCCGCCGCGAAGATTAGCGAGCGTTTCCGCCAGAGAAAAAGTGTATTCGGTGAAGACGGACTTATACAGGCGGATACTGTCGGCGATATACTTCTCTCACGCGCATAGTGATTATGTCGAAAGAACGTCTTGAAACAGCGGGCGTTTAAATTCAAAACCCGCTTCAAGAAGCCTTTCCGGCAATACCTGCTGCGAAGATAGCAGCTCGCCTGCCATTTCGCCCATGAGCAGACGCAGGGCAGCCGCGGGAAGCCTGAAAAAACACGGCCTGTTCAGATACGCGGCGATAGCTTTTGAAATCTGGCGGTTTGTTGCCGGATTCGGCGAGGTAAGATTAAAAACTCCGGAGAGACTGCCGTGCTCAAGCAGGAATTTGATCGCGGCGGTTTCGTCTTCCAGACTGATCCAGGGCATGTGCTGCTCGCCGGAGCCTAAGCAGGCGCCGAGATAAAAGCGAAACGGCAGCATCATTTTTTTTAATGCTCCGCCGCCACGGTCCATGACCGGCCCGGAGCGGATTATTATGGTGCGTATGCTCAGCGATTCAAATTCGGGTGCGAGAGCTTCATTCTGCCGGCAGACATCCGCGAGAAAGCCGCTGCCGGACGGGCTGGATTCGTTGAGTGTCTCTCCCGGTCGATTGCCGTAATAGCCGGTGGCTGAAGATATTATGTAAGTTTTAGGCGGCTCGGGCATTTCTTTGAAAGTTTTCAGCAATCTTCGTGAGCTTTCAAGGCGGCTGTTAAGGATACTCTGTTTTATCTCTGGCGTCCACCTCGCGACTGCGATGTTCTCGCCGGCAAGATTTATTACAGCATCTACACCTTCAAGTTCAGAGATAAGAAGGTCGGGGCGGTTTTCTGAGAATTCAACAATTGTAAATGCTTGACCAAAAAAGAGATGGCCCTTTTGTGTGTCTCGGGTTAATATTGTCAGTTCATGCATGCTGCTTAAAAGCCGACATAATTCAGACCCTACAAACCCTGTTGCTCCAGCTACGGCTATTTTCATGAGTACTCCGAAATATAACAGTGAAATTATAACATTTTAGGAACTGAAAGTCAATAACAAAATTGGTCTATAGCAAAAAAATATATACAGGGTTTGATTTGAGCCGGCGTGACTGTCGGCCGGTTGGGCGCATCGGGCAAAGTCGGCGGGGCAAATATCCAAAATCGATTGATATATGCCGGCGATATTACTATAATGTGAATCTGTAAATTTTAAGCTGAATTTAGACAGTGAGGTAAATCCTTTTTGTATAGTATCTTAAAACGTGTATTAGATATCCTGATATCTCTGGGGGCGATTTTGCTGCTCCTTCCGGTTTATCTGACAGTGGCGGTTTATATAAAATGTGTCAGCCCGGGTGCGGCGGTTTTTCGTCAGGAAAGGGCGGGCAGGAATGCTAAACCGTTTATACTGTACAAGTTCCGTACAATGCGGCTCGACTGCGACCCTTACGGTAATTCGCCGGATTCGGCTTCTGACAGCCGGCTGATAAAGGGAGGCGATTTCCTCCGCAGGAGCTCGCTCGATGAGCTGCCGCAACTGTTTAATGTGCTTAAGGGACAGATGAGCATGGTCGGCCCGCGGCCGCTGTATGTCTCGCAGATACCTGAATGGGGCGAAAAATATATCTCGCGCCTTGATGTTAAGCCTGGCATGACGGGACTTGCGCAGGTGATGGGCCGCGGCGCGTTGACGATAGAAGAAAAACTCGAACTCGATGTTGAATACGTGCGTAGAGCCTGTATATGGCTTGATATAAAGATAATGCTTATGACACTTTACGTTGTCTTAACCGGAAAAGATATTTATGAAAAACGCTATTCCCGCGATAAGCAGAAACGCGGAGAAGGATGACTTATGTTTTTATGCCGTTTGATGTTTGCAGCTTCAATTTGTTTTTTAGCCTTTGCGGCGGCCGCTGAGCCGGCGGAGAAGGATGGAAATTCGCCTAAGGGTGGGCATTTCTCGCCTGAGCAGGTGATAGTTATCGCCGACGCGGGGCTTGATGATTCTATGCGGGTCGCGGAGTATTATGCTGAAAAACGGGGGGTACCCGCAGAAAACATCCTCCGGCTGGAGCTTGGCGGTGAGGTTGTCTCCGATATCGGCAAAAGTGATTATGAGAAGAAGGTTAAGGCGCCGGTTAAGGCGTTTATCGATGCGTGGCAGGGTGATCAGCCGCCGCGATGTATTGTAACGACTTACGGTATGCCGTACAGGATCCGCAGCTACCGGCCGGCCGATTCTGACGGCAAGAAAAAACAGGCTCTGGAGCAATATCATGCCGCGGCATTGTCGGAATTCGAGCAAACCTGGTCAAGGGCGATGGCGATCGCGGGTGATCCGTCGGGGATTGATGTTACACAGTCTTCTATCGCGGAAAAACTTCCTAAGGTCAGCAATTCCTTTAACCAGGCTTTGCAGAAGATAGGCGCGATGGGCAGCGGCTCTGCGCAGAGTATGCGTCTTCAGGATTTTCTGGGCCTCTATTACAGCATGTACGGTCTGGATATGACAGAGGCGCTTTGTTCGCGTTTGAAGGTTGATTTTGCTCTTAACGGCCATTCGAAGGATAAGCCCGAGCTCGCGGAGCTGGTTCACCCGAGAAACTATGTTCCCGATGCGGACGCAGAAGTTCCTGATGAGGAGGCTATAGAAAATTACAAGAACCGTTTCGGGCTCACGGGGCTGCTGGTTCGGCTTGAGCTGGATATTGATGCCCTCACCGGCAGAGAGACCGGCGCGGCTCTTGATTCTGAGCTGGCAATGGTCAACTGCGGTGAGTACAGCCTCTATAAATGGCAGACTAATGAGCTCAAGGGCGATGTCGCAAGTGCGGACTCTAAGACGCTGATTGTCTCACGCCTTGACGGGCCGACGGCAGATATCGCATGTTCACTTGTTGACGGGGCGATGATCGCCGAGCAGATAGGCCTTAACGGATTGGCGTGTTTTGATTCCCGCGGATATACCTCGGGCAGTAAACCCGGGCTTGATGTGTATGATGTCGATATCGTAACCGCGTACCGCAATTTTAAAGATGCCGGCTGGAAATGTATTCTCGACCGTACCGAATCAGTCTTTCCCGTTGGCAAGTGCGACGGTACGGCTGTTTACTGCGGCTGGTACAGCCTGAAAAATTACAAGCCGGCTTTTAGTTTTGTCCCCGGCGCGGTGGGATATCATATTGCCAGCTGGGAGGCGGTTGATATGCGAAATGTCCAGAGCAATCAGTGGGTGCCGGGCCTGCTCAATGACGGGATAACGGCAACCATCGGAGCGGTGGCAGAGCCGTATCTTCAGTCTTTCCCGCTGCCCAGCGAGTTTTTCGCTTCACTGCTTGAGGGGTACTCACTCGGCGAGGCGTATTTCAACACGCTGCCGTTCAATTCATGGCAGCAGATGCTCATAGGTGATCCGCTCTACAGGCCGTTTGGAGAAAAGAAGTAAAATAAGAGCATCTTCGTTTTGAAGTGTTTTGATACAGGATAATAAAAAAGCCCAAAGGTTTTAATTCTTTGGGCTTCTTTTTAATTATCCGCGGGATCAGCTTACAGAGTTTCGCTTTGTATATTGCGTGTGCAGAAGGTGATGCGACTTTTCGCTCAGGGGTGCTTCGAAGAACTCATCATATATCTGTTTTATAAATGGGTTCTCGTGCGATTTTCTAAGCTCTTTGCCCTCGTCCTCTGCGTATATAGCCGCGATTCTTTTCTGACGAACAGAGTCATCAGTAAATCTTGGCTGTCCGCCGCCGCTGATGCATCCGCCCGGGCAGGTCATGACCTCTATGAAGTGGTATTTGGAAATATCCATTTCTTCAAGTACCTTGCGTACATTTCCAAGGCTGTGGATCACCATAACATTGAGCTCGACACCTTCCAGGAACGACCATTCTGGCAGTGTGCCTTCAATCTTGAGCGATGCTTCTTTGATGCCCCCAAGTCCCATGATCGGCTTTATGTGCAGCTGTTGGGCGGGCACTTCGTGACCGGTAACTATTTCATAGGCGGTACGTATCGCAGCCTCCATAACTCCGCCGGTGTTTGCGAAGATATCCGCGGCACCTGAAGACTCTGGGAATGGAGTGTCCATCTTCTGCTCTTTTAGGAGTTTGAAGTCTATGCCGGCCTGTTTGACCATAGTTGAGAGTTCTCTGGTGGTGAGCACGTAATCAACATCTTTGGCTCCGCTGTCATACATTTCGTCGCGGTAGCACTCATATTTCTTAGCCGTGCAGGGCATTATAGATACGACTACGACCTCTGAAGGCTTTTTGCCTATTTTCTGGGCGTAGTATGTCTTGGCGAGAGCTCCAAACATCTGCTGGGGCGACTTGCATGTGGAGAGATTGTCGAGCATGTCAGGGTAGAAGTGCTCGGCGAATTTTATCCAGCCCGGGCAGCAGCTTGTAAACTGGGGCAGGGCAACATCTTTCTTGTCCACAAGTGCGTTTTTGAGCCTTGTGAGCAGTTCAGTGCCTTCTTCCATGATGGTAAGATCTGCCGCGAAGTTAGTGTCGAATACTCCGTCAAAGCCCAGGCTTTTGAGAGCCGCCACCATTTTGCCGGTAACAACGGTTCCGGGCTCGTATCCGAAACATTCGCCTAGGGCAGCCCGGATAGCCGGTGCGGTCTGGACAATCACATATTTACTCGGATCGTCGATCGCATTCCAGACGTTCTCAATATAATTATGTTCTGTAATAGCACCTACCGGACAAACCGCGGCGCACTGGCCGCACTGGACACAGGTAATCTCGTCGAGATTGCAGTCAAATGCGGGGCTGATAGTGCTTGTGAAACCGCGTCCCTGGGGGAACACTGCGCCGACACCCTGAGTTTCATTGCATGCAACAACACATCTGCGGCATTTAATACATTTTCCGTCATCTCTAATGAGGGCGGGTGTTGATTTGTCTATCTTGCTGGGGGCTTTTTCGCCCTCGAAGCCGATACTTGTTATACCAAGTTCACGGGCAAGCTCCTGGAGTTCGCAGTCATCGTTTCTGTCACAGACTTTGCAATCTCCGTCATGCTCCGAGAGCAGAAGCTCGACGACTGTCCTTCGGGTATCTCTAATTTTGCGTGTATTGGTCTTAACCTTCATGCCTTCGGCGGCCGGCGTTGCACAGGCCGCTGCCATCGCTCTGGCTCCCTCGACCTCTACAACGCAAACACGGCAGAGTCCTTTTGGCGGCGTATTCTCAAGGTGGCACAATGTTGGAATATTAACATTGCAAGCCTTGGCCGCGTCGAGAATAGTTGAACCCTCTGGAACCTGCACTTCCTGGTTGTTTATATATAGTGTTATCATTTATAAGCCTTTCTGCTTTGTATGAATAATACGCGTGTTATTCTGTTGTACAGTATTTTCCGTAGTCACAGCGAAGACATCTCTGGGCCTGGCGTATCGCCTCGCCCTCGATCCAGCACTGTTCGACTTCGGCGAAACTTGATCTGCGGCGTTCAACCGGCAGCAGAGCCATCTTTTTACGTGCGTAGGGCACGGGTTCTGCGTCCGGGTCAAAAGCTGTATCAACAGCGACTTCTTTTCGCCAGAAGGCGTGCTTTTCGCCGGTGAGGTATTCGTCGATTCCTGTGGCGGCTTTTTCGCCGGCCCCGACAGCCTCGACAATGGAGGCAGGCCCGGTAACTACATCTCCGCCGCTGAATATCCAGGGGACGCTGGTCTGGCCGTTTATCTTATCGGTCTTGATACGGTTTTTGCCGTACATGATAAGCTCCTGGGCCTCGTCTCCTTTGCCGAGAATAACCTTATATTCGTATTGATTAGATTCTGCGGGTTCTTCGAGGTTTCCGAATATAGATTTGGCATCCATGGTCTGGCCGACGGCAAAGATTATCTGGTCTGTGTTGTAAACGACCTCCTCGCCGCTTTCAACGGGACGTTTGCGTCCGCTGCTGTCGTACTGGCCAAGTACCATTTTGCTGCACTTGAGGCCGCATACCTTGCCGTTTCGAGAGAGAATTTCAGTAGGAGAAGTCAGTGTTTCAATGACAACACCTTCCTGTTTTGCCTCTTCGATTTCCTCATCGTAGGCGGGCATTTCAGCCTCTGTTCTTCTGTAAACAACAGTAACCTGGGCTCCAAGCCTTACCGCGGTTCTGGCGGCATCGATAGCTGAGTTGCCTCCGCCGATAACAATGATGTTCTTTTCGACTTTGGCAGAGCCTCTAAGGTTGTATTCCCGCAGAAAATCTATCGCCTCGCATACACCTTCAGTGTCTGAGCCTTTGAGGTTTGGTATAAGTCCCTGCGGCTCTCCAATGCCCAGAAATACGGCATCGTAGCCTTGTGACTTTAGATCTTCGAGTGTGAAGTCCCGTCCAAGTTTCTGGTTTGTCAGCACATCAACGCCAATGCCTTCTATTATACGCACTTCACGGGCGAGAACTTCGCGGGGAAGTCTGTATTCGGGAATAGTCTGTACGAGCATTCCGCCGGGTCTTGGCTCTGCTTCGAATACAGTGGGCCTGTAACCGAGCCTTGCCAGGAAGTAGGCACATGAAAGGCCTGCCGGCCCGGCGCCTACAACTGCGATTTTTCGTTTTGCGTTTTCGGCATTTTCCCTGATTTCAGGAAGCTGCGCTGTAATTTCCTGGTCAGACATAAATCTCTTTATGCCTTTGATCGATACAGGCTCGTCCATAGAAGCACGTCTGCATTTTGTCTCGCATGAGTGGAAACAGACACGAGCGCAGACAGCGGTAAACGGATTTCTGTTTCTGTGCAGTGCGATTGCTTCTGCGTAGCGTTTTTCCGCCGTCAGAGAGACAAATCCGGGTATATTTACATTCGCCGGACATGCGCTGCGGCAGGGTGCCAGAACAAGACCTGCACAAACTCCCGCTTCGCATATCTTCTGCTTGATATGCATCTCGTATTCATGCCTGAAATGCCTCAATGTTGAGAGTACGGGGTTTGGAGCGGTCTGTCCAAGTCCGCAAAGAGAGCTTTGCTGAATATGCTCGCCGAGCTGTTCAAGTTTGTCGATATCTGACATCTCTCCCTTGCCGGCACAAATCTTTTCGAGTATTTCGAGCATTCTCTTTGTACCTACGCGGCACGGCACGCATTTTCCGCATGATTCTTCCTGCACAAATTCCAGGAAGAATCGCGCCACGTCAACCATACATGTATCGTCGTCCATGACCACTAATCCGCCCGAGCCCATAATGGCACCAAGCTCGTTGAGTGATTCATAGTCGAGGGGGACATTTAGATGCTGTTTTGGGATACAGCCTCCGGAGGGGCCGCCAATCTGAGCGGCTTTGAATGCCTTGCCGTTTGGTATGCCGCCGCCGATATCGTATATCAGGTCGCCCAGTGTCGTGCCTACCGGCACTTCGACCAGGCCTGCGTTTGTGATGGCTCCGGCAAGTGCGAAGACCTTGGTGCCTTTGCTCTTGTCGGTACCGTATGAAGCAAACCATTCGCCGCCGTTAAAGAGTATCGCCGCGACGTTTGCATAGGTTTCTACGTTGTTGAGTGTGGTTGGTTTTCCCCATAGACCTTTGACAGCGGGGAAGGGCGGCCTGACGCGTGGTTCGCCTCGTTTGCCCTCGATTGACGCGATAAGTGCGGTTTCTTCGCCGCAGACAAAAGCGCCCGAGCCCATACGAATGTCAAGGTCGAAACTGAAGCCTGTGCCGAGGATGTCTTTGCCGAGCATTCCCATCTCGTAAGCGGATTTGATGGCTGCCTCAAGCCTTTCAATCGCCAGCGGGTATTCCGCACGCACATATACGTATCCCTGTGATGCTCCGATTGTGTAGGCACCGATGGTCATGCCTTCTATAAGGCTGAAGGGGTCTCCTTCGAGGATACTTCTGTCCATGAACGCACCCGGATCGCCTTCGTCGGCGTTGCAGAGGATATATTTCTGATCTCCGGGGCTTTTTCTTGTGAAGTTCCATTTCATCCAGGTCGGGAAGCCCGCGCCGCCGCGGCCGCGAATGTTGGCTATCTTCATTTCTTCGAGCACCTGGTCCTGGCTCATATCAGATAGAACTTTGGTTATCGCGGCAAATCCGTCACGGGCGATATAGTCTTCTATGCTGGTTGGCTGGATAAGGCCGCAGTTTCTCAGAACAATCTTTGTCTGTTTCTTAAAGAAGTCTATATCCATTTGAACCGGTACGGGAACTCCGGTTTTGTCGTCTTTCCAGCAAAGACGCTCTACGGGCCTGCCATCCTTTATATGCTGCTCAACAATAACGGGAATGTCTTCCTGCTGAACATGGACGTAAAAGGTTTTGTCTTTGGCTATAACCATAACCGGGCCGCCGGCACATGGGCCCATGCAGCCGGTTTCTATTACTGCCACCTTATCGGCAAGTCCCTGAGCCTGGAGCTCTTCTTTTAATGCGTCTCTGATTTTCAAAGCGCCCGATGCTATACAGCCGCCGCCGGTGCAGATTAGCACCTTGTCCAGGCTATCCTCGCGGGCGGTTTGTTTTTTTAACTTATCTTTAAGAGCTTTAAACTCTTCTACTGTTTGTAATTTTTTGGTATCACTCATCAGAATTTCCTTTTTTAACTGATATTATTCTGATTTATATTGATCGAGGATTGTGTGCAGCTTTGTGGCCTTTACTCTCTGGTAAACTTCATCGTTTATCATTATTACCGGTGCCAGGCCGCACGCTCCGAAACACCTGCCGATATCGAGAGAAAACAATCTGTCTTCTGTAGTCTCGCCGACATCGATACCGAGCTCATCTTTGAGCGCCTCAAGTATTTCTTTTCCGCCTCTGACGTAACATGCCGTCCCAAGGCATACCCTTATCAGGTATTTGCCTCTGGGCACTGTCGAGAAGAAAGAGTAAAAACCGACAACTCCGGCAACCTCACTGTAGGAGATTTTGAGAGATGTGCTGATCTTTTTGAGGGCACCTTCCGGGAGGTATCCAAAAAGCAGCTGAGTTTTTTGGAGAATTGGTATCAGGCAGCCTTCCTGATCTTTGTTTTTTTCGATAATCTCGTCGAGTTGCGGATAAAGTTGCTCTTCCGAGATTTCCTGTTCACAAGTGCATGCGCAATTGCAATTTGTTTCATTCATAAATACACCTGAATTTAAGTTAACACTTTTTTATATCAGTAGATATGTTAAAGCTGCCGTGCAGCTGTTAAGTGCTATATAAAGCATTAAGCTCTGTATGACATTTTTTTATACTAAGAAACAAGCTATACGTCAAAGAATATTACATATATTTTGATAAAAAAATGAACATAAACTTTAAAGTGGGCTTTGAAGAACGTCCAGGTTGGCGTTTTAAAGTGACATTCGCAACGTTAAAAAGAGATAAATTTCACAATAAAACGCACTTTGTGAGTTCGCTTTCGAAAATAACATGTTGGAATACCATGCAGCCGCTTATGTTATGCCATACTTGCGGTGTGTAAGCAGATTGGCCTTGCAATATCTTGGCAGAATTGTGATTCAAGTCTATCTCTGACGGCGCAGCGCTGCTGCCGTTAAAATTTAACTTCTCATAACAGCAATTTATTCTCCTGGGAAGGTGCCTGCCGAGTCTGTTGTGATCAAGCCGTTTTACTGTGCGGGCGGGAATGGAGCTTTGCCGCTGCCCAGCAGGCCCGCATCAATTTCGTCGAGACATTCGCTGAGCGTTTTTTTGACATAATCCATCTGTTCCCTGCTGAGGTTGTTGAAAAACGGAATCGCCAGAGTTCGCTGGGAGACGAATTCTGTTACAGGGAAATCCCCTTTTTTATATCCGTAATCGGCAATCATAAACGGCTGGAGATGTACCGGCGGGAAATAATTGCTTGCGCCGCAGCCTCTCTCGTTTAGCATTTGAATTAAGGCGTTTTTGTGCTCTTGCCCGTAGTTGTCGGCAAGCCTTATAACAAATACAAACCAGCTCATATCCGCACCTTCGGGCTCCTGTGGAACGTTAATGCGTTTTTCGTCGGCGAGTATCTGCTGATAATACTGTGCGGCTTTTTTGCGTTTTTCCTTGAATTCCCCGAGCCTTGTCATTTGTACGCGGCCTATACAGGCGTTTATATCCGCCATACGGTAGTTGTATCCGACACGTTCATGGGCAAGCCAGCCGCCGCCGGCGCCTCGCCCCTGGTTGCGCATTGAAATGCACAGCTCTGCGAGCTTGTCATCGTCTGTAACTATTATGCCGCCTTCGCCGGTGGTAATCTGTTTGTTAGGGTAAAAGGCGTAAAGTCCTGCGTCGCCGAATGTTCCGGCTTTTTTACCCTTATATACCGTGCCGAGTGCCTCGCAGCTGTCTTCGATAACGGCGAGATTGTGCTTTTTGGCAATATCACATACTTCGTCTATGCCGGCAGGGTTGCCGAATACAATTACCGGTTCAATCGCTTTTGTCGCCGGTGTTATTTTTTCTTCAATCTTTGCCGGGTCAATGTTGTAGTTGACGGGGTCTATGTCAACCATAACGGGTTTTGCGCCGGCCTGAATAATGCAGTTTATCGTTGCTATAAATGTAAACGGGGTTGTTATAACTTCGTCCCCGGGACCAATGCCGAGAGCTTTCATGCAGAGATAAAGGCCGCTCGTTCCGCTGTTTACGGATATGGCATGTTTTTTTTCCGAGTATTCCGCGATGGCCTGTTCAAAGCCTCTCATCTCGGGTCCAAGCGCCAGCTGGCCGCTTTTCATGACGTTAACTACTGCATCAATCTCACGTTGTGTTATATCAGGGCTGGATAATGGTACCTGCATTTTATATGCCTTTATAATTTGTTTGTAATTTCGATTTCAAAAATTTCGCTGACTCAATTATTCAACTGTTACGCTTTTTGCCAGGTTTCTGGGTTTATCAACATCATACCCGCGGTGAACCGCCGCGTAGTAGGCGAGTATCTGCAGCGGGACTATGTTTACCATCGGCTGCATCTCCTCTATGGTATCGGGGACATAAATGACGTGGTCGGCGCAGCGTTTTATCTCATCGTCTCCCTGTGTGGCAACGACAATAGTTTTTCCGCCGCGTGCCCTGACTTCTTCGATGTTTCCGATAATTTTCTCGTACTGCGAGCCGCGTGTTGCGACAAATACCGCCGGTGTGCCCTTGCTGATCAGGGCTATTGGGCCGTGTTTCATCTCCGCTGCGGGGAGGCCCTCAGCATGTATGTAGCTTATCTCTTTGAGCTTAAGCGCACCCTCGAGTGCTACGGGGTAGTTGAGCCCGCGTCCCATAAACAGCCAGTTGTTCTCTGCAGAATACTCTATTGCTATCTGTTTTATATGCTCAGCCATGTTAAGTACGGAGGCAATCTTGCCCGGGACAGCCTGAAGTTCTTTGAGGTAGGCGGCGGTTTGTGCGGGGCCAACGTGCTTTCTGCGTCCAAGCTCAATAGCCAGCATAGTCAAAACGGCTACCTGTGCGGTGAAGGCCTTGGTGCTGGCGACGCCGATCTCCGGGCCTACACGGAGGTAAACCCCGCAGTCAGTTGTTCTTGCGATGGTAGAGCCTACAACGTTGACCGCTCCCATGACAACCGCTCCTCTTTCTTTGCACATTTCGATCGCAGCGAGTGTGTCGGCGGTTTCACCGGACTGACTGATGGCGATGACAAAAGTTCCGTCTTCAATTATGGGGTTTCTGTAACGCAGCTCGCTGGCGTATTCGACCTCGACGGGGATGCGGGCAATCTGCTCAATGAGGTATTCTCCTATGAGCCCGGCGTGCCAGGCAGTGCCGCAGCTTGTAATGATAAACTTCTTGGCGCGTGTCAGCTCACGGGTTAGGTTTGCAATTCCGCCCAGTACAATTTTGTTGTTGACTGTGTCAATTCGCCCGCCCAGGCATGTGCTCAGGGCTGTGGGCTGTTCAAAGATTTCTTTGAGCATGTAGTGCTCGTAGCCGTTTAGCTCAATGGCATCGAGCGAGAATTCTATGTCCTTGACTTCTTTTGTTATGTTGATGTCGTCTATTGTCTTAGTGTAGAATCCGCTGTTATTTACAACCGCCATCTCATTGTCGGAGAGGTACACCGCCTGCTGCGTATGCTCAACGATTGCTGACGCGTCAGAGGCGATAATGTATTCGTTCTGGCCGACGCCGAGAATCAGCGGTGAGCCTTTTTTCGCGGCTATAATTGTATCCGGGCAGTCATCACATATAATCGCCAGCCCGTAAGTGCCCACGACCATGTCAAGTGCTCTCTGTACGGCCTTCTCAAACGAATGGTTGCTGTCGTTTTCTGAGGGTTTTGCGTAGAAATAGCCTATGAGGTTTGCCAGGACTTCTGTGTCTGTCTGGCTTTTGAAGGCTACTCCCTCTTTTATAAGCCATTGTTTTAATGTGCTGTAGTTTTCGATTATTCCGTTGTGGACAAGGCTGATTTTGCCGGTAAAATCGCTGTGTGGGTGGGCGTTGACAGTGTTGGGCTCGCCGTGTGTTGCCCATCTTGTATGTCCGATGCCCACGGTGGCGGTGTCGGTTTTTTCCTTAATAAGGTCTTCGAGTACAGCTATGCGACCTTTGGATTTGACGATTGATATAGCGTTTTTTTCTATCAGGGCAACGCCGGCAGAATCATACCCGCGGTACTCAAGTCTCTTGAGGCCTTCTATCAGGATTGGGCGTGCCTTTTTTTTACCAATATAAGCTACTATTCCGCACATTTAATAATCACTCCAAATCTTTTCTCAATAGTACTTTAAGGCTTGCCGTCAGCAACTCCCACCGCTGTTCTGGCAGCCAGGTTCGCCATTTCTACGGCGGCTTCTTCTCCGGCCAGTGCCGCGTTGCGTTTCTGGAGTACCGCCAGCCAGTACCCGCAGACTGCTCCAATCATGCCGAATGAGATTATCATTACCGGCGTAAGCGCCAGCGATGGGTTCGTTAAAAAGGAAAGGGGGTATCGTTGGGTCAGATTCAGGATATCTTCCTGTTTAAAAGCAAACAGCCTTATTGCCGCGGGCAGTATGACAGCCGCGATACATGCCGGTATGTAGTTGATTTTGAAGTAACGCATCGCCGCCCAGCCGCAGAGGGTAAACGCCGCCAGAACAGCAAACGCCGCCTGGCCGTTGCCCGGCTGGAGCATGATTGCCGAGAGCTCTCTGTCTCTTATTCCCGGACTTGTGCCAAGTATGCTGATTACAATCATTGAGACAGCTGTAATCGCGGCAACTGCCATGACCGATTGCTTCCATCCCTTAACTAACGGCTTGAGGTCATTGATTCCGGTGTCCTGGTTTGTGAGCTTTCGTGCGGCGAAACTTCCTGCAAAACCCGCCGCGGCGATAACTGCCCACAAAAAAGATTCTATTGCAAATATATTGTATGTCTGAGAAATTTGTGATACGTCGGAAAGCCTTGCTGTGGCGTCTGTTACGAATCCGCTTCGGACAGCCGCGATGCTGATTCCCAGCGGTACTGCCGCTCTTGATGCGTGCAGGCCGAATTCACCCGGCACAATCGCGGTAAGGCCGCCGCATAGAAAAGCCGCCGCGGTGAATATTATAAAACCTGCAAAACCGAGGGAACCGCTTGACAGCGATACTAATTCATACGGGCTCTCGGGACTTACCGCCGGCCAGAGAAGAATTCCGAAAACTACAGGCGAAAATACCGCAAGGGCGGAGAGCTTTAATTTTGTCTCGACAGTGAGCTCACCGGGTACCGGCCCGATGACAATGATAGCAATGTAGGCCAGTATCGCGGCGATTGCTTTGTTTATATTTATCATGGTTTTAGGGTTGTACTGCGAACCCGACATGCCTGTGTAAACAACAGCACAAAGCATTGATATTAAGACAATAAGTATCGCCGCCAAACTGATTTTTCTTATATTCATATTACGCATCTTGTTTTGTAGTTAATTGTATAAAAGGAAATATTGTACGCATCAAAGTGCAATAGTCAAACTAATATGTATGAGAAACGCCGCGGGTGTGTGATATTTTTGCAGGGGGGTTGGTTATTTGTTATTAAACCGTTCAGCGGCAGATGTCTTTGAGTTTCTGCTGCCGCGAAGACTGAAATTTGCAGATATTGACATATTAACATTGTTTATGCAACGCCAAAAAAGTCACACACTTTCACAAATACCTGTGGTTTTTCACTTGCATAATCGGACTTTGACATTAAAATCTGCTATCTTTCGGAGAGATGTCCGAGCGGCTTAAGGTGCACCCTTGGAAAGGGTGTGTACGTGTTAAAGCGTACCGGGGGTTCGAATCCCCCTCTCTCCGCTTTATTTGCTCGCTGTTTAGCCTTTAAATTCGGAGGCTAAAGCAAAAATTCGCTCTCCTGCTGCTCATAGCTCGCAGTTTTCTTTTCTCATTCTTGCTTTTTCGCTGGAAGATGATATTATATTGTTTAATATAAGCAGTTTACAGGGTAGTACTTTAAAGGGTCTCAGCTCTTTGGCTGCCCTTGCTAACAAAACACCGGCCTTACCGCCGGTATAATCTTGTTATTTTAGAAGGAAAGGTACTATGGCGAAAAGAAAACTTAGAATGGGTATGGTCGGCGGCGGCCCCGGCGCCTTTATTGGAGAGGTTCACCGCAAGGCGGCCCGTATGGACGGATCGATTGAATTAGTCGCGGGAGCTTTCGACATTGACCCAAAAAAATCAAAACAGATGGGCAGAGAGCTTTATCTCGATTCAACAAGGGTTTACAACAATTACAACGAGATGATAGAAAAAGAGCTCGCCTTGCCCGAAGATGAACGCATCGACTTTGTCTCAATTACCACACCCAACAACTGGCACTTCCCGATCGCAAGAGATTTCCTTAAGGCCGGCTTTCATGTTATGTGCGAAAAGCCCATGACGCTGAATGTAAAAGAGGCAAAAGAACTTCGCGAAATTGTCAGAAAGACACGCAAAGTATTCGGCCTCATGCACAACTACACAGGATACCCGATGGTAAAATGCGCCAGGGATATGATCAAATCCGGCGAACTGGGAAAAATCCGCAAGATAGTCGTAGAGTATCCCCAGGGCTGGCTTGCCACTCCTGTTGAGAAAACCGGAAACCAGCAGGCCGGCTGGCGCACCGATCCAAAACAGAGCGGCGGGGGAGGCTGTCTCGGCGATATCGGCACACATGCCGAAAATCTCGCCGAATACATCACAGGGTTAAAAATAACTGACGTATGCGCCGAGCTGACATCGTTTGTCAAGGGACGCAAACTTGATGACGATGTAAACTGTATCGTTAAATTCAGCAAAGGCGCCAAAGGACTGCTCCACGCCAGCCAGATATCTGTCGGCCAGGAAAACAGCCTTGGCATATGGGTTTACGGCGAGGAAAAAGCGATTGAATGGCATCAGGAAGACCCCAATACGCTTATAGTAAAGAGCCTCAACGGCCCCGAACAAGTCTGGCGAAGAGGAAATGACTACGTCGGCAAGACAAGCCCCGCGGCGGCACGGGCAACACGCGTGCCCGCAGGACACCCCGAAGCGTTCATAGAGGCTTTTGCGAATGTTTACTGCAACTTCGCCCAGACAGTTCTGGCAAGAATCGAACGCAAAAAGGCCGATCCGCTTATTACGGATTTCCCCAATGTTACAGACGGCCTTCGCGGGATGCAGTTTATCGAAACTGTGCTGGCAAGTGCTAAGAGCGCCCAGAAATGGACAAAGTTCAAAAAGTAAGTGAAGCTAATACGGCTGATAGTGTGCGTTAAAGAATTAGCTTTTTTAAAACTGAATCCCGGATCGGGGTAACTTAAAAGACGATCCGGGCAATTATGCACTTTTATTAGTCTGCGATTTCACTTTCATTGTAAATTAAAAATATTTTAAAGGAATTACTACTATGGCAAGACCAGTTACATTATTCACAGGACAGTGGGCGGATATGCCGCTGGCTGAACTTGCTCCAAAAGCAGCCCAGTGGGGCTATGACGGTCTCGAGCTGGCATGTTGGGGTGATCATCTTGATGTTGAAAAGGCCTCAAGAAGTAAGAGATACTGCCAGCAGCAAAAAAAGATCCTCGAGGATAACGGCCTGAGGCTCTTTGCTATAAGCAATCATCTAACAGGTCAGCTTGTATGCGACTTAAATAATGACTCACGTTCAGATGCCTTTGCGCCCGCGGACTGTGCCGGCAATGCAGAAAAGAAACGCAAATGGGCGGTAAAAACGATGAAACAGACCGCCAAGGCAGCCGCGAATATGGAAGTCGGGGTTGTAAATGGTTTCACCGGCTCATCGATCTGGCATATGCTCTACAGCTTCCCGCCGGTAACAGATGAGATGATAGATGAGGGCTTTAAATATTTCGCAAAGATGTGGAACCCGATCTTTGACGCTTTCGATAAACAGGGCATAAAATTCGCGTTAGAAGTTCACCCCACTGAAATCGCCTTCGATATCTACACAGCTAAACGAGCTCTCAAAGCTGTCGGAAACCGCAAGACTTTCGGTTTCAACTTTGACCCCAGCCACCTGCACTGGCAGATGGTAGATCCGGTTATGTTCCTTCGTGAATTCCCCGACAGGATATACCACGTACACATGAAAGATGCTGCTCTTCAGCTTGACGGCAAAAGCGGCATACTGGCGTCGCACCTCAACTTCGGCGATCAGAACCGCGGCTGGGACTTCCGGTCTCTGGGTCGCGGCGGCGTTGACTTTGAGGAAATAATCCGTGCTCTCAATCACATGGGTTATGCCGGCCCGCTTTCAGTAGAATGGGAAGACTGCGGCATGGAACGTGAGCAGGGCGCAGCAGAGGCCTGCGAGTTTGTCAAAATGGCGGACTTTGCCCCCTCGTCAGTGTTGTTTGATTCAGCCTTTGGTGACTGATTTGACGTTTAAGCGCCGGCCGGACGTATAAAAACCGGCCGGTGCATATATTTATATAGAAGTTAGGCTTCAAGAGGCTGCGATATGAACAGAATATTTGTTTTCATTATTGCACACGCTCTTCTGCTCTCATCATTGAAAGCAGATACATTTACACACAAGCCAACCTCTAATACTTTCGACGGGTACGCAACCCAGATTAAAAAACTCGATAAGACGCTGGTAAGAATCGGGTATTCGGGAAGATATTACGACCTCAGCGAGTTTGACATTGAGTATAACGCCCGAGGCCGCAGGAATGAAGTACACCTGATTCCCATAAATACCAGGTTTTACCTGAATTCGCAGGCGGTAGAATTCAGAAATCAGTTAGAGCTTTCTCTCAACCGCGGTCCGCTGGCGATAATAATACCAGTGAGCTCTTCCGGCGGAGATCCGCAAATATGCTTAGAGCTGATTGACTTGATCGCCGCGGCAGAAAACACCCCCGTTTACATCTGGATAAACAGGGAATACCAGCAAGGCGCTCTCGAGGAGGCCGCGTTTGTCGCTCTATGCAGTGATAATATCTATATGCAGTCAGGCTCGATTATCTCTGGTATTAAACCCGAGCAGGAAAGTGAGCAAAACAGCAGTATCACGCAGGGAGGTTATCAGCCGATTAAAGATATTTTAACCCTCATTTTCAAAAATCGCCAATTCCCCGGCGTTTTTCTTGAGGGTCTTTTTAATCCTGATACCCGGATTATAAAGACAACCATAAACGGTAAAAATGAATATAAGTCGTTTGTCTCAGAGGATATTCCGTCAGCTTTTTTGTTTGCTGAGACGATCAAGCCTGAGGGCGAGGCTTTTCTTCTGACATCTTCACAGGCGATGGAAGCGGGGCTTATCGATGGAGTATCTGCAGATCGCGGCGGTTTTTTTGATGCGATCGGAATTCCCGACAGCGCAGAAATTAAAACTTTCGATGTTGTGAGTGAGATAGAGCGAGCTTTTACAAATGCTGAAAAACGTGTAAATTCTAAACTAAGGGAATGCCGGTTTCTCGCCGAGCAGATCGGCGAGGGGCGAAAACAGCTTGAAATCATCTCCGCCGAATACCGGCAGGCAAAACTTCGCAGAACCCGCGGCAGCTTCTACAGATCCGCCGGAGGAAATATTTACTATCCGAGAGGTTCCAGCTACCCCAGCGGCTGGGAACATTACAAATATGTGCGTGACCGGCGGGAAAATGCAATAAGAAACTTGATGCGTCAAACTGACAGTCTGATAGCCGCTATGGATGAGATTCTCAGTATCTGGCTGAGATACCCCGAGCTCAACGGTGATATAGAAACTGCCCGCCAAAGGATCATGCAGTATCAGCAGCTCTATGACCAGCTCAACTACATGGAATAATAAAAACCGCCGAAATCATTGCCCGCTTGATGCATCGCCGCGACTCAACAGGAGGTTTAATCCTTGCGGACAAGATAAATTGCCTGGGGCGCAAAGAAGTTTGGAGCCGGCTTGATAGTGCTCGGACTGCTGCCGCGAAGAGGTACTTTCTTTTCTATCACAACACCTATTTTACTGCAGAACTGCTCAAAATCCTTTATAGAAAGGAAATGTATATTAGGCGAGTTGTACCATTCGAACGGCAGCTCGGGCGTAACGGGTGCCTGTCCCTTGAGCATCAGGCTCAGCCTTACCTTCCAGTAAGCGAAGTTTGGGAAGCTGACAATCACACGCTTGGCAACACGCAAAAGTTCGCGAAAAACGTATTCCGGTTCTTTTAGTGTCTGTACAGTTTGGGAAAGCACGCCGTAATCAAAGGACTTATCCCGATAGCAGTCAAGACCGTTTTCTATGTCCTTGTGAATAACAGGTATGCCCTTGCTGATACATTTTATCACAAGATCCTGTCGTACCTCGATACCCTCTACTGACGCGTTTTTGTCTCGTGAAAGGCGATACAGCAAGTCTCCGTTGCCGCAGCCCGCGTCCAGTACCCTGCTGCCCGGTTCGATAACGTCTTCGATAATCTCATAATCAACGCGAACTCTCTTCGCTGATTCCTGCAAGTCGGCATAATCTATAGATTCGGGATCGAAGGGGCTGACATGGCTCTCGAATGAAGAAGCGAGAAAACCGCCTATCAGCGGGCCCAAAGTATCCGGTTCAAGCAAAAACGCATCGTGGCCGTAAGGAGACTCGATGTTGCAGTAGCTTACACTCTTATTGTTTGCCACTACGGCATTTACCATATCCACTGACTGCTCCGGAGTGAAAAGCCAGTCGCTCGAAAAGCTGACTATAAGCAGTTTTGCCTTTATCTTTTTAAACGCTGCCTCAAGAGAACCGTATTCTCTACCCAGATCAAAATAATCCATCGCTTTTGTTATATAAAGGTAGCAGTTCGCATCGAAGCGTTCTACAAAACTCTGGCCCTGGTGGTTAAGATATGTTTCTACAGAAAATTCCGGATTGAAATCATAAGTGTAATCCTGGGCAGTTCTTAACTCTCTGCCAAATTTCTCGCGCATACCCTTTTCGGAAAGATAGGTTATATGGCCTATCATTCTAGCGATGCCAAGGCCTCTTTCAGGGCCTTTGTCATTAGTATATTTGCCATCCTGGAAATCCCTGTCGGCCAGAATCGCATTACGCCCGACAGCATCAAAGGCTATCGCCTGGGGGCTCAGCCGGCTTGTAGAAGCGACAACTACCGCCGCGTCCATGAAATCCGGGTATTCTATCGCCCACTTGAGTGCGTGCATCCCGCCCATTGAGCCGCCAATTACGGCTAAAAGATGATTTACGCCAATTTTCTCGAGAAATAACTTCTGAACCCGAACCATATCGCCTATTGTGTAAACAGGGAAGTTTAAGGCATAAGGCTCGCCATTAGATGGGTTTATACTTGTAGGGCCGGTAGTTCCCGAACAGCCTCCGAGAAAATTGGAACAAACGACAAAATATTTATCTGTATCTATATATTTACCCGGGCCGACAAAATCATCCCACCAGCCGGGCTTTTTATCATCGGGTGAATTGTATCCGGCGACATGAGCGTTACCGGTCAGTGCGTGGCAGATATACACCACATTGTCACCGGATTCGTTCATACGTCCGTAAGTCTCGTAGGAAACATCAATTGGAGACAGTTCCCTGCCGCAATCGAGCGTCAGAGGTGATTGGGCATCCACTACTCTGACAGTCTTTGTTTCTACAATTCCAACACTGTTATTTTGCCTGTTCATTTCAGCGATAATACGCAAAACATGGCCGCGTGTAAAGTATAATCTCTTCTAATAAAAGGATTAAGAATAAATATTCAGCTTTGTGCGAATACTTTTATAAAGGCTTAATTTTGTTTATCAAACCGGCAGGCATGTCGATTAGCAGCGTTTTATTCTAAACAGGCACTCTGGGGTTCCCGGTTGCACATAAGCCATTGTGATACAAAGTTATATATCTCTGTCATATCGATTTTCTTTTTGTCATAGGGGCTGCTCAAAACCACGAAATCCTCCATGTCAACAATACAATCCCCGTTTGCGTCCATTGAGGGCTGCTCAGTGCAGATCCATTCGTCGTCGGAGATTGATGCCCGTATATAGCTGAATCCGCCGCCGGTTTCTCCGTTTGGCGGGGTGCCATACGACCAGCTTGTAAATTTTACGTCAATGTAGTAATCCAGATCAACAATATGCATAACAGCCGCCAGGCCCACAATATAGGCTGCTCCGGACTGGTGGGCATTTTCCCAGGTGTCAAAAACAAGATTCTCCCAGTTAGAAGCGTAAACTGCGCCGTAAGGGTTTCCGTTGAGCCCTTCGAAGGCCCATCTGGTGTTTACCGGCGAGGGGCCGAGCTTCTGGTAATGTTCTTCGCTGAAATAGTTGTAAATACCTGCATAGTCACCTCTTGTGATCCACGTGTTGTCTGTGATCCTGTCCTGGTTTTGCTCAAGATTATAATCTGCCCAGTCCTGTTTTACAAAAGTATAGTCCGTTACTCCGTCGAATTCAAAGACCTCTTCAGTGCCGCAATAACATGTCAATGGCAGAATCAGAGTAAAACACGTGATAAAAATATTTTTAAGCATATAGAACCTCAATTATAATTTAACAAAATTACATTAAAGCCGTTTTGGATTTATATGTCAAGGTTTTACCCGTTTCACGAAAGCGAATGTGTGCCGTATCGAGGGCTGAAATGACTTTTAAATAAAAGTTCCTTCAGCTAAAATTAAAAATTGCTTGACCAAAAGACCTTACAAACATAAAATCCCTGTTTGTTTGAAATTGTGTAATTATAAAAATATCTGTTAACAGATGGTCAGCGGACGGTAAAGTAAGTAACCGTAACCACTAACCTGCTATTATTCAAGGAGCTATACTTTGAACAGCTTTACAAAAGTACTCACGGTATTATTGACACTGGTATCAATTTTCCTCTGCGGAGCAGTCGTAACTTACGTTATTGACACAAGTAATGTAATGGACAAAAATGAGACTCTTCAGACCAATTACGATGCCCTTAAATCGAAAACCAATATGCAGCTTCGCCAGGCTGATGAAGGTTTAGTTAAGGCAAAGAATGAAATTGAGAGCCTCAATCAGAGAATTGCCGTTCTGGAAAAAGAAAAAACTGACGCGATGGTAGAGCTGAAAAACGCTCAACATGACGTTGTTAAATGGCAGGACCGTGTAAACGGCTGGGCCGGCGTTGTAAAAAGTTTTGAGCAGACTATAGGTGAGCTGGAAAAAACTCTTATCGCCACACGTGACCAGCTAAGCGGTGAACAGGTTGAAAGCGTCAAACTCAGCAACAGGCTCAACGAGATGACCACGGCTCTTGATGAGAAAATTGTTATGCTCGAGGCTCTTGAAGCGGAAAAACGCCGCTACCAGGAGAAAAACGCCATGCTTGAAGAAAAAATCTCTCAGCTGATGCAAGGCAAAAGCTCTGGCAGTACCACAACGGCTGAGCCTGTGACAAAGTCTGTGTCTTCAAACGTAAGCATGGCAGGCAGCAACCTTACCAATGCACCGATTCAGGGTGTGGTAACTGATATTAAAGATGATCTGGTCTCTATATCCGTGGGCAAAGCTGACGGCGTAAAATCCGGCATGAAGTTCCATATAGCCAGAGGCGTCAACTTTATCTGCGACATCACCGTCACAGACGTAGATGTAAGCAAAAGTGTCGGCATCATCGGGCTTAAAAGCAGCATGCCCAAGATTGGTGATTCAGCCTCTACCGAACTGTAACACAAATAAAAGCGGAGAAAATTCATGGCAAAACAAGTTAAAAAGTCAGCCCCGAACGATGTTTACACCGCTTTGATAGGCTCTGCACTGATGGTAACCCTGGCCACAGCTGTATTTGTAGCTATTCGGTGTTACTCCCAGTACGGCTCTATATTCAAAATAATAGAGTAATAACTCTTAAAAGGTTTTAAGATCGAAGGGCAGCAAAGTGTTCCGGGACGCGATTCTTGGCAAATTCAGTACTGATATGGGAATAGACCTTGGTACGTGCAATACTCTGGTCTGCGTGAGGAATGAAGGTATAGTGCTGAATGAGCCTTCGGTCGTGGCTGTGCGAAAAGGTACAAACATCGTCCTGAACAACGGTTCCGCCGTTGGCGAAGTAGCCAAGGAAATGCTCGGGAAAACCCCCGGCTCAATCACCGCTATCCGCCCGCTCAAAGACGGCGTAATCAGTGATTTTGAGATTACTGAGGCGATGCTGAGCTACTTTATCAAGAAAGTTCACGGCCGCGGCAGACTTGTACGGCCTCGGGTTGTCATATCCATACCCAGCGGCATCACGGAAGTTGAACGCCGCGCAGTTATTGACAGTGCCGAACGTGCAGGTGCCAGAAAGGTTTATCTTGTTGATGAGCCGATGGCGGCGGGCATTGGAGCCGGACTGCCGATTACCGAACCAACCGCGTCAATGATCGTTGATATCGGCGGCGGTACGACGGAAGTTGCAATCATGTCACTTGCCGATATCTCCAGCTGCTCGTCTATACGCGTTGGCGGCGATGATTTTGATGAATCTATAATATCACATCTTAAAAGAACTTACAATTTGTTAATCGGCGAGGCACGCGCTGAGAAGGTAAAAATACAAATCGGCTCTGCCGCTCCTCTTGGCGAAGAAATGACGATGGAAGTTGCCGGACGTGATACAATCTCTGGACTTCCGCGAAAAATTGTTATAACGAGCGAAGAAATCCGAGAAGCACTCAAAGAACCTATCTCTCAAATCATTGAATGCGTTACAGTTACGCTCGAAAAGGCAGAGCCTGAATTGGCTGCGGACCTGATCGACAACGGAATACATATCTGCGGCGGCGGGGCAATGCTTAGAAGTCTGGATAAGGTATTATCACAGGCAACGGGAATTTCTGTTACGATCGCGGACGATCCGCTCACATGCGTTGCCCGGGGAACAAACGTTTACTTAGAAAACCTCGAACAATGGAAAGATACAATGGACCAGGCGGATTACACCTGGGATTAAGACTCCGGCGGCGGGGATATTTGAAAAATGGTTATATATGGCCAGGCACCAGGTTAAGAAGACAAAAACAAAACTATTCATCGCCCTTCTGGGTCTGTCTCTATTTCTGCTGTTTACACCTCAAAGAATTACCTCAAGCCTGAATTTCTTTTTTGTCCAGCTTTTTAAACCTGCACTGAGCATTGGTAAAGAACTTCCTTACCGGCTTATAAAACCCGGAAGCATAAATTACGAAACCGTCTCACGCCGGGAATACAACAGACTTTGGGCGGCGTATAAAAACCTCGAAGCTGATCTGGACAGGCTTGCCCGGGACTACGAAACGCTGGCGGGCTACAAAGCATTCTTTCCAAACGAAGAGATACTTGTAACAACTGCCGGAATAATAACCTACCAACAGGACGAGTATCTCTCGATCGACAAGGGCACCAGTCACGGGATAAGAAAAGGCCAATATATTCTCGGACAGAATACAATTATAGGCGTTATAGGTGAAACATCCTCTACAACGGCCCGGGTGATTCTTGTTACTGATACAAAATCCAATATTCCCGTCATAATCTCCCGTGAAGGAAAGTCTAAAAAGATTACGGGGAACCTCAAGGGAACCGGTCTGGGAAGCTGTAAGATAGACCTCGTTTCAACATCGCAGGACGTAAAACCCGGCGATACTGTGCTCGCCGAAGCAATACCGGGCAAGCTGCCGGCTTCCAGGGTTATCGGAGAGGTTGTCAGGGCGTGGCCCTCGGAAAGCTCGCCGCTTTTATGGGACATCACAGTACTGCCCATATACAGGGCATCCGATCTGAACAATGTTGCTGTAATAACCCCGGAGAAGGAATAAAAGATGGCCTGGATATTCTATTCAATAATAATACTTATCTTCGCTGTTATAGACGCAGGCAATCTAACTAATTTTCTTGCCGTCACCGAGCTGAACATAAAACCTGAAATGATGGCGATAATCATGGCAATCCTGATCAGCTATTCTTCCAGCGAAGACGCTATAGGAATTGCGTTCTTTGTGGGCTTTATGGCTGACGTATCCGGTACGGCGATCGGGCCGTGCATGATCGGCTACGGAATCGCCGGTACGCTGTACTCAAGGATTCGGGGATTGATTCAATTCGAGCAGATCAGGTATCAGGTGCTCATACTTTTCGTTTTAACTTTTCTGTCGCTGATCATAGCCGAACCGCTGATACTCTGGAAAACTTCAGACATTATGCCAAGGATGATTATGCGGATTCTCGCCGCGTCAATATATACAGCAATCACAGGTCCCTTCATCTGGCAGGCAGCGGAATACATAAGAAAGTTATTAGGGCTGCCGCAGCGCCAGACTGACAGGCGTTTCTAAATGTATAACTCACGGTTAAAATTCTTAATCATATTATTTACCATTATGCTGGGCATCTGCCTGGCAAGACTGCTGTGGATCCAGGCCGCACTCTCAGAGCAAAACCGTGAAATCGTATCGAATATCGGGATTGCCCCGCCAAGGGAGCTGCCAACGCTGAGGGGAATGATCCTGGACCGCAGAGGCCGCCCGATGGCCCAGGAGATTGCTGATTTCAAACTCTGTCTGCTGTACAGATATATCCGGCTCAAAGACGAAAAATTCTGGCTGGCCAACGCTCTATTTACAGCTCAGGACAGGGGTATCAGTCCGGAAGACGCGATTCAATACTGGCACGAAGAGCTCGCAGATGAGCTGGAGAGGACTAATGAGCTTATTGCAGAATTCTTAGGGCTGCCGGGAATAACCCGGGAGATTATCGAGACAAATCTGTCGGAAATAAATAGCCGTATCTGGAGGCTTCGGGAATTTTTCGCTATGAAAAGAAACTTTCCCAATACAGAGATGACGTTGAGCGATTACCGCAGTATCCCCGAAGAGCAAAGGCTGATAATGGAGGCGCAGGTAAATGATCTTGCGGAAATGCATACACAGTGGCACTGTGTTGCCGACATCAATGAGCAGGCTAAAAACGCTGCTCAAATACGCTTTATCGCAGATGATGATGTCGGAATAGATGTTTCCTCAACCAGAAGCTACCCATTTGATGAGACTGCCGCCCATATAATCGGGTGGGTTAATCCCGCCCAGCCGGATAAGGGAATGTTCAGCTCTGATGAGCTGATGAAATACAAAGAGGGAGAGCTTGCGGGTTTTACAGGAGTGGAATACGTTTTTGAACCGCTTCTAAGAGGCCGCCGCGGAAAGGTTACATACCTTGGACACAACGGCGAAAAAGAGGTGATTGCAAGCGAATTCGGCATGAACGTAAACCTCACCATCGACGCGGTTCTTCAGGAGAGGATCGAAGACTGGGTCAGCAACCCCCAGGCAAACAAAAACAGCAGCAAGCCTACCGGAATTGTGATTATTGATGCTGCGACAGGCGAAATTCTTGCAAGCGTTTCAACTCCCTCTTACAACCTCAATAAGATGCGGGCAGATTTTACAGAAATCAAGAACTCTCCAAATTCACCATTAAAGAACAGAGCCATGTACAGCCTCTATCCTCCGGGCTCATCGATTAAACCGACAATACTGCTGGCAGGCATGGAAGAGGGCAAGGTTACACAGCACTCAATTATAAGCTGCCCGCCGGTGCCGGAGGAAAACTGGCCCAGATGCCTCTTGCAGCGAAACGGAAGCTGTCATGACTGGAGGTGGCAGTATGAGGGCGGCAATAACGCCAGAAACGCCATTAGAGGCAGTTGTAACATTTATTTTACAAAACTGGCCCACAGGATAGAATCCGAGAAACTGCAAAGATGGCTTTATGATATAGGTTTCGGCAGGCGGATCCTCGCCGATGCAGATCTGAGCTACGCCGAGGTAAGCCTCGAACAGTCACGGGGCTTGCAGGAATCACAGGGTATAATATCCGGCAGCATACCCCAAAAAAACGTAAAAACTTTTGAAGATCTGCCGCCTCTGCCGGCATCAGAGCGTAAATGGTTCGGCATGGGCCAGGGCAATCTGAGGGTTACAGTGCTCCAGGTTGCAAATTCTATGGCACTTATTGCCAGGGGCGGTGTTTTTATTCAGCCGACACTCTACAGGGACAAAAACCGGCAGGCGCCTCCAAAACAGCTTGGGATTGCTGATAATACAATTGAGACAATAAAAGACGGCATGTCTGCGGTAGTATATGAAACCGGCGGAACCGCCAATACAGCCTATAAAGAATCGGGCTTTGATGATGATACGGTAGAGTTGTTTGGCAAAACCGGTTCGACAGAGGCTCCGGCTAATGCGTGGTTTGTCGGATTCGCCCAGGACAGCCGCGGCCGCTCTGTTGCGATTGCGGTCGTAATAGAGGGGGGGCTGCACGGCTCATCAGATGCGGCACCGATCGCTTTCAAGAGTTTTGAAATCTTGAGAGAAGAGGGTTATATTGGTGAGTTCGAAGACGGCAGATAGCTATTTCAGCCGTTGAGATACGGCGTTTGCAAGCTCAACATACTGCTCGGGACGAACCTTCTCTGGACGGTCTTGAGGATTTATCCGAGCCGTTTCAAATAACGAGTCCCATTCGTTTATGCCGGAGAACTCTTCCGGAACAAATTTAACACATGCCTTCATCATCTTCCGGCGGTGCCCCATAAAGACAGATATGAGGCGTTTTAAAATATCTGGATTTTCTATCAAAGAGCATTTTCCCTCATCACGGACATACGAAACCATAGCCGATTCGACCTTTGGCGCCGGCCAGAAGACATCGGGCCCCAGTTTTCTGAGCAGTTTGACATTGCCCGCTGCCTGCATGAGTATCGAGAGTATTCCGTAGTGCTTATCACCGGCCCCTGCGGACATCCGCTGGGCAACCTCTTTCTGAACGGTGATATACATCGCGTCAAAGACAGGTTCAGCAGTAACAAGATTGCACATAAGAGACGCTGCTATCTGGTAGGGCAGGTTGGCAATGAGCATGAGTCTGCCTTTGAACTGCCTCCGCAGTGCGGCCAGCCGCTGCATCGCCTCAAGGTTTACTTTATTTTTATTATCCAGGGCGTCGGCGTTTATCATAGTTACATTTTCTCTGCCTGCCAGCACTCCGGCGGTTATCCGGCACATAAGCCGGTCATATTCTACAATAACAACCGCACCGGCTCTCTCGCTCAGGTCTTGAGAGAGTGTACCGGTACCGCAGCCGACTTCAAATACTATATCATCAGCGGTTACAGAGGCCTGCTGCAGGAGGAATTCGAGCAGATTCTTATCTATAAGGAAATTCTGGCCGAGCCGGTGGTTTGGAACCGCCGCTACGCCGGCAAGCAGGGCCTGTATTTCTTGTTTTGTCTGCATCAGGGAATATTCCTAAACTGTCAGTTTTAAATCAAAAACGCAAGTATCGCCGGCGCTGTCAGCATTGAAAGAAGATGCGTCAGCAGCACAGTTCCGTCTATAAATTCCTTGTCGCCGCCGTATATTTCACTTAACAGCATACTCGAAAGAGACACCGGCATGACGGCGACTATCATCATGATTTTCTTTGACAGAGCGTCTATTGGAAGAAAGCTGATAATAAAAACCGCCGCAAGCGGAACTATCACCAGCCGCAAAACACTCAGGAGCCAGACCAGCCGGTTCATGACCTCAGCGAGCTTTATCTTGGAAATCCTCGCCCCTGCGATTATCATTGATATTGGAACCACCGCCCCCGAGAGCATTGTAACCGCGTTGAAAAGGCTGTTTGCAGGCGTGCCTTTATCGCTTAAAAATCCCGGGTCAAACTGGAAAAACCGGCATACCGCCAAAAACAAAACCGCCAGATAAAGCCCCATCATCGGCGGACTGAGCAGGTGCAGCAGGCTTTTTAACCTGAAACTGTGTCCGCTGAGTATAAACATCCCCAGTGTCCAGACGGCAAGCTCAGCGCCGAGAGTGGAGAAGATCAGAATCCCCGTACCCTCACTGCCGAAGAGCGTGATGACAAGTGCCAGGGGGAAAAAAGAGTAATTGTTTATCGCGGATTGAAACAAAAAGGATTTATGTGTCTCGCGGCTGTGAATTTTGAACAGGCTGCACGCGATTAACCCGCCGATGTAGCCGATTAACATTATTCCAAACGAAATAGCCGGCAGGTACCAGCTTCGCAGCAGACTTGAAAAGGTGAAATTGCTTACTATGACGCTGAATATCAGGCAGGGGTAGAGCACATAAACATTTATGCGAGAGAGCCCCTGCAGAGAGTGGTTGTTCAGCCAGGCCCTGCGAAACGCAAGGGCTCCGGGAACCATCATCAGGAAGATACAGACAACCGATACCAGCAGAGTTAAAAACATCAGTCCAAACCCTTGGCGGCATCATCGAGGATCGCCTTCATCGCCGCGGCCCTGTCCGGCCGGTTAAAAACCGCAGAGCCTGCAACAAGAGTATCCGCCCCGTACGAGGCAACCTTGCAGGCAGTACCAACGTCTATGCCCCCGTCAACCTCAATGCGGATATCCGGCCCTGCCATCTTTCTGATGTCAATGCACTTGCGGGCGGCGTCGTCCATGAAAGACTGGCCGCCGAAACCCGGCTCCACCGTCATCACCAGTATCATCTCGCACATCTTTGCGACTTTTTCGATACTTGAGACCGGTGTCTTAGGTTTTATGCATACCCCCGCCGACATGCCCATATCATGAATCCGGTTTATCAGACCTGCGGGGTCATCGACGGTTTCAATGTGAAAAGTAATATGGTCACAGCCGGCGTTTTTGAAGTCTTCGGCATACCTGTCCGGCTCGGAGATCATCAGGTGGGCATCGAAACACAAATCAGAGTACTTTCGCAGCCATTTTATAATGGGCGCTCCAAAAGTGATATTTGGCACAAAATGCCCGTCCATAATATCAAGATGGACAATTTTCGAACCGGCCTCATCTATAACACGTGTTTCAGATGCCAGGTTCGCAAAATCGCTGCTCAGCACACTCGGTGCTATTTCTATCGTACCCGCTGGTGGAAGTTTCATTATATATCACTCCGAAATAATGGGTTATAATCACAAAAAACAGGCAAACTGCAAGAATCCCTGCGCGGCCGTGAGAGCTGTTTCGCCTGTGCCATAAAAAAACCGGCCGTGAATAACCCCACAGCCGGTTTAATATGATATCAGATATCTTATTTTTCGTCAAGCAGCTCCAGGCAGGCAAAAGTTTTGCCTTCCATCATCTCAAGAGATGCGCCGCCGCCGGTTGATACGTGGCTGACCTTGTCTTCCAGGCCGAGTGTCTTAATGGCGCTTGCGCTGTCGCCGCCGCCAATGACTGTGCGGGCTCCGTTAGCGGTTGCTTCTACCAGGGCATTAGCGACTACTGTTGTGCCGTTTGCGAAGTTATCCCATTCGAAGACACCCATCGGGCCGTTCCAGACGACTGTCTTTGCGGATTTTATCTTTTCTGCAAATATTTTCGCCGATTCAGGGCCGATATCCAGACCAAGCCAGCCGTCGGGGATACCGTTGGGCGTTGTCATTGTCTTGGCGTCCTGCGCGAATTTATCGCCGGCAACAGAATCAACGGGCAGAAGGATTTCGCAGCCGCCGTCCTTGCTTCTTTCGAGCAGCTCACCGGCGGTTTCTACAAAATCATCCTCGCAGAGGCTGTCTCCGATTTTTTTACCGAGTGCCTTGTTGAATGTGTAGGCCATGCCGCCTCCGATGATGATGGTGTCAACCTTGCTCATCAGATTGTCAATAACCTTTAGCTTGTCAGAAACCTTTGCTCCGCCGAGAATTGCGACAAAAGGTTTTTCGCCTTCATTGATAGTCTTGCCGAGAAACTTGATTTCCTTTTCAATGAGAAAACCTGCAACACGAGGCATGCCTTCCATAACCTGCGGAACGGTAAGCATCGAAGCGTTATCACGGTGAGCGGTACCAAAGGCATCGCACACATAAATGTCTGCAAGAGAGGCGATCTGTTTTGCGAATGCGTCTTTTGCTTCACGCAGAGCCGGGTCTTCCTTGGCGTCTTTGTCCTTGATTATCTCTTCTTTGTGGAAACGGAGGTTTTCAAGGAGCATAACATCGCCGCTCTTTAAGGCAGCGGCCTTTTCGGAAACATCTTCACCGATACAGTCGTCAACAAAGACTACATCCTTGCCGACAAGCTCACTAAGACGGGCGGCTACAGGAGCCAGCGAAAACTCGGGCTTCTTTTCGCCTTTTGGCCGTCCGAGATGGCTCATCAGTATAACACTGCCGCCGTTACCGAGGATATGCTCGATTGTCGGCATAGCCTTTGCTATACGCGCATCATCTGTTATCTGCCCCTCTGGATTAAGCGGGACGTTGAAATCTGCTCTAATAAGAACTTTTTTACCTTTGACATCAATGTCAGCTATTGTCTTTTTTGCCATTTTTATACCCTTTCAATTATTTTGGTGTAAATATAGGTTTCAAGATTAAAAAAGAATCAAGCATTTTAAATTTATTGGCGGGGAATGTAAAGTTTTTAAAGGCAAAAAAATTTCATTAACCCGGTTCGAAAAGAGCCTTAAAAGACGACACGAGCTGGTTTTGGTGTGTAATGTCTTTATTTTTCGTTATTTAGGTGTTTCTCGACAAAACTCATAGGGTTTGCGGGTTCCGCATAAAATCCTTTGGCTATTTTGTTTGTTTCCGGCTCATTTGTTGATATACTGAAATTTTAAGGTATGATTATGACATAAAGACGGGCTGCTTTCGTCAAGCAGTAAACTTGAAATGAAAGGTTGTCTTTTCGAAAAGTGAGCAAAACATGATAAATCTTTACACTGCCTGGATAAGTATGCTGCTTGGCTCTGTTGCGGGGGCGGTTACCGGAATGTTTTTTTATAACAAAGACTTTCTCGGAGGCTACTCTTCGTGGCGGAGACGGATGATTCGCCTGGGTCATATAGCATTTTTCGGGATTGGTCTGATTAACCTTGCTTTCGCTTTGAGCTTACAGGCGCTGGGGATAGCACAAACACCCGCCGCGGCTTCTTATCTTCTTATTCTCGCTGCCGTAACTATGCCCTTAACATGCTATCTCTCGGCAATTAAACCATATTTCAGAAATTTCTTTTTTATCCCGGCCCTTTCAACAATTCTGGCGATAATACTTTTTGTATGGAGAATGTACGAACGATGAAAATAGCACTGATAGCAATGAGCGGCATTAGATGCTGCGACGCTGAGCTGCTCGAGCTGGGCCTGACACTGCCGGGTTTTGTCGAACGAAGCAAAACGATCGCATCTCTGCCAAGCCTTGGCCTGCTGACACTGGCGGGAATGACACCTGCCGGGCACCAGGTTGATTATATCGAAATGCCCGACCTGGCAAATATGAACAATCTTGACACGGACTACGACCTGGTCGGCATATCAAGTTACAGCGCTCAGATAAACGAGGCTTATGAGCTGGCTCTTCATTTCAAGAAGGCCTCTGTTCCGGTTGTTATCGGCGGCCCCCATGTAACGGCTTTGCCCGATGAGGCGCTTGAATTTTGCGACAGTGCGGCTGTTGGACAGGGAGAAAGTGTCTGGCCGGAGATTCTCAATGACTGCCGGAGAGGAGTACTTCGCCCCGTTTACGGCTCTGTTGAGCGGGATTACGACCTTGCGTGCTCGCCAATGCCGAAATTTGAGCTTCTTGATATTTCTAAATACAACCGCTTAACGGTTCAAACCAGCCGCGGCTGTCCCCACAAATGCGATTTCTGCGCAAGCTCGGTTATGCTTACCGGCAAATACAATCAGAAACCCCCGCAAAAGGTGCTCGCTGAAATCGACCGCATAAAACAAATATGGCAAAAGCCTTTTATTGAATTTGCCGACGACAACACTTTTGTCAACAAGCAGTACTGGAAGCCGCTGCTCAAAGACCTTAAACATCGCCGCATAAAATGGTTTGCCGAGAGTGATTTATCCGTAAGCGAAGACACTGAAATGCTTGACCTGATGAGAGAAAGCGGCTGCGCTCAGATTTTGATAGGGCTTGAAAGCCCAACGATTGAGCCTTTAGACGGGATAGATCTGAACAGCAACTGGAAATATAAATATTTCGATAAATACGCAGAAGCAATTCACAAAATTCAAAGCCATGGGATCACAGTGAACGGTTGTTTCATACTGGGTATGGAGAGGCAGGGGCCGGAAATATTTGATAAGGTCTTCGAATTTGTCAAAGCGGCAGGGCTCTACGAAGTGCAGATAACTATAATGACGCCTTTCCCCGGAACAGAGCTTTACCGTAAACTCGACGCAGAAAACCGGTTAATTGAAAAACAAAACTGGGAAAAATGTACACTGTTTGATCTCAATTTTATTCCATCGCATATGAGCGTAGATCAGCTTGAAACCGGATTTAAAAAACTTGCCGAGAAAATATATTCCAAGTATTTTACAAACTGGCGGCGGGAGCAATTTAAGAAACAGTTCCGCCGCGGAGGAGATTGATATGAAACAATACACACTGATACGTTTTATCTTCGGTATTGCCGCAATCTACGACGGCATTTTAGGTGCGGTTTTTCTGGTGTCTCCGCTCTGGATTTTTGACCGCTTCGATGTTACACCGCCAAACCATACAGGGTATGTGCAGTTTCCCGCCTTGCTTCTGATAATTTTTGCCGTAATGTTTGCCAGTATCGCCTTAAACCCCAACGCAAACAAAAATTTGATTCTTTACGGTATTCTTCTCAAGCTGTCTTATTGCGGTGTAGTATTTGGCTACTGGTTCACGGCCGGTGTGCCTGTTATCTGGAAACCTTTCGCAATATTCGACCTGTTGTTTATGGTTATCTTCATATTCGCATGGTCAGAGCTGAAACATTCAAAGAAATAAAATCTTTTGAAGACATGGCTTGACATAGTAATTATTAAAGGATATTTATAACGTTTTCTTATCCTGGAAACCTGATTTCGGAGACATTTTAAATGAGCATCATTTTGTTCTTAATCGTTCTTGTAGCTTCATTTGTGATTGTAACTATTGGAGCGGTTGCTTTTCAAATAACTGGTTTGAACTTTTCACTGGCAAAATTTCAGGCCCTCTCATGCTTCAGCGGCACCGGTTTTACCACACGCGAATCAGAGCTTATAACCTCTCACCCGCAGCGCCGCCGAATTGCATCAGTGCTGATAGTTCTGGGTAATGCCGGTCTGGTAACCATGATCGCCTCTGTAGCCAGTGCCCTTAACGCTCAGGAAGCCATCTGGGCGACAATTATTTCTGAATCGTGGCTGCCGCTGACAATTCCACCTGCGGCAATACCCTGGATAAACGCCTCGTTTTTGATATTAATATTTTATTTTGTGTACCGTCTTTTCACTAACGTTAAGTTTTTAAACAAGTTAACAGCCGTTTTGCGTAAGAGAATTGTTAAACGCAATATGTTTAACCCTGTCAGCATCGAAGAGCTCGTTGTTATAACCGGCGGATATGGAGTTGCCCGGTTTGAAGTAACCGAAAAGAGCCGCATTCTAAACAAATCACTTGCCGATTCGGACCTGAGGAAAAACGATATAACGGTGCTGGCGATAATAAGACAGGACAAAACAATACCTAACCCCAGTGCAGGAACAACTTTACTGCTCGGAGACGAGCTGGTTTCGTTCGGCAATTTAGAAAACATCAGAAATGAAACAAGTGAATTTACTTAACACGGCATCACTAATCCCCCGCGACAAAGTTATGCCCACAAATAATGCCGCACGTGACATTTGCCGCGGCAATATATTGATATTTATCTCAAGAGTTGTATAATATAGTTTATATGAGATTACCGATAACAAAATATGGATTGCCGCAGGTTGCTGTTTATCCAGTCATTAACCTCTTGTTGATGCTGGTGTTACTGCTGGTTTTGCGCAAAAATGTGCCTGCCTGGGCGATTGTAAGCATAGAAGTGATGTTGTTTGCCGTTCTGGTGTGGCAATTTTCTTTCTTTCGGGATCCGCACAGGGTTGTTCCCGAGGGAGAGGGGTTTCTTATATCGCCTGCTGACGGTGTGGTAAGTGATGTGGGCATCGTTGATGATGCCGAGCATATAGACGGTCCGGCGGTGAGAATCGGTATATTTTTGAGCGTTTTTAATGTTCATATTAACCGTATGCCGGCAGATGTCCGTATAGACGGCAAAAAGTACCGTAAGGGACGCTACATTAACGCCATGAAAGCCGAGTCCTCCAAGGTCAACGAGTCTAATGATGTTTATATGACTATGACCGGCGGTCCCGGTGCCAGGCTGGTTGTCCGGCAGATAAGCGGGGCAATAGCCAGACGTATCGTATGCGCCGCCAATGAAGGTGATGTGTATCAGATCGGTCAGAAATTCGGCATGATCAAATACGGTTCGCGGACAGAGTTGTACTTTCCCGTTAATATGGGGATTGAACCCTGTGTAAAACCAGGCGATAAAGTCTCTGCCGGCCTTACCAAAGTAGCAGAATACGAGAGGAGCAAATGAGGAAGGATTTTGAAGAAACTGTAATCGAAGAGGTTGAGCTGGAAAACCATAAAAAGAAAAAACTCCGCCGCCTCAAATACATCTCTGTTCTCCCGGCGCTTGTGACTCTTCTTAACGGCGGTTTGGGGTTCGCCTCAATATGTCTCTCCAGCAGGGGCGTGCTCGAGGGTGAAACAAGTTTTGCGCTGCATGGTATTCAGTTTACAAACTTCGGGCTTGCCGGGGTTTTGATTTTTCTTGCGATGATTGCTGATATGCTCGATGGACATCTGGCCCGTCTGAGTCATTCCACGTCAAGTTTTGGCGGCCAGCTCGACAGCCTTTGCGATTGTCTCAGCTTTGGCGCAGCTCCGGCTTTTCTGATCTGGGCTGTTATGCAGCATAAGATTGATACGCTTGTTAATCCCGGCTCTCTGGCAAGGGGGCCAATGGTTCGTTTTATCTGGCTCTCCGCCGCGGTATATGTTATCTGCACGATTGTCAGACTGGCGAGGTTTAACGTTGAAAATGAAGAAGAAAGCAGCTCACACTCGAGTTTTACGGGGATACCCTCGCCTGCCGCGGCCGGTGTGCTCGCTGCCGTAATAGTTTTCTTCCAGGATATCTATCTAAGTCACGGGCCGCAGTCTTTCTTGTATCAGTTTGTTGAATATTTCATTGTCTATACCATACCGTTTATAACAATAGGTCTTGGCCTGCTGATGATCAGCCGTATAGAATACCCTCATCTCATAAACCATTACCTTCGCGGCAGAAAACCTTTTGAGTACCTGCTTATAGCCGCGGGATGCATAGGGCTGATAATCTGGTCGCTGTCGATAGCGCTGCTGCTTTCGTTCTCTGCTTTTGCGCTGAGCGGAGTGTCTAAGGCTGTCGGCAGAAAAATAAAAAGAAAACCGGCTCATTGCCCGGCTCAAGATTCTGATAAGCAAACAGAGAATTTACAGGACTGAATACATGGATATACTTCCGGCTATAGATCTAATTGACGGTAAATGTGTGCGTCTGATACAGGGTGAATATGACAAGAAAATTGTCTATGGAGATGATCCTGTAGATCAGGCCCGGGAATTCATTGATTTTGGAAGCCGGTGGCTGCATGTGATAGATCTTGACGGTGCCAAGAGCGGCCGCAGCGAAAACATAGAAACTATTCGCAGGATAACAGCTCTGGGCGGGCTCAAAGTCGAGGTAGGCGGCGGTGTCCGTGACCAGGACACGATCTCGATGCTCCTGGATGCAGGGGTTGAACGGTTGATTGTAGGTACAAGGGCGGTAACCGATTATGAATGGTTTGGGCGTATGTGCGAGAAGTTTCCCAAAAGACTCGCCGCGGGTCTCGATGCCCGGGGGCGCAGTCTTGCAACAGAAGGCTGGCTTGGAGAATCTGAAGAGACTGTGATAGAATATGCCTTAAAGGCCGAGAAACTGCCCATCGCGGCAATCATATATACTGATATAACCAGGGATGGGATGCTTAGCGGCCCAAACGTGGAACGCACCGGCGAGTTAGCCGCCGCGGTCAAAGTTCCGGTTATTGCCGCCGGCGGTGTCAGCAGTATTGACGATATCAGAAATTTAGACAAGGCAGGCGTCAGCGGCGCGATAATAGGCAGGGCGTATTATGAGGGTAAGATTGATATAAGAGAGGCCCTCAAATCAGAGAGCGGTATTTGAACTTGTTGAGCAGGGCAAACGCGGCAGGGGAACAGGTTTGAAAAAATCAAAGCGGAAATATTTTCAACAGCAGCTTTCAAAACTTACGGCCGGCCAGAAGCGTCTTCTGTACAAGCGGGCCGCGAATATCAGAAAGGCCGCCCAGGTTAACGCCAAAAATAAACGCAGAGCCGGCAGAAAAGAATTCAAAAGCATGCGCAGCTATGATGATACGCTCAATTTTCAGAAACCGGACAGGCTTGATGCAGTGACAATTGACGACTGGGCATTAAAGGTCATAGAGGAAGAAGGGATAAACTCTCTTATAGAGGCAGATTCTCAGCTTACAGACCAGCATGAATATACAGACAGCCGAAAGGGGATTGTTGTTTTTGTGGAGGCCGGAGGCTGCGAGGTACAGAGCGAAAGAGAGAATTTCTTCTGCCTTATCGGGCCTGAAATCTCCATGAACCAGAAGAGCGAGATTGCCGTAGGTGATTGCGTTGAGTTTGCTTTCGCACGTGACGGTACAGCGGTGGTTCAGTCTGTTATGCCCCGTAAAAGCAGGCTCTCCAGACCTGACCCGCTCAAGCCGGGGATAGAACGGGTTATCGCCGCAAATGTTGATGTTGCGGTTGTTGTCGCGTCAATAAAACGTCCGGAGATTCGGCCGAGCCTCATTGACCGCTATATCATCGCCTCTGAAAGGGGCGGCGTAAAGCCGGTTATCTGTGTAAACAAGATAGACCTTATAGACAAGAAAGGCCGCGGCGGCGAGCTCTCCGTTCTTGAGCCGTACAGGCAGCTTGGGATGGAGATCGTAGAGACATCCGCAGATGAAAGGGTCGGGATTGATGAACTCAAGTCGCTTCTTGCAGATAAAATGTGTGTGTTTGTCGGCCACAGCGGAACCGGAAAGACCTCGCTTCTGAATTGCATTCTGCCCGATATTAAGGCCCGCGTCGGAAGTGTGCATGATACAACGGGGCTGGGCAGGCACACAACTACCAATTCGTGCCTTTATACTGCCGAATGCGGAATATCGGTGATAGATACGCCGGGGATACGGGAGTTTGGAATCTGGAAGATTGAACCGGAAGATTTAAAATGGTTTTTTGAAGAATTTAACGAATACGCAGAACAGTGCAGATTCTCAAATTGCAGCCATACCCACGAACCTGGCTGCCGCGTTAAAGAGGCACTTGAAGAAGGCCGAATAACCCGCCAGAGATACGAGAGTTACTTGAGAATACTTGAAAGTATTCAGGAAGAGGGCGGATATTGAAAGACTTATCGCTATATATACATATTCCGTTTTGCAGGTCAAAGTGCATGTATTGCGGGTTTTACTCTGTGCCCGTAAGCCAGATGGACGGCGAAGAATTCGCATTGCTTCAAAAACGCTACATTAGTGCGGTTCTCAAAGAGCTGGATCAGTATAATTTAAAAAACGGCTCTGTAAGGACTGTGTACATCGGCGGCGGCTCGCCCAGTATCCTGGGTATAGATACCGTTTCTGTCCTTCTTGATGGGATTGCCGGACGTCTGGGGGAGGTGAGTGAATTTACCTTCGAGGCCAACCCCGGCCAGATCGATGCGGAATACTGCTCTGTTTTGCTCAATCATGGCGTAAACAGGCTAAGTATCGGTGTGCAGTCGTTTAATGATAAAGAGCTCAGGTATCTGGGCAGGCCTTATCCGCCGCAGACAGCGTTAGAGGCTCTTGCGGCCGCACGTGAATCTGGTTTTTCCAACGTAAGTATAGATTTGATATTTGCTATTCCGCAAACCTGCAAAGAAGACTGGCAAGCCGGCATTGAAAAGGCGATTGCAGCCGGGGTAGAGCATATATCAGCCTACAGTCTCAGTTATGACCGCGGCAGCAGACTGTATGACAGGCTCAAAAAAGGCGAAATTACAGTAATTGATGAAGAAACTGACCGCTGGATGTATGAATTTGCGATCGATAGGCTTCAAGAAGCCGGCTACAGGCAGTACGAGATTTCCAATTTTGCCAAAACCGGTTTTGAGTGCGAACATAATATCGTTTATTGGAAGAATACCGGCTATATCGGTATTGGGGCGGGTGCGGCGTCTTTTTATAATGGAGCACGTTACCATAACCCCGACAATATTGAACGCTATCTAAAGCGAATCGAGTCGGGCGGCTCGGGGGCCTCTACTTTCAGGGCTGTTTCAGGCTCTGATTTTGCTTCTGAGACGGCGGTTTTGAATCTGAGGCTGAGACGCGGCGTTGTCCTTGAAGAGTATAAGTCGCTAACTGGCATGGATTTCCGTGATTTGTATTCAGGCCGGATTGATATGCACATGAAAAATGGAAATATTGAGCAGACTCATGCCGGATATCGCTTAACACGTGAAGCTCTGGCTGTGGCTGACAATATTTTATGTGATTTTTGTTGAACAAAACATGTTGTTTGTATATAAATAGTTATGACAAACAAATATTCAGGTATTATTTTTTTCTAAATATCAGGAGATATAAATGTTTTCAAAGGTTAAACTTGCCATATTATTAACATCATCGGTTTTCTGCTGTTTATCCGTTCTGGCCCAGGAAGCCGCGGCAACAAAATCCGTCTCCGGTTCTCCGGTTCTGGTTGTGACTAATTCTACCGTGGATCTTGGCGACGTTGCTCCCAAATCAAAGCATAGGTTCGCGTACCAGTTTAAGAATACCGGTGATGCAGAGCTTGTAATCGACCATATTCAATCTACCTGCGGCTGTACGGTACCCGCCCTGAAAAAGAAAAACATAGCTCCGGGCGAAGCGGGAGAGATAGATGTGACTTTCACCGCGGCAACACGTGCCGGCTTAATGACAAAACATCTTTATATCTACAGCAATGATCCGGCAAATCCAAAGTATTCACTGGAAATTAAGGCAAACACTGTTTTTAAAGTCAAAGTTATGCCGGAAAAATTGCAGCTCTCACTCGCAGAGAAAAACGCCGGGGCACCCGACTTAAAACTGCAGAGCCTCGATGGTAAAGAGTTTTCTGTAAAGAGTTACAGATGTACCGGCAATGCAATAGAGCTTAACTATGACCCGAACAAAACAGCAAAGGAATTTACCTTTAAACTTAAAGCCGACTCTGACAGGCTTGCAAACAACCTCAATGGTGCAATCACGCTTGACTTGAGCCATCCGGAGTGCAAGAGTGTGCTGGTAAGTTACAGCACAACGCCAAAGTACGTCGTAAGCCCGTCGAGAGTGGTCTTCCTTAATGCCGTCGGCGGTGCCCTGCAGAAGCGTTCTGTGTGGATTAAGAGCAGCTCTGAGAAGAAAATGAAAATTAAGTCTATTACCGACGCAAACGGTACTGTCAGTCTGCTGGATTCAAACGGTGAGCCGGTAGAGGCCGCTGAGCTTGAGACAGATACCGGAATGCTTAGGTTCAACATAGTAATAACCGCTCCCGATAAAGATAAAGAAGAGCTTTATTTTAAGGATGATTTAAGGATAGAGCTCGAAAACGGCGAGGTTCTAAATATAGACATCGCAGGCTGGTACAAGAAATAAGTACCGCCTTAAATTTAACAAGGCATCTTACCGGGCTCAAAGGGGAGCGGCAAACGTTTTCTTTTGGGTTTTAAGAGTTTGAATGTGACTATTCAGATACAAAATTTGTACCAACGGCTCAGGCTCTTTCCGATGGGAGATCAGATTTGCGAGTATCTCGATTATCTCTCTCTTGAGGCGGGTTTGAGTGTAAATACCATACTTGCTTACGGCAGGGATCTTTGTGATTTTGCGGGTTTTTGCGGCGGCAGCGGAATAGAATCCATCGCATCAGTCAATTCAAGTATCATTATCAGCTATCAGCATGAGCTTGCGCTATCGGGTAAAATTGAGTCCAGCGTCCGCAGGTCTCTTGTGGCGGTTAAGATGTTTCTGCAGTTCGCCCTGGCAAACGGCATTAGCAGTCAGAGCGTTACAGAGCTGCTCGAATCGCCTAAGCTATGGCAGAAGCTGCCCCAGGTTTACAACACTGATGCCGTAAAGAGACTGCTGGATGCACCTGAGCCGCAGAGCGACAGATTTTATCTGCGGGACAAGGCAATTCTTGAGACACTCTACGCTACGGGAATGAGAGCAAGTGAAACGGTTTCCCTTAGAGTCAATGATGTCAATCTTAAGATAGGTTATCTGCGATGTATCGGCAAGGGAAACAAGGAGAGGCTTGTGCCGGTAGGCGTGCCCGCAATTAAGGCAATCACAGAGTATATAAAAAAGCAGCGGGCCCAGCTTTTAAATGATGAAAAACCTTGTGAAGAGCTTTTCCTGACGCACAGCGGCAGGCCGCTGGAACGAACGTTTCTGTGGCGTATGGTGAAGAAGTACGCATCCCGTGCAGGCCTTGGCCCGAGGCTGACGACCCATTCACTGAGGCACAGTTTCGCTACACATCTTTTGAGCGGCGGCGCAGATCTGAGGAGCGTTCAGGAGCTGCTTGGCCATGCCGACATATCCACGACACAGATATACACACATGTCGATAGTGACAGGCTGAAAAAGATACATAAAGAATTCCATCCCAGAGCATGATTTTCTGATTCTGCAAAAGATTATTTTATCGGCCGTGAAAACTCTATCTCAGCAAAATGTTCTGTAAAGCTATTAGTGGCATAAGAATACGTCATCAATTCCCATGGCCGGTGAACCTCTGCTCTCCTTTGGAATGCATAAAAAAACGGTTAAATTACTTTTTTTTCAAAATTTCTCAATACGGCCCTTGACGTATATTAAAAAACGGTTATATTTTCTCGTCTCACTTGAGTTAGCTCGGGTGGGTTATACGCCTTTAGAGGCGGTTCTTTGATAAGCGAATAAGCGACAGGACTTGAGAGCCTGCTTTTCCTTTAATCGGGTTTAGAGGGCTTTAGAAGATTGGGCTCGTAGCTCAGCCGGCTAGAGCGTTCGCCTGATAAGCGAGAGGTCGGAGGTTCGAGTCCTCCCGGGCCCACTGGCAGAAATCTTAAAAAGATTTCTGCATTTGAGATTTCAAATTTGAGATTTGAGATCTGTTTGGTCTCGGGGCTGTAGCTCAGTTGGGAGAGCGCCTGGTTTGCATCCAGGAGGTCGTCGGTTCGACTCCGTCCAGCTCCATTGCCGCAGATAAAACCTGTGGATCTGGTATTTCAGATATGAGATATCAGATAAAGATCTTTTAAAATTTAATACAGTTGACACAAAAGTAAAGAATTCTAACAATTAGCGCGATAACGATTTAACCGAATCGAAAATCAGAGCAATAAGGATATTTATTTTTAGAATTTAGAATAGGGAATTTAGAATTAAGAATATTTAATTCTGACATTTTAGATCCTTTATCTAAGTTCAACTCATTATAAGACTGGCATTCATTAGAATGTTATCTTTAGTAGAGCGGAACACATCCGATAAATGAGTGAAGAACTAATAACTATTAACTAATAGTTTGAGATAGTTTTCAGCTTATATTTTTTCAAGTATGAGCGAAGCGAATTCAACAACTATAAGTTATTAACTATAAGTTATTAGTTTAGAACAGTAATTGATTGATGTGGTCAAGTTACTAAGGGTACATGGGGGATGTCTAGGTATCGAGAGGCGACGAAGGACGTGGAAGGCTGCGATAAGCCCGGGGCAAGAGCCAAACATCTGTTAATCCCGGGATTTCCGAATGGGGTAACCTGTCAGGCCGGCGCAAGCTGTGCCTTTCGTCAACGGCTGAATTCATAGGCCGTTGAAGCTAACGCAGAGAATTGAAACATCTTAGTACCTGCAGGAAAGAAAATCAACCGAGACTCCGTCAGTAGCGGCGAGCGAAAGCGGACAAGCCCAAACCGGCGTGCTTGCATGCCGGGGTTGCGGGCACCAATACTAGAGTTACAAAGAAGCATATTATAGGAACGATCTGGAAAGTTCGACCATAGATGGTGAAAGTCCCGTACTTTACAATATAGCTTTCTCTTTTGGTGTACCAGAGTAGCACGAGACTCGTGGAACCTCGTGTGAAGCTGGGGGGCCCACCCTCCAAGGCTAAGTACTCCTCGATAACCGATAGTGCAAAGTAGCGTAAGCGAACGATGAAAAGCACCCCTTTTAGGGGAGTTAAAAGTACCTGAAACCATGTACCTACAAGCAGTCGGAGCCCTATTTAATATGGGTGACGGCGTGCCTTTCGCATAATGAGCCGGCGAGTTAACGTCTGTTGCAAGGTTAAGCACTTCCGGTGCGCAGCCGCAGGGAAACCGAGTCTTAATAGGGCGTATTAGTAGCAGGTGTTAGACGCGAAACCAGGTGATCTACCCATGGCCAGGTGGAAGGGGATGTAAAAATCCCTGGACGACCGAACCCACTAACGTTGAAAAGTTAGGGGATGAGCTGTGGGGAGGAGTAAAAGTCTAATCAAACCTGGAGATATCTCGTTCTCTCCGAAATAGTTCTAGGACTAGCCTCAGTTTATACCTTACAGGGGTAGAGCTACTGATTGGGACTGGGGGGCCACCAGCCTACCCACCCCTACCAAACTCCGAATACTGTAAGGCTTATTCTGGGAGTCAGACTATGTGCAATAACGTGTGTGGTCAAGAGGGGAACAACCCAGATCGCCAGCTAAGGTCCCGAATCATTGCTAAGTTACTAAGGAAGTCAGATTGCCCAGACAATCAGGATGTTGGCTTAGAAGCAGCCACCATTTAAAAAGTGCGTAATAGCTTACTGATCGAGCAATTTGGTGCCGATAATGAACGGGAATCAAGCAATGAACCGAAGCTGCGGATTTGATATTTATATCAAGTGGTAGGAGAGCGTAATAATCAGCGTCGAAGCGGTACCGCAAGGAGCCGTGGAGCGGTTATTAGTGATTATGCCGGCATGAGTAACGATAAAACAGGTGAGAATCCTGTTCGCCGAAAACCTAAGGTTTCCTGGGGAAGGTAGATCCGCCCAGGGTTAGTCGGCCCCTTAGTCGAGGCTGAAAGGCGTAGACGATGGGCAGCAGGTTAATATTCCTGCACTATGTAGATGGACGAAAGCAGTGACGCATTTTTTAAGGCAATCCCGTGATTAGTCGAGCGGGTTTCGCAAGATCGAGGCCGTATATGATGCCGAAGTTGCCGGCAAAGGTGCCGAGAAACAGCTGCTGTAGATTGAAATCTGCATAACCGTACTAAAACTGACACAGGTAGGTGAGGAGAATATCCTAAGGCGCTCGAGAGAACCGTTGTTAAGGAACTCGGCAAATTGACCCCGTAAGTTCGCGATAAGGGGGCCCTCCTCCGCAAGGAGAGGGGACAGAAAAGTGGCACTGGCGACTGTTTACCAAAAACACAGTTCTCTGCTAACACGTACAGTGGATGTATAGAGAATGACGCCTGCTCGGTGCCGGAAGGTTAAGGAAGGCGGTTATCCGTCACTTGATTTATACGGAGATACACAATGTATTATGTATATGTACTTTATGAAGAAAACACAGAGAAATGCTACATCGGTTACAGCAGTGACTTGAAAACAAGAGTCTCAAGTCATAAGTCTGGCAGTGGTTGTAAAACCACCAGAAATGGTAACTGGCATTTAGTTTATTATGAAGCATATATGAGCGAATCAGATGCGAGAAAACGTGAGAAACGTTTGAAGAGCGGCAATGCCCGCAGACATTTGATGAATAGAATACAGAAAAGTTTAATGTGTAAATCAAGTGACGGAGAAGCTGACGACTGAAGCCCCGGTAAACGGCGGCCGTAACTATGACGGTCCTAAGGTAGCGAAGTTCCTTGTCGGGTAAGTTCCGACCTGCATGAACGGCGTAACGACTGGTGCACTGTCTCAACAACGGACTCGGTGAAATTGTAGATGTGGTGAAGATACCACATACCCGCGGCAAGACGGAAAGACCCCGTGAACCTTTACTGCAGTCAGGTATTGGTACCTGGTATATCATGCGTAGGATAGGTGGGAGGCTTTGAAGCGGTTCTTCTGGGAATCGTGGAGCCATCGTTGAAATACCACCCTTGGTGTATTAGTTATCTAACTCTGAGCCTTGAATCAGGACAGAGGACCGTGCTTGATGGGCAGTTTGACTGGGGCGGTCTCCTCCCAAAGAGTAACGGAGGAGTACAAAGGTACACTCAGCATGGTTGGCAATCATGCGTAGAGCATAAAGGTAGAAGTGTGCTTAACTGCGAGAGCTATAACTCGAGCAGATGCGAAAGCAGGTCTTAGTGATCCGGTGGTCCCGTGTGGAAGGGCCATCGCTCATCAGATAAAAGGTACTCCGGGGATAACAGGCTTATCGCCCCCGAGCGTTCATAGCGGCGGGGCGGTTTGGCACCTCGATGTCGGCTCATCACATCCTGGGGCTGTAGGCGGTCCCAAGGGTTCGGCTGTTCGCCGATTAAAGTGGTACGCGAGCTGGGTTCAGACCGGCGTGAGCCAGGTCGGTCCCTATCTGCCGTGGGCGTTGGAATCTTGTGGAGATGTTTCCCTAGTACGAGAGGATTGGGAAGCACTGACCTCTGGTGTACCAGTTGTGCTGCTAAGTGCATGCTGGGTAGCTAAGTCGGGAAAGGATAACCGCTGAAAGCATCTAAGCGGGAAGCCCACTCCGAGATGAGGATTCCATGATTAATATCTGAAGGACCCTGGAAGACTACCAGGTTGATAGGCCGGATGTGTAAGTGCAGAAATGTATTAAGCTAACCGGTACTAACGTCCAATAACTTGACCGCATCAATCAATTATTGATTATAAACTAATAGTGAATAGTGAAAAACTAATAGTGAAGGATTCAGCCTTGGGCTGATACTTTTTACAAGTACCAGCGAAGCGAATTCGACAACTATTAGTTAATAGTTATTCACTTATATTTATTAGTTTAACAAATATTCTTATTGAATTTGATTACAGCGTATTGATAGATTCTTTACGTGTCAACTGTAGTAACTTTATATACAATACGGTTTAAGTGAACAACTAATAACTATTAGTTATTCACTATTAGTTATTAGTTTAACCAAACCGTTTAGTAAATGAACTTGCCGGTGACCATACTGTTGGGGAAACGCCTGATCCCATTCCGAACTCAGAAGCTAAGCCCAACCGGCCGATGATAGTCCCTTGGGCGAAAGTAGGTTATCGCCGGCATTATGAAGCCCTTCTGGTTAAAACCAGGAGGGCTTCTTCTATTTTATAGTATAGGGGTGGAGATGAATTTTAAGTGATAGAGCGTATTATTCCGCCGCAGAAGTCCCCGCTGCACAACCAACTGGAACGAGCTGTCGCCGGCACACTGATTCTTGTAGATTTGACCCTTGACTTTCAATTGACAAGATTTAAATTTAATCTATGCAGAATAAAAGTTTAACGTATTTGTGGGTGATTTGTGGTATTGCACTGTTTGTGATTGTGGCTGTTGTTACATGTATTGTGATATACCGGCACATGGACAGGAAGTATCAGGAGGCTATGGATCCGATACGCATGAAACACGCTGAGCAGATTACGAATATTGTTCTTGAGTATGCAGTTAAAACCGATTCACTTCCCTTTGAGTCAGAGTCCATTGAAAGACCCTTTATGGTCTTGATAGGCCACAGTCCTGAGATGGAGAATGTATTTGCCAACGATAAAGTGTTGGCGAGGAATGCTAAGTTTGCAAACTCTCATGTCCTTGAAAAAGAACTGAGCCGTGTACTTGGGCGTGAGATCAAGCTTCCAAGAGACCCGCAAAAGGTACCCACCTATGCACCAAATGTTTATGTGTATTATATAGCAGAGGGGCAATTGACCGTAGCTGTTCATCTTTACGCTCCTTCAGACCACTCCTTTGAGTACAATTGGAGAGGCGGCACCTTTTACCGTCACACTTTAACCTATGGGCGGAGTGATTAGTGATAAATACATGATAATAATCTGCGATAATCGGCGGAATCTGCGGATATAACTGCCTGTTAAATTACCTGCGTCTGGGGCGGGGGATTTTTTTTAGCAGGTCGTGGCGGCGTTTGCGTTTTAGGAACGCGGCTACCTCGCCGGCGTTCTCCGGCATGAAATACTGGATAAGCGATGCCTGGAGTTTTTTGTCTTTTCTGCCGCGAGCCACGAATATACGCTTCATCTCTGGCGAAAGGCCCGAGACGAACATAGCGGTTGACATTGCCAGCGGGCCGGGCGTGAAATCCTGCACCTGACGGAGGCGAAGGTTGTTTTTTATCAGATATTCCGCCAGCTCGAGAGCTTCATCTTCTCCGCAGCCCGGGTGTGAGCTGATAAAATACGGCACGAGGTACTGTTTCTTGCCGGCGGCGGCAGAGCTTTTGGCGAAGGCCTGTTCAAATTTCCTATGCGTGCCGAAGCCGGGCTTGCCCATGAGGTTGAGCACGCGGCGGCTTGTATGTTCCGGCGCTACCTTTAGATGTCCGCTGACAAACTCCTTTGCCACGAGGTCTATATATTCCGGGCAGAGGTTCGCCAGGTCGCTGCGAATGCCGGAAGATACGAATACATGCGACTTCTTCTTCTGCCGGCGTTTCCAGTCCGCCAGTTTTTGCAGCAGCGATATCAGCGGCTTATGGTCGGTGTTCAGGTCGGGGCAGATATTGGGGAATATACAGCTTGGCCGCCGGCAGATGCTCTTGCGTGTGCAGCCCATGCGGTACATGTTGGCGCTGGGGCCGCCGACATCCTGGATGGTGCCCTTGAAATCCGGGTGCACCGTGAATGACTCCGCTTCGGCGAGTATTGATTCCTGCGAGCGTGATGATATTTCTTTGCCCTGGTGAAAGAAAATCGAGCAGAACGAACAGCCGCCGAAACAGCCGCGGTGCGAGAGTATCGAGAACTTCACCGGCTCCAATGCCGGTATGCCGCCGAGTGCATCATATTTTGGGTGCCAGCGGCGTGTGAACGGCAGCTCGTACAAGGCGTCCATTTCCGCGGTGGTGAGCGGCCGCATCGGCGGGTTGACCTGTATCCAGCCGGGATTCTGTTCCTGCACAACGGGTTTTCCGCCGGGCAGGGCGTGTTTCTGGTACTCAAGCTGCGCTGTCATCACCAGCTCGCTGTTTTCGGTCTGCTCTTGCAGAGAGGGCAGCAGGACTGGCAAAGTTTCCTTTCCTTCCTTCTGAGACGCAGGCATTGCGTTTTTTTGAATTGGCGGGGAATCTGTTGTGGCGCAGAGAGACGCAAGCATTGCGTCTCTACCGGGATCGTTCGATTTAAGCAGCGGGAAAGCGGTGCCGGCGATGTCGGTCATATCAGATATGGATTCGCCGCTGTCAAGACGGCGGGCGATCTGGGCGATTGCCAGCTCACCCATGCCGAAGACCAGCATATCCGCCTTGGCGTCGGTAAGCGATGAGCGTTTCATGCGGTCTTCGATATAGTCATAATGCACCAGCCTGCGAAGCGATGCCTCGAGTCCACCGAGTATAATCGGCACGTCCGCAAATGCCTCCCGGGCGCGGGCGGCATAGCTTAGCAGGGGTTTGTCCGGCCGGATTCCGGTTTTGCCGCCGGGCGAATAGACATCCTTTTTGCGGCGGTGCCCCATCGAGGCGTAGTTATTCAGCCGCGAGTCAACCGCACCCGAGGTAATCCCCCAGAACAGCCGCGGCCGGCCCAGCGAGCGGAAATCGTCGGCACTACGCCAGTCGGGCTGGTCAAGTATCGCCACGCTGAAACCCAGGCTCTCCAGGTACCGCCCGATAAGAGCCGCACCGAATGATGGGTGGTCAACATATGCATCCGCCGTCACGAGGATAATGTCGGGATTCCGCCGCCCGTGCTTTTTCAGCTCCGGCCGCGTTGTAGGCAAAAATGCCTTTATACCAAATTTTAACGGTTTAAAACTCATGAACTAATGATATTTCAAAGAGCCGCGTTTTTCAAAGAAATACTTGAATACGGCATAAATTTGACTACAATATATATATGGGCATTACTGAAATACAAAATATGACTAAAGCCGAGAAACTTGAAGCAATGGAACTATTATGGGATGCGATTTCTCATGATTCGACGCCGGTGCAATCACCCAGTTGGCATAAGGGCGTTTTAGATAAAAGGAGAGAGAAGATAGTTTCAAATCAGGCTCACTTCATTACTCTTGAAAAGCTAAAAGAACGTCTGCGTTGATCAGAATTAAACAAATCATAGTTCTTGCGGAGGCGGTTACGGATATTGAGGCGGCAAAGGTCTTTTATGAAAATCAAGGATGTGATTTAGGGGCATATTTTGTTGACAGTATATTGTCAGATATTGATTCTTTAGTAATTACTGCAGGGGTTCATGAGAGGCATTTTGGATTCTACAGGACGCTTTCTAAGCATTTCCCTTTTGCTGTATATTACGATATTGCAGATGAGATTGCAATTGTTGTAGCAGTTCTGGATATGAGAATACAACCCGGCACCATTCAAAAAAGGATAAATAACAGGGATAGACGAGTTTAACCGTATTCCCGCTTTTTTCATCTCAATCCCTGCTTGCATATCCCGGCGGCGGGTTTATAATAGCGAATCTGAAATTTCAAATCTGATATTTTAGATTTATTATTTTACTGTTTTTGGATCGTCTCATTTATTATTGAAGGTTTAACAATGGACACAGCAGAGAGTTTGAAGCTGCTTAAACGCGGCACTGTAGAGGTTTACAGCGAAGATGAACTTGGCGAGAGGCTCGAAGAAGCCGCCAAACGCGGCATACAGCTCCGCGTTAAGCTGGGCATGGACCCGACCGCGCCGGATATTCACCTGGGCCATACCGTGGTTCTGCGTAAGCTCCGCCAGTTTCAGGATATGGGGCACAAGGCGATCCTGATTATCGGCGATTATACCGCCCGTATCGGCGATCCTACCGGCCAGAACTCAACGCGGCCTGTGCTCTCGGGCGAGGATATCGAGGCCAACGCCCAGACGTACTTCGAGCAGGCCGGCAGGATTCTCGACACCAGTGAGGACAAACTTGAGGTGCGGCCAAACAGTGAGTGGCTCAAAAATCTTGACCTGGTGGCGGTTATCAAGCTGTGCAGCTCCATGACCGTCGCGCGGATGCTCGAGCGGGATACGTTTGACCTGCGGTACAAAAAGGGCGATCCGATCAGCATACACGAGTTTCTCTACCCGCTGATGCAGGGCTACGATTCGGTCTGCATAGAGGCCGATGTCGAGCTGGGCGGCACAGACCAGACGTTCAACAACCTCGTCGGCCGCGACCTGCAGAAACAGCACGGCCAGAAACCCCAGATTGTCATGACCATGCCGATACTCGTCGGGCTTGACGGCGTGGAGAAGATGAGCAAGAGCAAGGGCAACTACATCGGCGTTACCGATTCGCCCGGCGATATGTTCGGCAAGGTGATGAGCATATCCGATGAGATGATGGAGAATTACTTCACGCTGCTGACCGATGTGCCCGAGGATAAGATAAAAGAGCTCGTCAATCCGGCAAAATCTCACCCCCGCGACTCGAAAATCGCCCTGGCAAAGGAGATCATCAAGACCTACCACGGCGCCGACGCCGCTGACGCCGCCGCGGATGAGTTCGACAAGGTGTTCTCACAGAAACAGCTTCCAAGCGATATGGACGAGGTCAAAATCCCCGCCGAGGATATCATGCTGAGCAAACTGATAACCGAATGCGGATTCGCGGCCTCCGGCGGAGAGGCAAAACGCCTGGCAAAACAGGGCGGCGTAACAATCGACGGCGAAAAGAAAACCAACCCCGCAGAGATGATTACCCCCGCCGAGGGCATGATACTGAAAGTCGGCAAACTAAAATACGCAAAGATCAGCTTAAACTAAATTTCGACAGGCATTTTCTAAGGTAAGATAAAGAATCACCAAAGGTTGTTCGGGACTTAGTTATTCAAAAGGAATTGAAATGATAAGAAAAATCAGCAAACTATTTTTTCAGGGGCTGATGGCTGTTTTGCCGATAATAGTCACGGCCTACATCCTTTACTGGCTGGCCTCGACGGCTGAATCTGTTCTGGGCAGCATGATAAAACTGGTATTGCCCTCTGAGTACTACATTCCCGGCATGGGCGTCGCTGCGGGTGTTGGGGTAGTGTTTGCCGCCGGCGCACTGCTTCGGCTCTGGCTGTTCAGGCGGCTCTTTCGCTGGGGTGAGAGGCTTCTGCAGCGGCTGCCTCTTATAAAATCGATCTATGGGGCGATAAGCAGCCTGATGGATTTCCTTGATTCATCCAAGAAAAAGGATTTCAATAGAGTTGTCCTGGTGAATTTCCACAAGGAAGTAAAAATGATAGGCCTTGTCACCCGTGAGGATTTCGAGGGCCTGCCATGCGAGCTGGGCATGGATGACAAGGTTGCCGTTCTGCTTCCGTGGAGTTATCAGATGGGCGGAATAACCATAGTGGTTTCCCGCTCAAGACTGGAGCCTCTTGAAATGGATGTGAACGTAGCTCTAAAGTTTATGTTGACCGGTGGTGTTAATACCTCAAAACAGCAGTGAGACGGTAAGATATTTGTTGACAGCAGCACAGAATATTTTGCATCAGCACCAAAGGTGCGAAATATCTTAGCATGGGGCATCGCCCTATGTTTATATGTGGACACCGGTTGCCGCGGGCTAAGTTAGCAAGCCCTTCATGCCTGGAAATATGGCGCGAACTGCAATGAACGGGTTGCCAGGGTGTCGGCCTTATGTGCTATCTGCCGCGGCGCTGGGCGTGGATTTTGTCCCACTCATCGTAGATAATGCAGGCGTTAGGGCCGTATGAACCGGGGCTAAGCTCAAACTGGGCGATTATTCCGCCCGCCGGGTCATAAAGTGTGTCTGCTACCTTGCGTACCGCGGCGCGGACGTTTGCCTCGTTTGTATCCGGCAATACATGCTGGCGGTCAATCTCGCCCCAGAATGTAATCTTGCCCTTTGCGATCTTCGCCAGCTCATCCATATCCATGCAGAACAGCTGTGAGTTGACCGCACTAACGCCGATCTCGATCAGGTGTGGATATATCGCGGTTATATGTCCGTCACTGTGCATAAAGATAAACTTGTTGTTTGCCTTTGCCAGGTCGCAGTAATCCTTGTAGAGCGGCTTGAACATCTCGGCCCACAGCGGAGGCGGAATCAGCAGAGAATTCTGCGAGCCCCAGTCGTCCATGAATGTCAGCGCGTCAACGTCCGTTCCCGCCCAGAACTCCAGCAGTTTCATGTCAAAATCGTGCATCTTCTCCAGCAGCTTCTTTGACTGCTCCGGCGAGCTCATTATATCCATCATAGCATCAACCGTGCCGCGAAGGAACTGCATACGCTCCCATGGCCGGGGACACGCCGCGGCGAATACGAACTTGTCCGTCTCGGCGCAGAATCTGTTTACCTCGTCTCTGGCCTTGTGCAAATCATCGGGCATTATGTCCCATGGAACGTGCATCGTGGAGAGATCGTTGATGTCTGTAACGACCGGCTCCTTGACCTCGCCTATGATGCCCTCATGGATGTTCTCGAATTTGCAGCCCCATTCGTCGATATATGTCCCTACCTTGAAGGGGTCTCCCTTGGACACGGGCGAGTCATTATATATGTTTGGGGGATACACAAAGTCATCGGGGTATTTCTCCTTAACCTCTGCCAGTGCCTGAGGATGGTGCTTTTCTGCCCAGGGCAGATACCACAGATGCCTGGGCAGACGCTCAGGGTAGTTAAATGTAAGTGCGTTTTTTACTATTTCACGGGGCGTTTGTGCCATAACTAACTCCAGAAATTTAGTTTTATCTGCCGCGGCATAAACGTTTTCTGGTCTTGTTTGCAGTCCCAGGTATGCTGGGAGTTTTGAGAAAATTCGTGAATTTTCTCTACAATACTGCATTAGCCAGACTATCTTCTGCCGCCAAAAAAATACTACTAAAACATTATACAGCATTTGAAAATGTTTTGCGTTTAATTTCGTTTTGCAGTACAATTTTAAACATAATGAGTATTTATGATATAATAGGAACGCGGCGGCGGGTTCTGCTTAATCTTGCGGATTACGGCCTTCCTGAAGTGCCTCTTCTGGGGGTTAATATCCAGAGCTCAGCCACGAATGAGCTCGAACAGCACGTGCATAGGGGCTGTCTTGAGCTGGTGTATATGATACGCGGCAGGCAGGTGTTTACCGTCGGCGGCAGGGAGTATCACGTCAGCGGGAACCAGATTTTCCTGACCCAGCCCGATGTCCCCCACGGCAGCGGCAGCTACATCATGCAGCGGAGCCTTTTTTACTGGCTGCACGTGTATCTCCCGCCAACGCCGCAAAGCATACTCTCGCTAACAAACAGGGAGTCTCTTCTCCTGGCTGATGCCCTTGGCGGCATTGGCAGCTGCATGTTCAACGGCGATAAGAAGATAGAGGTTTTGTTTGAAGAGCTGTTTAAGATCGCCTTCTCACCCGGGGCTGATTTGCAGAGGCTCTCAATGTCGAGCCGGCTTACCGAGCTTCTGCTCAGGGTGGTGGAGTGCAGCCGGCGGGAGGATTCTGTTACTGTAACGGCAGAGCTGCAAAGGGTGCTTGATTTGCTCGAGGCAAACCCCGACAGATATTTCAGTGTTGATGAGCTTGCCGCGGCGGCGGGACTCTCAGCCTCACGCTTCAAGGCGAAATTCAAACGCCGTGTCGGCATACCGCCGGCGGAATACCAGCTCCGCAAAAAGATCGACAACGCATCACAGCTTCTCAGCCGGACATCAAAATCCGTTACGGATATCGCCTACTCGCTGGGCTTTTCATCGAGTCAGTATTTCGCTACGGTCTTTAAACGCTACACAATGAAAACCCCCATCCAGTACAGACGCGATTCACGCTGAAGCCTTTACTTAATAAGTTTATGTTTATACCTCAGCCGCGGTTTTAACCTGTTACCCGAGAAATACATCTTGCGGATTTCTGTAAATCTGCTATAATAGTAATGATAGAAAATAAAGCTCTCTGACATACTCATATTTTTCGCGGCAAACAATTCCACTTCGATTGTGAAGGGGTGCCAGGCGCAGCCTGACGGGGTAGTTTATTTAATCAGGAATTAAGTGGACATGATTTACACGATTAACAAGATTTGAATAAACCAGGGTTTAATCCTGTCCAATATATTAAATAATCTGCGGATATATAATAATAAACCATGAAGCAAGTGAAGAGCATGAAGAAATAAATATTATTAACTTCATTAGCTTCAATGCCTTCATGGTAAAAATTAAAAACCATAAAGAACAAAGCGGAGGAAAGATTCCAAGTGGATGTTCAATTACGAGGGTTGAATTAAAAGGGTTGAGACTCTTTGTTTTTGTAAGCTATTACAAATGAATACTTTATGGTTCCTGTTTAAATGTGTTGAAACCTGATTCATTTATGATAAGAGGGCAAACGGAACGGGGTGAAGTCTCTTTTTAATAATGTTGCGACATAGGCCCTTTTAATTTTTTTGTTTATGTTTGCCCGTCAGCCTCGGTTTGAATTTATTATCTGAGAAATACATCTTGCGGATTGCGGTAAATCTTGTATAATACGAATGATATAAAATAAAGCTCTTTGACAGACTCATGTATCTGCGCCGGGTGTAGAGACGCAATGCTTGCGTCTCTTTCGTGTCATGTCATGTTCCGGCGATAATATGGGTATCGACGTTTTGAGACGCATGCAATGCGTCTCTACAGTGTTGTCGCGGGAACTAAGGGCTAAGCAGTAAAGGCTTCAGGGGATGGATGCTCTGCTCATATTGTCAATTCACGCTGAAGCCTTTTCTTTTTTGTCGATTTTGCCGTCCCGCAGGTAGATAGTCCGCGGCGTCTGGAGACCGAGGCTGCTATCGTGCGTTGCCAGGATTATTGTCAAACCGTCTTCGACGTTGAGCTGTTTGAAAACATTTACAATCTCCTGTGACGTCTCCGAGTCAAGATGCCCGGTCGGCTCGTCTGCCAGCAGAAATTCGGGATTGGCGGCGAGTGAACGGGCTATGGCGACACGCTGATTTTCTCCGCCGGACATCTGCTTTGGTAGATGGTTAATACGCTTTCCAAGCCCGACACGCTCAAGGAGCTTTACCGTCTCGGACGTATCGCGGTTTATGCCGGCAAAGTAGAGAGTAAGCTGTATATTCTCAAGTGCCGTAAGACTCGGGATCAGCGAGAAGTCCTGGAAAATAAATCCAATCTTTCCTCTGCGTATCTCGACAAGTTTTTTTTCCGGCAGATTTGATACGTCGCGGCCGAGTATCTCGAGCCTGCCGGAGCTCACACTGTCCAGGCAGCCTATCATATCCAGCATCGTCGTCTTACCCGAGCCGGAGGGGCCCATAAGGGAGACAAATTCACCTTTTTTTATCTCGATATCCACGTTGTCAACCGCTCTGATTTCTTCTGCGAAGAGTTTATATGTTTTGGAGAGTTTTTCTGCTTTTACAATTGTGTCTGTCATTTTATTCTCCTGTTCTTATGGCTTCTACAGGCCGCATCGAAGACGCCCGCCATGCAGGGTATATGCCGGCGACAAAGCCGGTTATGATCGTTCCCGCTATTGCTGCCAGGAGCAGCGAGGGCCCTATAAGTACGATTTCGCCCTCCGGCGCGTATGGCAGAACGGCCTTTATGATATGCTCTACTATGCCGCTGCCGACGATGGCGAGTACACAGCCCAGAAGGCCGCCGACAGAGCAGACAAGTATTGTTTCTGTCCATATCAGCCGGAATACTGCCGCCTTAGAAGCACCGATGGCTTTCATGACTCCGATCTCGCGGGTTCGCTCGAATACTGACATAAGTATCGTGTTGACCACACCTATGACCGCTATGAAGACGGCGATAATCCCGATTGAGTTTGCCATCACCTTTGCCGAGGATATCAGGTTTAGTATCGTTCCGCGTACCTGTGCCATGCTGATTACCTGGATCCCCGGTTCGTTGTAGAGATCTTCTTCAAATTCGGCTATTTGCTGGATATCCTTGAGCTTGAGCCCGACACCGGTGAGTTTGCCATCGAGTGAAAAAATATTCTGTGTGGTTTTCAGAGGCATGAATATTATGCCGTCGTCCTGTGTGCCGGTTCGCTCGAATATGCCGACAACCTTGAGGATCTTGTCTATCTTCGGAATATAAATCTCATCACCGACATGGCGCTGTTCGACCTCGGCGGCCTCGTAGCCCATGATGACCTCTTCGGCGGTATCACTGGAGAACCAGCCGCCGTTTTGAAACTTCGACCATGGTTTGAGTTCGAGATACGAATCCGTGATTCCCATATACATCACGAATCCGCCCTGGCCTTCCTGTCTGTCCGGGTCAAAAGCCGTTGAGACCAGCTGGGGAGTAATCTTGTCGATTCTCGGGTCGTTTTTAATTTTGTTATATATATCGTCTTCCATGTATCGCAGCCCGCCGCCGCCTTTGAGCATAAGTGTCGCGGCTTCATACGGGCAGCCCTTGGCGGTTACCAGAAGCTGATAACCCATCTTGTCAATATTGCCGGTCAGCGACTTCTGGTAACCCCGGTCAAAACCGGCCAGGCTCACCAGAACCGCCACAGCGATCGCGACGCCGCCGATTGTCAGCGAGGTACGGATTTTTTTACGCTTGAGGTTCTTTGCTGATAAATTTAACACGTTCATTTTATTCGCACTCCCGTTCCTATGAAGTTTACTTGTCCGCCGGTGAGTTCTACCGTTCCTTCAACGGCCGCCTGTGATCCCTGCTTTTGGGGGATTTCAAAGCCGCTGGGTTTTATATCGACATGTATTTCCAGACCGTCGCTGTTTAGGTCAAACCAGCAGCCGCTCGGGCATACCGCCGCTATCTCGCCCTCTATGACTACCGGTTTATCGGTGAAGGACTCCGGCTCGCTCAAAATCTCCTTAACAGAAACGGTCTCTTGAGATGTTATCGCGCTGCCGTATTGCTCGGTCTCTTTTTCGCCGCAGCCGGCGATGAAGAGTGCGGCTGCCAGAATTACTGCTGATGCTGTTATGTTAATCATTGTCTTTTTCATGGTCGTTCTCCTTGTTTTGTTTGTTTTCGTCTTTATAAAAATATTTGTCATATTTGTTTTCCAGCTTGAATTCGTCAAGCAGGATCAGGTTTTTCTTTATTCCGCGTATTGTTGCATGATAATCCTGCGAGTTTTTTTCGCTTGGATCTTTAATCTTTTCTTTGATGTCTGTGGTGTAGAATTCCTTTAAGCTCAAATTTTTTAAAAGCCCGGTAAAATCCTTGCCGCGGAATTTTTTAGACTCCGGCGAGGTTATCTTCTGATAGTAGAAATCCAGTATCACCCCTGCGGAATTCGTTGCGAGGATCAGCTGCATCCCGCCGAATCGGCCTTTCTGGTTTACACCGTGAACGTATCCAATAATGTCTTTTTTGTGCAAAACCGTGTAATAGGCATACGGCACGTCTATAGACTCGTAAACGGGTTCAAATTTATCGCCGAGTTTTTTCTGGGTTTCTTTGAGCAGCTCTTCTCCGCCGCGTTCCTTTATAGTTATAAACTCGGTTTTATAGTTTGTCGCCTTGGGAAAAAGCCGCCTGATGTCTCTGTCCGGGTCATTGAGCGTACAGCCCACAGCCGCGAACAAACCGCCGCAGACGATTAAATTTATAATAAAAATTGTGATTGCTTTTTTCATTTCTTACCTCACTTTCCGTAGTAATAAAGCTGAACAACAACCATTTTGTCTTCGTCTTTTCTTGAGTGCAGGTCATGGTAATACCCTGCCCGCAGAGTCGTGGTATCTGATAATTGGTGTTCGATAACCGGCAGCAGGGTAAGGTCCCGCAGGTTTTTATCCTCGAGGCTGTCGGACCAGTATATTGTCTGCATCTTGAGTTTTGTCCTTTGCTGCTGGGGGAGCGTGTATTCAATCTGAGCCATCGCGCCGCCGACGGTTTCTCCGTCGTCTTCACCAAAAGCGGCCTCTGTTTTGAAATCGAACAGCCACAGCGGCGACTGATAGTCAATGCCGACTCGTTTTTTCAGGACGCTCTCATTTGACATAAGCCGGGGTTTTGGTATCGTCCACATTTCTGATGCCTGAAGTGTCCTGCCGTAGAGAACTGAGAGGCCTAACTGTTTGTCTCTGGTTTGCGATGTGCTTATCCTTCCCGAGAGCAGATAGTTATCGTCCTCTGCCATGATGCTCATGCCCGAGCCGAGCTGCGCTGCGACCTGATAATCAAAATCACCGAGCAGGCCGCGGTAGCCCAGCCCCCAGTCCTTCTTGAAGCCGATGTTTTTCATTGCCAGCGTTTGCAGGAGGCTGCTGTGCGTGTCGATCAGCGGTTCAAGCCCGAACGCCGGCGAAAAATGCCCAACCCGCAGGGCACTGCCCAGGCCGGTATTGAAATCCAGCCAGGCGTTGTGAATCTCCAGCCCGAAGGCATCATCGCCGCTTTCACGGTCCTCATAGGCAAACCGCATCTGGATATCCATGGTCATGTAGTCGCCGTACTCATCAGAGAATTTGCGGAAATACTCGAATCCCACTGCGTTTCTCATGCCGCGGCCGCTGCTGCCGATCCACTGGTCATTATCCGAATAACCGCCGGTTATCAGGGCTTCCTTGTAGAAGTCCCCCTCAGCCGCCGCGTATGATACGCCGGCCAGGATAACTGCCGCGGCGATCAATAATATGTTTTCAGTGGTTTTGACCATCTTCAGGCTCCTTTTATTCGCTGTATGAGCTTGAATATCTCGTCGAGTTTCTCTTCCTTATCAGCTTCGCCGCCGTCCTTCATGGTGTTAGCTACACAGTTGTGAAAGTGCTTTTTGAGAATCTTTGACTCGACACTGCTCAGAGCGCCTTTTATCGCGGATATCTGCATAAGTATATCAATACAGTATTTACGTTCAGTTATCATTTTCTGAACGCCGCGTACCTGGCCCTCGATTCGCCTGAGTGCGGCCATGTTGTCTGTGTGATCCGGATTTTTTGCCATGGTTATTACCTTTTTTAAATATGTCTATACACTTACTATACCCCCAGGGGGTATATTGTTCAAAGAAATTATGAAAAAATTAGATATTCCATATTTAATTCACCGGTTTCGCCGGAATGACAAAGCGGTGTCGCGCTGTGTTTAACGTTTTTGAGAAAATTCGTGAATTTTCTCTACAGTATTGCTGCCGATGAGCAAACCTGTGTATTGTTAAGGTGTGGACAAGGGGGGATTATTGTTTATAATACCCTGTTTCGACGCGGCGGCAGGCGGATACGCCTGATGTGATTATTTTGGAACAAAGAATATAATATTATGAGCGACTTAAAATATAAAGCTATTATCGGTCTTGAGATACATGTTCATTTGAACACAAAAACCAAGATGTTCTGCAGTTGTCCTCTTGAGTACGGCGGCGAGCCGAATACCTGTGTGTGTCCGGTGTGTCTTGGTATGCCGGGCGTGTTGCCGGTGATGAACAAAAAGGCGTACGAGTATGCCGTGCTGGCGGGGCTGGCGCTGAACTGCAACATTCCCCGCTACACCAAATGGGACCGTAAAAGCTACTATTATCCGGACTTACCGAAAAATTACCAGATCAGCCAGTACGATTTGCCGATGAGCGAGCATGGATATATCGAGATTCCAACAAAAGAGGGCGATGTGAAAAAAATCCGCATCACCCGTGCGCATCTCGAAGAAGACGCCGGCAAAAACACCCACTCTGGCAGCTTCTCTCAGGTTGACCTGAACCGTGCCGGCACGCCGCTGTTGGAAATCGTTACCGAGCCTGACCTTAGCAACGGTTTTGAGGTGCGTGAGCTTGCAGTGCAGCTGCAGCGGATTATCCGCTATCTGGGTGTATCGCAGGCCGACATGCAGAAGGGGCACATGCGGTTCGAGCCCAACGTGAACCTGCACATCAGCCGCGGCGGCGAGAAATACAAGACCCCCATTGCTGAGATTAAAAATCTTAACAGCTTTAAAGCACTTGAGTTAAGTGTAGAATATGAGATAAAACGCCAGCTCGGGGAATTTGTTGAAAACGGGGTAACAATGGAAACCGGCCAGAAGACCACCCGCGGCTGGGATGCCGACCGCGAGGTTACTCTCCACCAGCGCAGCAAAGAAGCCGCCAACGATTACCGTTACTTCCCCGATCCGGACCTTGTGCCGGTAGAGCTGGACGATGAATGGTTTGAGGACATCAAATCCCGTATGTGCGAGCTGCCCCTGGCGCGTGAGATGCGTTTCGTAAGTGAATACGGCTTGAGCGAATATGACGCAGGAGTCCTGACTGCGGAGCGAGATATGGCGGATTACTTCGAAGACGCGGTCAGGGGCGGGGCCGACCCAAAGCGGCTTTGCAATATCCTGACCCAGACGGGTTTCAAGCTGGCCAAAGACGCCGGCAAAAGTTTCGTTGAACTTGGCGTATCTGCCGCGGCGATGGCGAAATTATGCGTGATGACCGATGAGGGCACAGTAAACGCAACCGCCGCGAGCAGCATTCTGGAGAAGATGGCGGCTGACGGCGGAGACCCGGAAAAACTGGCCGAACAGCTCAACCTGATCCAGAAAAGCGATGCCGGCGAGCTTGAAGGTATTGTTGACGCGGTACTTTCTGAGAACTCCAAGGCGGTAGAGGACGTATTGAGCGGAGGTAAGAAGTCCGGCAAGGCCCGCGGCTTCCTGATGGGCCAGGTAATGCAGAAGACAAAAGGCCAGGCCAACCCTAAGGTGGTTAATCAGTTGCTGGGTGAGAAATTGAGAATTAAGAATTGAGAATTAAGAATTGAGAATTAAGAATTAAGAATTAAGAATTCAGAATGCGGAATTTTAGATTTTACAACCGGTCTTGCCGCTGGTGATTACAGTAGAGCAAATTCACGAATTTGCTCCAGACGGTTATGCTCATCTGTACACAAAAAACATAGCTGTTAGTGCTGCGTCAGGTTGTGTTTCAGAGCCGCGAATGTCAATGAGCGGTTAGTCTGTGTGCAGTATAACGGCAAAATACCGGAATAAACGCTGTCTGCTGTGAGGGGTATAAAATTCCTGCCGGTTTTTACGTGTTTTATCCGTCACCGGGTTGCTGGAATAACCTTAAACGCCTGTAAAGCTGAATCATCTGAAAAGATCAGAATGCGAGCCTGTACGTTCAAGAATCAGATCGTCACCCCTGATACAGTAAATCAATACCCAGTCGGGTTCGATATGGCAATCCCGCCGTCCGTGCCAATTCCCGACAAGAGGATGTAGCCGGTAAGGGTTGGTCTGCTGCGAGTATTTCTACAGCGGCGAAGAGTTTGTTCTGGTCAAATCCGCGCTTAACCATACGCTTGAAATCTCTTTTGAACCTGCCTGTATAGACTATGTTCAATCGTTGAGTTCCTCAGCGAGGTGGTTGACATCAGAGACACGGTGCAGGTCGCGGCCGTTATCTGTGTTTTTGAACGTCTCAAGGGTTGTTTTGTTGGGCAGTTTCAGCTCAAAAGGGATACTTTTGGTATAAACCACCTGCTTGAAGAACAGGTTGATAGCTTCAGACATGTTCAACCCAAGGTCATTCAAGACGCTTTTTGCCGCGTTCTTGGTCTCACTGTCTATCTTTGCGTTTATTGTTACAATGCTCATTTTAAACTCACTAATAACATATAAGATAAATCTATGATAAGTATATTGTATATACATCATGAGTAAATGTCAAGAAAGAAATGAGCGGGGTGTAATGAGACATCCTTTGTAAGAGCCCACACTTAGTGTTTATGCCCCTGTTGGGGGCCCTAAAAAACAAGCTGAAACTTGGCCTCATGCGAAGCGAGGCGGCGCCGCTTTTTTGTTGTTTTGTTGTATATTATTGCTATTATTGGATTTTAGGGCTGATTGATCCATAGTTAGCCTTTTTGTTATAAATATGTGTGTTATATTTTAACGTAGAAATGTACAGGATTATTAGCTTGATATACAGGGTATATTTGAAATATGGAATTATCACTTAACAAATTATTTGAGCAAAAGAAAATTAATCCTGAAAATACTATTCTATCGTTAAATAAAAGTATATTTGTATGGATTGATATTTTGGGTTTTTCTGATGCTTTGGAAAAAGAAAGCGAATACAAAACTCTATCAGACCTACTTGACAGTTTTCGACGTAGTTTCTATGACATTGAAGTTTGCGAGTCTAATAGAATATCAGATGGTATAATCCTTATATTGAAACAAAGGAACTATTCATGTGATGAAATAGAAACCCTTTTTCAAAAAATAGGAGAAAAACAGAAGGAATTTATCCTCGAATGCAGTCATTTTATTAGAGGCGGAATTGCTGTAGGCTCCAGTTATGAAGAACAACGAGATTGCAGAAAAGATCATTCTTATCTAATAAGCAGCGGTCTTGCGAAGTCAGTAAAGATTGAGAATTCAAAAATTGATTGGCCCATAATTGGTATAGATAAGCAAAACTTAGAAGAAATTAGAGATTTATGCCGAATCGAAAACGAGAAGGAATTTTTTGGTCTTAGTAAATGCTTCAATAGAAAAGGCGGGCTTATTTATTTCATTGATTTTATGAATCACGTTCAAAATAACCAAGATAAGGAGAAAATAATCAATATATTGTATGGGAAGGTAAAAGAATTCCACGATAACCCCAAAATACATTTAAAGTATGTTTGGCTTCTACGATACTACAGAGAACGTTTTGAATGCAAAAATCTGCCAGAGACGCTTAAAGGAGTAATTATATGAATAAATATATAGATTTACAGCTTCAAGAGCGAACCAAAGAATTTGAGAAGAGTGTTTTTCTTGGTAATGCAATCAGCAAAAATGACGTTACAATCCTTTTGGGAATGCCCGGCAGCGGAAAAACGTCCACACTAAAAAAATATGAGCAGGACAATGAGAAAAACGCCGAGTACATAACAGTTAAGAAATTACTGAAAATTCAAAAGGATTACAAGTTTAATAATAAAATTCTATTGGTCGACGGACTTGACGAATATCGAAGTATTTCGAATGATAAGACTTTTGTGATACAAGAACTGGCAGCTGAATTAGGAAAGGTTGGTGCACGACAAATTGTTATATCCTGCAGAGAAATGGACTGGTATGGGGAAAACGATGTAAAGGCCTTAAAGGAAGAAATCAGCGGAGAAATTGGCATATATAAAATATTGCCGATGGGTGACGAAGAAAAAAGAAACTTAGCTGAAATATTTAATCTGAATATAGCTGAGTTAACTCAAAAATTTGGCGGCACTAACTTATTTGACAATCCCCAAATGTTTTGTATGCTAGCCCGAATTTATAATGATTCTACTAATATTACTATAAATTCCAAGTTAGATTTATACAAAGAATTTTTTAACAACGCTCGGGAAACAAACGAAGAATATCAGCATAACAATTTAAACCGTATCTCTAATGAAAAGTTCTTTGAAATTACTGGTTACTTGGCAGCTTTTTATATTTTATCTGGGCGAGGAAAATTTACAGATGATTTGATAGATGAAATAGAGAGTGAACCCGATGGTTATTCAAAGAGTAATATTGATATTATTCTTAAGTCAAAGCTATTTGACAACCGGGAGTTTTGCCATAGAACCATAGCTGAGTATGCGTTTGCCCACATCCTAAAAACTGAAAGAATTGATACCGGTTGTCAGATAGACAAAGAAAGGGTAAAAGCACTCTTTTTGCATAACAAAAAGATACCTACTGAGCTGAGGGGTACTTATGCGTGGCTTTGTTGTATGACGCAAGACCAATTTTTCTATACAGTAGACCCTTACTATCAAGCAATACATGGAGATAACTCGCTTTTTAATTGTAACCTGAAGGAAAAAATAATTCTTGCGGTTAAAGAACACTCTAAAATAAATCCATATTTCTGTCAATTTTACGAAGGCAAGCCGTTAGCAGGTTTTTATGAGATAGGGTTAGACGATTTTCTTATAAGTGAATTAAAAGCAGCACAAGAGGCAAACAGTCATTATGAGTTGTTTTTGCTTTACATACTTGTTGATTCATCAGATTGTTTAAGTGAAAAGATGGTAAGTTATTTAACAACGAAAATATTGAGTAATAAGCTTAACCATCCAAAATATCACATTAAAGCAGTTATTCATAAAATCGAATTTCTTAAGAAAGTTTTAGATGGTATAAGACGCGGGGAAATAGACGATAGCAGTGATTCTTATAAAGAGCAAATACTAAAAACGTTATATCCAAAACATATAGGCTATTCGGAGATTGGTAAATATGTCTCTTTATATAATCAAGAAGTAATAGGATACTGCTTTTATTTAAATGATACACCATATGATTATAAATATGAAATAGTTGATGATATTTACAAAAATACTTATAATGAGCAGTTAAAGAAATCAGTTTTACCAGAAAACGTCAGAGATTTTGTAGAGCATTATTTCCTGGAAACTGTTCTAAAATACGAGAATGGTTTTGACGCCCAGAAAATATATGACCTTTTTTGCCACTTTCAACAATACTATTTAGACTATGAAGGTATTCAAATAGCTCGATATAAGCACAGGTTTGAAGATATGCCCGGCGAGGACCAAGTAAGATTTCAACGGCTTGCCAATGCGCTTTTTGATTTGTACGTTGGTAATTGGATTAATCATGAAGAGGATATTGTGAAATTATTTCGTTTTGATGAATTATTTGGATATGTTTCTCCTACTAACCAGAAAGACGTATTCCTCAAGTATCTGCAATATCAGGACATTGCCTTAGAGAAGAGAAATAATTTATATCGTTTTTACCTTGGATGTATTTCAAAGAGTGAGCAGAGCCAGCTCGACGAAGCAAGAAAAATTGCTAAAAAGTATAAGCTTGAGGACTCCTTTAGTAATTGGTTTAATCCCCCAAAGCAGGAATGGGAAATTGAAAGAGAAAGAAAACGAGAAGAGAGAGAAAGAAAAAGAAGAGAAGTTAAAGAAAAAAATGAAGTTGCATTTCGAGAAATGACTGACCATGATGTTTTAGCTGATTTTGGGGCACTTCACTTTATTGCAATGAAATGCTATTTTGAACATGAACCCGAGTTAGATATAGAACGAGCGACTTTTGATCGGCTAAAAGGCTTACTTGGACATATTATTTATAGAAAACCTATTTCTCCAGAACATACAACTCTTCAAAGTTTAGCTCGTGAAGCTACTAAAGCTAACAGAGCGATTGACACCGTATATCATGTGTCATGTGTGTTGAATGAAGAATATAGACTGGGTGATATTGATGATGGATTAAAAGAATATCTTTATGTTAATTGTTTGATCCATAGAAATACATGTAATATTGCACATGGCAAGTTTGATGATTGTATAGAAAAAAAACAACCCATTTTTGCGAAAACTGTTTTAAAAGATTATCTTAAACTTTTTATCGAAACTTATACGCCTGATCTGGCTTTCATTGAAGAATATATCGATAAAGAGGATGAATTGAGAGTGTTAAAATCCTTGACAACTAGATTTGTTGTAGGTAAAGATTCAGCGAGAGAGCTAATTATATATCGTTTTGTCCATATTTATAATTTCAATATAAAAAATGATCATTTAACTAGAATAGTGGACAGTTCTAAAGATAATGCAACAGTAATCGCAGTGAAAGCTATTACAGTAATAAAAGAGCAAAAAAGAAGTGAATTTACAATCGAAATGGCAATAGAACTTTACGACTTGCTTAAGAAGAGTCGTGAGGAGTTTAAAGATAAGTTTAACTCATTGGACAGGTCTGTAAAATTAAGGCTTTTGGACTATATGTTCCTACAGTTCAACACTTATAGGCTAATTGACTTTAAAGGTGGAATACAAACAATAAGACAACAGTGTGCCACATTTCTGCGTCAAAATTCTCTTAATTTTTTAGACTTAGGAGAACTTAAAGAATTAAGAAAAATTCATTTAGAAAATGATATTTGGAAACCTCTAATCCTTCATCAAATAAGCAAGCTTGAGCAAAATGAAGCAGATGTTAACTACGATGCTTATGAAATCGAGAAAATCAAAAACTTTATGCTATCTGACGCCATATTGTCAAAGAGCGATTTCTTTATGGAAATGCGAAAACGCATTTCAAATATAAAAAAGTCGATAGAGGGAAACAGGAACAACGAAAAGGAATTCTTTTATAGCAGTGATGGAACCTCAAAGAATGAGGAATCATGTAGAGACGTTTTGCTTAATATTCTTAACTTAAAGTATGAAAAGGATGTAATAGCAACCAAAGAAAAATACGAAGCAGTCAATCGTGTTGATATCAATCTGAAATACAAAGCTGAATTGAATTTTGAAATTCAAATTGAATGTAAGAAAGATAAAAACAAAGACCTTTATAAAGGTGTCAAAGACCAACTTATTGATAAATATATTTTAAATAAAGTAGAATATGGAATTTATCTCGTGTTTTATTTTGGTAATCGATTGAATTTCAAATTGATGAATACATTACTCAAAAAGAAAATACCAAATGAGTATACTGACAAGGTGTTCATAGAAATAATTGATTTAAGAAAGAATTAAGGCGCGTTATTTTGTACCGAAGAGGGCTTCTACGAACTCACCGGGTTCAAACTCGGCGATGTCTTCGGGTTTTTCTCCCAGGCCTACAAATTTCACGGGTATATCGAGCTGGTCTTTGATTGCCAGCACGATGCCGCCGCGTGCGGTGCCGTCGAGCTTTGCCAGGAAGATTCCGGTAACGTTTATTGATTTTGTGAAGTTGACCGCCTGTGCGATGGCGTTCTGGCCGGTAGTCCCGTCCACCACGAGGATCACCTCGTGCGGCGAGCCGGGGATTTTCTTTGCTATAATGGATTTGATTTTTTCAAGCTCCTTCATGAGGTGCTGCTGCGTGTGCAGGCGGCCGGCGGTATCGACTATCAGAAAATCGGCGTTTCTGGCAAGAGCCGCCTCGCAGGCATCGAAAGCGACCGCGGCCGGGTCAGAGCCCTGTTTGTGCTTGATAATCTGCACTCCAATCCGCTCGGACCAGATAGAGAGCTGGTCAACTGCCGCCGCGCGGAAGGTGTCACATGCCGCGACAATAACGTTATTGCCGGCAGAGCTGAGGTTGAACGCGAGTTTGGCGATGCTGGTGGTTTTGCCCGAGCCGTTCACGCCGGCTACCAGTATCACTGTCGGGCCGGATTCTGCCGTATTGAGCTGTCTGTCCCGCTCTGGCCAGTAATCTTTCATACGGTTTTTCAGGAAGGGGATGATATCGTCGGTCTTTTGTATCTCTTTTTTCTTATACGCGATGCGGAGATCATCTATGATTTTGTCAGTTGTCTCCACGCCGATATCATCGCTGATGAGCGTTTCTTCAAGCTCTTCGATGAGCTCATCGTCGATTTTCCGTCCAAGCACTATAATCGAGGACAGTGAGCTGTTGATCTTCGCTCTGGTTTTGCTTAATCTATCTTTTAAATATCCAACGGTTTTTGAGAATACTCCCATTGTGTCTCCGTCAATAGTCTTGTTTCAGTAATTGGTTTCTATTTGGCCGGTGCCTTTTACAAAGCAGTTATTATGCCGGAAACGGCAGATTTTGCAACCTCAATCTGTTATGAATTGTTTTGCGCCGCGGCTGTATAGAATATCCGCGGAGTTGTTTTCAATGATTACAGCTTCTACCCCGTCCAGAGAGTTGACAAAATCGAGCCCCTTTTCTGCCCCCATGACCGATACCGCCGTTGCCAGGGCGTCGGCCTGCATTGCGGACGCGGCGAGTATTGTAACGCTTGCTGTCTTGTCAGAGCCGGCGGCAAGGCGGGGGTCTATAATATGGCTCATACGCTCATCACCGAAAGTTGTAAACCGCCTGTAATGGCCGCTGGTGGCGACTGCAACGTCCGATAACTCCAGCCTTTTCAGTGTCTCAGGCACCGAGGCGGGCCCGTTTTCGAACGCGAATTGCGGATCCTGAATGCCTACCAGCCATTTTTTGCCCAGCTCGCTGCGGCCGAAGAGCCTCATATCGCCGCCAATATCAATAATCCCGCCGGAAGCCCCGAATCTGCGGAGAATATTATATACCTGGTCTATGGCGTATCCCTTTGCGATGCCGCCAAGGTCTATTTTTACGCCTTCTGCGGCGAATTTTAATGTTTTATTTTCCGGATCCAGCACTAATGCCCCGCAGCCGGTCAGCTCTCTCGCCGCGGCGATCTTGTCGGCTGCGGGTTTTACTCCGGAGATGTGTGCCTGTTTCCATAAATCCTCTATGGAAGCTATAGTTACATCAAAAGCTCCATCGGTGAGCCGGCACATTTTTATAGACTCATAGATGACCGCGAACATCTCATCGCTTAGGTGCATATCGATTGTGCCGGCGGTGCTGTTAATTCTGCTTAGCTCCGATTCGGGCAGATAGTAGCTGAATTTCGTTTCCAGTTCCCGTAATTTTGAATCAACAGCCGCGGCGCATTCGGACTGTTGAACCTCGTTGAGCCCGACAGCGGTTATCCTCGCATAGGTGTCCATTATCAGCAGGGAGAAGGTCATTGAGCCTGGATTCTGTCCGCTTCGGTGCGATTTGATTTTTTTTGTGCCGATCAGAAGTAAAAATACTATTATCAGAACGGTAAAAACAATTTTTAGAGTATGCGATTTATTTTTCATAGCTGAAGTTATTGTAAATTTGTCTTTTTTTTATATATTCAGTCAGGAATTTACAATTATTCTATAAGAAAGGACTTTAACATGGAATGCAAAAAAGAAAGAAATCTAAAAAACTGTACCTGCACATATACATCCTGCGGCAAACGGGGCGTTTGCTGTGATTGTATCCAGTCACACCTTGCCGCCAAAGAGCTGCCGGGCTGCTGTTTCCCACCGGACGTGGAAAAGACCTATGACCGCAGTTTCAGGGCCTTTGCTAAGGCGTGGAATCTGTAAGTCCTGATGAATAATGCTTAGTGTTTCTCTTTAGGCGGATTTTCTGCGTCTAAGTATTAGGCTTCCAAGACCAAGAATCAGTATTGCCGCAGGCTCCGGAACTACGGTGAGATTTGCACTATAGGCAGCCCAGCCCAATGCAAGTTTTGTCATTTCCGCGGCATATTGCATGTCTATATATTGGATGCCGTTATACATCTGGACTGACCCGTTTGCGATATTTGCTTCATAGCTTAGATTATAATCATAATTTTCGTTTATTATATAATCCTCGTATTTATGATAGTAGGGGTTGTACGGGGGGAATCCTCCGTCCACGTCCTCGATTAGCAGGCCTGCGTTATCAATATCGAAAGCATTATGATCGCTCCATTCTGAAGTGCCGGTTTTGGCGTTTAAGCCAAGTTGATAATCGTCAATTACCGACTCCATGACCGAGATGAATTCTCCACCGTATTCGCTGCTTTTCCTGAAGAGTTTAGCCGTATTTTCCGCGTTATGATTGTAGCCTATCATATCCAGAGAGGCCATGCCGGCAATAGTGTCCTGGGAGTTGGCAGCATAATGGCTTGAACCGACGCCCCAGCCGTCTCTTGATTCTTCAGTATCGAAAAGGACAAATTCAATGCAGTAATCAAACTCATATTTGCTCTGGCTCAGGACACGTGCAATCTCGAGCACTCCGGCTACACCAGTTGCGTTGTCACTTCCGCCGTAATTGTATCGCTGTGAGTCGGAGCTCCTTTGGGCTGTTGCATCATAATGCGCCCCGATAACCACGGCTTTGCTGGTATCTTTTCCGTTGATACGTCCAATTATATTTCTGGCATTTGAATATCCATCCGCTGTTACATCCTGGTATGAAACAGAATGAAGGTTCATGCTGCCGAGCGTGTTATAAATAAATGACCGCGAATCAAGGTGTCCCTGGGTGGGTTTCCAGATACCGTTATCAGAATAAAAACCTCTCATCTGGCCGGGCCGGTCATAGTCAGTTCCGCTGACACGCTGAATATTGAGCGGGTCGGGTGCGGCTGAACTGCCGATCAGGTAATCCTGGTAGCTGTCCAGCGCAGCGGTGAAATTATTTGCCTGCCTGATTTCTTCGATAGCCGTGTTGATCTCGGAATTATACTCTGTAAAAGCAGTTGCTGAAACAAATGCACACACCGCAAGACAAAGTGATAGATGTCTGGGTAAAACCATTTTAGCCTCCAGTTCCTGAGGTGAATATTGTTATTGCTTACTGGTTATGCTTTTATGTTCTTCTTCTTGCAGCAGCGATGATGGAGCCTGCAAGAAAAACAAACGCAGTCGCCGGTTCGGGAACAACAACAAATACATCCTGTCTGTCGGCACTTAGGGTAACTTCCTGCAAAGCGTGTAGATTCGGGTGATTCTCCCCGTTGATGGAATAATTTTCTTTTACATCTGCGACAATTTCTTTAGCGTAGGCGACAATATCTGAATCATTGCCGGATTGATTCCAGCTGTTCAGGTAAAAATCACCAGCTGTATTTTCAAGATCAAAATCGCTATCATGAGTTAACTCCCAGGTTGCCAGTTGAAAAGCGGCATAATAGACACCGTCACTGATACTGTTGTCGTCTCCCACAGTATGGCTTCCTCCGTTTTTCCAGTCACTCAGCAGTGATCCGGCGCTGTATTGATTATATAGATAATGGATCTGGTCGGCGCGGTCTGCTCCAATGCCGTCTGTGCCATAAACAGCTTCACAGGCTCCGCTTACGCCGATAACTGTCATGTCTTCGGAAGAGGCAGTCCAAACGCCGTTCTCGTCCATCTCGGAACACACAGCCGCAAAAACCGGATCCTCGTCGGCCAGTGTCAGGTCCTGACCGTTTTTTGTAAAAATGGTTAATTTGAGGTAACCTATCCGCAACTGCAGGTTGCTGTTACTCCCCCATGAAGCATAAATTGAATTTGAAATGCCTTCGTACCCGTTTGATGTCATAACGGTATCATTGCTGTTTAGTGTAAAAGACGCCGTTGCGATACTTGTTACGGCTAACATAGCCGGCAAAATAAATCTTGTACAGTTCATTCCGCACTCTCCCTGTAATAATATTAATAAATTTACATCCCTGAAGATGTTTTCCCATAATTTCCCGCCTGCAATTTCCCGTTGCGTCTGGCGGATTACAAATCTTGTGCGAATTTTATTGAACTGACGATAATTGTCAATTTATTTTTTTTTATTTTCTTCAGTCAACAACCTGTACCTGTGAGCGGCCCGGTTCGAGGAGTCTGTAAACCTCTATTACGTCGGGGTTAAACATGCGGATACAGCCGCGGCTGCTTTGTGTGCCGATGGTTTCCGGCTCGTTTGTGCCGTGAATGGCGAATCCCTTGCGGCCGACGGCGTTGCCGGATTGGCCTTCCAGCTCGATCCACCTTTCTCCAAGGGGGTATTCCGGATCCTTGGCGGTGAAACTCTTGTTTATCTCTTCGTCGTACCAGTCAGGCTTGATCATCTTGCCGCCTTTTTTGACAATCCACATTCCGGTTGGTGTTTCGCGGCCGGGTTCGCCGGAGCCTATCTCATACGTCTTGACATAGGTTTGCTGGAGATAAAGGTCCATCTTCATAGTTGAGAGGTTGATTATAGCGTGAAACGGCCCCTGGGGTACTTTTAGTTTCTGGCCGACCCGTATGCTTTCAGGCCTGGAGATGCCGTTGAGTTCGGCTATTATCTCCCAGGGCACGTTATGTATTGAGCCGATGCGTGTAAGGTTATCGCCGGATTTTACGGTATAGACAGTGCACAGGTTGTCATCTTCATAAGTCTTTCCGCTGAATAGCCATAGATCAGAGAGCATCTCGAGATGTTTCTTGACTGCGGCCTCTGAATGAGGGTCAAGCTGCTTGTAGAGCAGGTTGCTGAGCTTGTATCTGGCGGCGATAATTCTGCCGGTTTCGATATCCTTGTTGGCATCAGCCATCAGCTCATTGATTCGTTTTTGAATCTGCTGTTCTTCGGTTAACGGCTTGTCGGCCTTTGGATCCGGCTGCAGGGTCTCTTCGCTGCTGTCGGTTTTTTCGGCATTAGCGGCAGGTTCGCCTGTGTTATTTTGTGGTTGTTCGTTCCGGCTTTCCGCGGCGGAAGAGCCCGGCAGAGTCGCCCTGGAACGGATAGGGGGCTCTGGAAATTCAGGCTGTGCCGGCGGCTGGGGCTGCGGCTGGGACTCGGGCTGCTCGTCTGAGCCCCAGAACATCGGTAAAAAGAAAAAAATAGCTACTATGCCCAGGATAGCTATGACAAAGTATTTTAGATTTCCGGTTTTCTTCTTTCGGGATTTGTATGTTGTGTATCTTCTTGCTGCCATTTTGTTTTATGTTAGATTGATAAAATTGATAATTTTCTAATCCAGATAAAGCTATTATAACAAACTTTCCGCGTTTGATGATAAATTTATTGAAAAATTTGGCTATTTGTGTACACTTTTATACTAATTGAATGTATGTAACTATCTACTTTTAAGGAAAGTACTATGGACAACGGTAAAAATAATATTGTTGATACTACCGATTGCCTTGAAACCGTGGCTGTTTTCAAAGCTGCTAAAAATTTCTTTTTTATTGTGTGTTTTTTGTGTCTGCTGATAACCCAGGGTGTTTTCTGGTCAAACCAGATCGGCATCCTTGAGTTTGATATGAGCCAAAGTGCGGCAGGGCAACAGGAAACTTCACAGCCATCCGGGACGGATACAGAGCCGGTAGATCAGGTTGTACTCGATACAATCGAGGCGCTTCATGCCGAATCGCTTAAACAGGCGCAGGGCGGTACAGAGACCGGTGATGCTCAAACAGAGACCCAGGAGACTCCAGCCCAGGATACAAATTCCGGCGAGAACGTAGTTCCGGAGGCTGTAACTAAAGCCGTAGGAAAGGTTAAGGGTTATGTCTTTGAGCCGGATTGGACTCTGTACAAGGCTATTCTGAACCTCTGTAACTCGATTCTTCTGGTCTCAGCGGTTCTCTACTGTTTGATAATTGTGTTTACCCTTAAGGTCTCACTTGTCGGCAGACTCGGCGGCATGGCGTGGATAGCCTCGGCTTTTATTTCTTCGCTGATGTTTCTGGTTTTTCTTCTGCCCTGGCAGACTCTTTTTCCGCAGCTGAGCATCGCAGGGGCTATATATACCCCCGCCGAGCTTGCAGATTGGTATTCTGCCAAGCAGGAAGGCGGAATCTATTTCGGCGTACTTTACTATGGGCGTTTTGTTGCTCTCTGGCTGATAGCATTTCTATTGCTCTGGACAGCACAGCTGCGCAGCCGCAGATGGGCAAAGGCATCATTAAAACGCCTTGGCCTGGTCGGCTGATTGAGCCGTCCGGAGAGAGCCGCGGGAACTGAAAACTGAAGATTTCACTCTTTTTTAGTTTAATCCCAAGTTTTAAAGGGCTTATATTTATTTTCGCGTGGAGATGCCATGTCTGCACCCGAGAGTTTCTCGGATATTAAACCCCATTAAACTTTCTAAATATTGGCTAATGAGTTTCACAAACAATTACAGAAAGATTAACGCATGAAGGTCGGATTTATAGGGATGGGAATCATGGGCTCGCCTATGGCGGTCAATCTTCTCAATGCCGGATATGAAGTTTATGTTCATACCAGAACACGAGTTAAAGCTGACAGGGCCGCCTCGGCAGGGGCGAATTGGTGTGATACTCCCGCCCGGACAGCCCAAAACGCTGATGTTTTGATTACCTGTGTAACCGACACGCCGGATGTCCGCGCTGTGCTGCTCGGAGAAAACGGCGTTATTGAAACCGGCCGGCAGGGGCTGATATGTATTGATATGTCAACAATTTCTCCCAAAGCAACCGTTGAGATGGGTCAAGTCCTTGCTGAAAAAGGGATTAAATTTATAGATGCCCCCATAAGCGGCGGCCAGAAAGGTGCCGAAGAAGCGAAATTATCCATAATGGCAGGCGGCGAAAAGGCTGATATTGATGCTGTTATGCCGCTCTTTGAGGTGATGGGCAGAGAGATAACCCATTGCGGGCCGCTCGGTTCAGGCCAGAAGACAAAACTGGTCAACCAGGTTATGGTTATCCATACTATAATGAGTATATCAGAAGGCTTTGCGCTGGCTGAAAAAGCCGGCCTTGATCTGAAAACAACTTACAATGCCGTCTCCAGAGGTGCCGCGGGCAGCCACTCACTGACTAATCTCGGCTTGAAAATTATTGAAGGGGACATGAAACCTGCCTTTATGGTTGACCTTCAGGTGAAAGACCTTAAACTTGTTCTGGAATATGCCGACCAGCTCAAACAGCCTTTGCCCGGTGTCGGGCTGGTGAGGCAGTTGATGGGCTCCCTGCAGGCGCAGGGACGGGGCCGCGACGGCACCCAGGCCCTCGTTGATGTTATAAGACAGCTTGGAACGTAAAAACCGCCCGGCGGTATATGATATAATGGTTAATAGAATAGCTATACTCGGTTCTACCGGTTCTATAGGAAAAAACGCGGTCAGTGTTATTGAAGCACTTGGCGATGATTATTGCGTTACGGCTTTGACTGCCAACAGCAGCGTTGAAGTGCTGGCTCACCAGGCCAGACGGCTGGGCGTAAAATATGCCGGTATCACTGACGCAAGATACACAGACCGGCTTGCGCAGCTGCTTGAGGGCAGCGGTGTTGAGATTCTTAGCGGCCCTGATTGCCTTGTGCAGATAGCGGGCATGGATTGCGTTGATACAATATTGACCGCGGTGGTCGGCTCTGTCGGCTTAAAGGGGGTTCTCGAGGGTGCCAGAGCGGGCAAGCGGCTGGCGATCGCCAACAAAGAGCCGCTGGTTGTAGCCGGACATCTGCTCACAGAAACCGCCCGTAGAAGCGGTGCCCAAATCATACCCGTTGACAGCGAGCACTCGGCGATTTTCCAGGCAATGCAGGCCGGCACAAAAGACGAAGTCGATAAAATAATCCTCACATCCTCCGGCGGGCCGTTTAGAAATTATACCGAAGAAGAAATGGCTAAAGCCGGCATAAGCGATGCGCTGAATCACCCTAAATGGGATATGGGACCCAAGATATCCATAGACTCTGCGACAATGATGAACAAGGCGCTTGAGGTGATAGAGGCGCGGTGGCTTTTTGATATGCCGGTCGATAAAATAGACGTGCTGATACATCCGGAGGCGATTATACATTCTCTCGTAGAGTTTGTTGACGGTTCGGTTATCGCACAGATGGGGGCGCCTGATATGTGCCTGCCGATTCAATATGCGATTACCTACCCCCAGCGGGTTAAGGGCATAGCCGGCCGGATCGATTTTGCACGTCTTGGGCAGATGAACTTTGCGAGCCCGAATACAGACGTTTTTAAGTCATTGAGGCTTTGTTTTGAAGTGGCTTCGGCCCCGGATTCGGCGGCGGCGGTCTTCAACGCGGCAAACGAGGCGGCGGTAGAGTTGTTTCTCGCCGGCAGCATTGGATTTACAGATATTGTTGATCTGGTGGAGGATACGCTCGAGAGCCACAGCCCCGCGGCGGATTTGGAGCTTGAGGAGCTTATTGAGTACGACAGGTGGGCCAGGGAAAAAGTTTTCCACCAGGATTGTAAAAAACACCGGTCATACGCCGGTAATTAACTATTAAAATGCTATTGAGAATATTTTATGAGTGAAATAGAAAATAATACAGACAATACACAACAGTCTCCTGCCAAACCAGATATGGCCAAAAAAGCCAACTGGGCGGCTATGTTCGTTACCATTGCGGTAGTTCTTTACCTTATAGCGGCAAACTGGGCAGTTTCGAGCATAATTATTGTTGCTCTGCTGGGCTTTACCGCGATGATCGTGATACATGAGCTTGGACATTTTGTCGCGGCCAGAAGTGTGGGCGTAGCCTGCGAGGCGTTTTCAATCGGTTTCGGCCCGTTTCTGCTTGCTGTAAAGCAGGTTGAAAACGGTCTGCGTGTCCGGATTATGGCGAAAACCTCCGGTGTGAAGGAAAATCCCGAGCAGGACTGCATGTTCATGTTTACAATCCCGAGAAAATGCAAAGAGGGCGAAACTGAATACTGTTTGGGGCTTCTGCCGCTTGGCGGGTTTGTTAAGATGCTTGGCCAGGAAGATACAAATATCGTTGAAAAAGACGATAACCCCAAAAATTTCCAGAACAAATCTGTTGGAGCGAGATTTCTGATTGTATCTGCCGGCGTGGTTTTCAACGTTATTGGTGCTTTTGTTATTTTTACGGCCCTTGCTCTTTATGGAATAGAAAAGATGCCTCCCGTTGTCGGCGGAGTTTTAGAGGACACACCTGCATATCGCGCGGGTCTTGAGCCCGGGGACGAATTTGTGGAGATTGGCGGCGTATCCATGTCGGTCAAGGGTAAACCTAATCTTGATTTTACCCATATTACACGTGCCGCGATACTTTCCCGCCCTGGCAGCGAAGTGCCGTTCAAAGTTCTCGAGTCTGATGGAGATATCCGCGAGATTACCATGGTGCCGGAAAAGGGTGCGGGCGATCAGTTCCCCAAATTCGGTATTATGCCCATGTCAACGCTTGAGATTGCCGAGGTTGACGGCGGCGAGGAGCTATTCGAGAAATATGATATAAAACCCGGGGACATGATTGTCGAGGCCAACGGCAAACTTCTCAAATCTGGTGTTGAGCTTGAAGATATGATGATTTCTGTGTTCAAGCCCGCTTTGCCCGTTAAGTTACTCCGTAAACAAAATGGCGGCGACGGCAGTTTTGTCAGCATAGATATTCCGTTAAACGCCTCTCCTTCATATGCTTCCGGTTCGGGCGATAAGCTGGCAGACGCTTCGCTGTGTTCCATAGTACCCAGGCTTCTGGTAGAGCAGCCCGGCGAAGAAGCGGCCGAAAGAGCCGAGCAGCAGGGGCGGGATTTCTTTAAGTCCGGTGATATTGTTATAAAAGCCGCTGACATAGAGTATCCCTCATTCACCGAGTTTCGCAGTCTAACCGAGCAGTATTCCGGTAAGTCTATGCCCGTTACGGTAATAAGAGACTCAAGCGAGGTTTCCTTAGAGCTGGTTCCGTATGTGCCCGAGGGTTCAGATTCGCCGAAAGTCGGCGTTGTCTTCGGCCTTGATCTTAACAGCAATGTCGCGGCGTATATCAAGAAAGACGGTTTCGTGTCTTCTTACACAGATATTCCCCGCGGCGTGAAAATAAAATCTATAGACGGCAAGGAAGTTAAGAGCTTCTTTGAAATGGACGAAGTTCTAAGCGGGCTTGCCGGAGAACGTGTTTCGATGACTTTCGAGGCTAACGGTACTGACAGCCGCGGCAGTGCGGTCATCAACGCAGCCGAAGAAGATAAAATCAACGAAATACAGATGTACCCTCAGGATTATCTGCCTACGGCGCAGCTGCTTAGAGAGTATAAGGCAGACGGGGTTATTGCCGGAGTTCAGACTGGAGTATATATGATTTATGACAGTTTGAGCCAGGCTTACGCTACTCTAAAGGCGCTGTTTATGAAAGACAGTTCTGTTGGAGCCAAAGAACTTTCCGGCCCGGTTGGAATCGCTCAGCTCAGCTATAAAATGATCAAGTACCGCGGTCTTGCATCGTTTTTGAATCTTATGGGTCTGATCAGTTGTCTGCTGGCAGTGATGAACTTTCTGCCGATACCGATTGTGGACGGCGGCCATGCTGTTCTGCTGATAATAGAGAAGATCAAAGGCAGCCCTGTTAATATGAAGGTTCAGCAGGCATTGATGTATGTTGGTCTGGCACTGATACTTCTGCTTTTTGTTTATGTAACGTTCCACGATATACTAAGGCTTATAGGGCTTGAATAAAAGTGGCTGTAAATGCTATATAAACAATTGTATTCATAGGAGATTAGGTTATAATGAAACAAGGAAATTGTAAGGATAAATGACAATGAATACGAAAATGATTATCATACTGGCCGGCATACTGGCATTGCCGTTAATTTGTACGGCTGAGACGTATATTCTTTCAGAGTCGGGCCTTGAGGACATATCGTCTTCGAGTATGGGCAGTTTTGCCTATAAACAATCGGAGTTGAAAAAGCTCATTGACAGCGGGCAAACCCGCCGGGCCAAAGACCTTTATGAGACTCTGCGGCAGAAGTACCCCGAGTACAGCGGACCCGATGCGGAGTCTTTTATGGAGGCTGAAATGCTTTATTCCAGCGGGAAGATGCACAAAGCAGGCAAGGCTTATAAGGAATTCGCGGCTAAATATCCCCTTTCAAACTGGTATGAAGCGGCGATTGAGAGGCTCTATGATGTTGGGACATCGTTTATCAGCGGCTATAAAAAGCCGTTTCTTCTGGTTTTTCGCCTGTCAATGTTTGAGGACGGCGCCCAGCTTCTCAATTATACCGCCGGACTAACCGGCACAAGGCCTATTGCTCACCGCTGTCTCAAGACGCTGGCGACGGCGTACGAGCGAAGGGGCGATTATGATGAGGCATTTGAAGAATGGAGCGGCATTTATGCCCTCTGGCCCACAGGTTCCAAAGGCCGCGAAGCGATGCTTGGTATGGCACGCTCACTGCATTCATCATACCAGGGGCCTGATTATCAGTCGCCGAATCTTGATTATGCCTACAACAGCTATGAGACATTTTCTGTCAGGTATCCCGAAGCCGCCGAGGAGCTCGGAGTTGAACAGGTTCAGCAGCAGATACGAAACCAGGAGGCGTATAAAGAATATCTTTTGGGCATGTATTACGTAAAGGTTGGAAATTTTGAGGGCGCTGAGCTTTATTTTCAGAATATTATAGACAATTACGATGATACAAGCATTGCAGAGCCGACCGATAAGGCTATGCATGAGTTGGCGAAACTTCGTGAAAAAGTGGCAGAAAATCCGCCAAAAGAGCGTAAAGGCTTATGGCGGTTCTTTGATCTTTTTGACATTAAGAAGATCAAAGGCTATAAACTGTAATTTTAGTATCCGGTTCCAAAGAGGAATCTAAACAGAGAAAATATTATGTTAAAAACAACATTTAAGTACATTGCCGCGTTTTGCTGCCTGGCAGGCTTTCTAATCGGCATCGGCGGCTGCTCGGGCTACAGCCAGGGCTGGTTGTTTCCCGAAGAGGTCGAAACTGTGTATGTCGAAATGTTTGACAGCAGAGATTTCCGCAGGGATTATGAATACACCTTGACAGAAGCGGTATGCAAGCAGATTGAAGTTCAAACCCCGTATAAACTTATTGCTGATAAAAACAGGGCGCAAACCATGTTATATGGGTATATATCTTATATGAGCGACGAAATACTCGATATGGAAAGGTATTCAGGAAGGCCTATTGAACAAGAAGCCGCTGTGAGAGTAGTATTCTCATGGAAAGACATGACAACAGGGCGGATGTATGCTGACAATGTCGAGGTTATCGGGGCGTGCAGTTATTCTGATTTTGAGAATCAGGATTACAGCTACGCGGCGCAAGTTGCCGTAAATGACGCAGCGAAGAAGATACTTCAATCCATGCAGACCAAGTGGTAAGTCGAGCGGCTGAGCAGATTAAGACTGTTTATTCAATTTTGGCAGTCTGTTTGTGCCCTGGTTTTAATTTGAATTTATATTTAAGAAAATAACATGAATAACGATAAAAAAGACCCCAAAAAGAAAATGCCCCAGATACCCAAGATGCCCGGCAAGGGCGGCAAACCGGGTGCGCCTATGCCTATGAGCTGGCTGTTCATAGTGCTCATAATGCTGACGCTTTTAATGCTTGTAAATCGGTTTATGCCGATAGACAAGATCACTTATGATGAATTTCTCGCCGCGGTTAAATCCGGACAGGTTGCCAGCGTTGAGATTGGCTCATCTACTATTAAGGGTAAGTTCACCGAAGCCGGGCTCAATGCCCGCAGAGACCGTGATGAGACCGCCTCGGGCGCGTTTACTGTAGATTATCTGCCCAGCATAACCGGTGAAAAGCTGGTTGAGGTGCTTGATCAAAACAAAATCAGTTACCGTTTTGTTCATGACGGTTTCTGGACTTCGCTTCTGATAAGTCTGGCGCCGTTCTTGTTTATAGTAGCTCTTTTCTATTTTGTCTTTGCAAGAAACATGAAGGGCGGCCCCGGCGGTATGCTGATGAATTTTGGACGCAGCAAACACCGTCTCCAGGACAAAGATGCCAGAAAGATTACTTTTAATGATGTCGCCGGCATAGAAGAGGCAAAAGAAGAAGTCTCTGAAACGATAGAATTTCTCAAGAATCCAAAACGTTTTGCCAGAATCGGCGGGCGAATCCCCCGCGGTGTTCTGCTTGAAGGCCCTCCCGGCTGCGGCAAGACACTGCTGGCAAAGGCGATAGCCGGAGAAGCGGATGTGCCGTTTTTCAGTATTTCAGGAAGTGACTTTGTCGAAATGTTTGTCGGCGTCGGCGCCAGCCGCGTACGTGACCTTTTCAGGCAGGCCAAAGAAAACTCGCCGTGCATCATATTTCTCGATGAGATTGACGCGATAGGCAAAAAAAGAGGCCCCGGAGTCTCCAGCGGCGGACATGACGAGCGTGAACAGACGCTAAACGCAATACTTGTAGAGATGGACGGTTTTGATACATCAGACCAGGTGATCGTAATTGCCGCAACCAACAGGGTTGATATACTCGATAAGGCGCTGACCAGACCAGGGCGTTTTGACCGTCAGATATATGTCCCGTTCCCTGATGTTAAGGGGCGGCTGGAAATACTTAAGGTTCATTCTCGCAAGATCAAGCTCAGCGAGGATGTGAAGCTGGATATCATTGCCCGCGGCACTCCGATGTTCAGCGGCGCTCAGCTTGAGGCATTGATCAACGAAGCTGCGATAGCTGCGACTATGGCGAACAAGGAATTTGTAGAGCATTCAGACCTCGAAGAGGCCCGCGACAAGGTTCGCTGGGGCAGGGCGAAAAAGAGCCTTAAGGTTGACCAGAAAGAGAAGCTCGAAACCGCCTATCACGAAGCCGGCCATGCGATAATACAGGCAAGCCTGGAGGACGCCGATCCGCTGCATAAGGTAAGTATAATCCCAAGAGGTCCTTACGGCGGTGCTACCTTTTCGCTGCCAGAAAAAGACAGGCAGTTTTTGACAAAGAAATTCTGTCTTGCGTTTATAAAAATCTGTTTTGGCGGCAGGATTGCAGAAGAGCTCATGTGTGATGATATCGGCAGCGGCGCCAGCGGCGACATCAAACAGGCCACGCAGATGGCACGTGAGATGGTGCAGAACTGGGGAATGTCTGATAAGCTGGGAATGCTTGACCTGACTCCTGATAATTACGAGTTTGGTTTTCCCGGTCAGAGGAAGTATTCCGAAGAAACCGCCCGCGCGATAGACGATGAGGTAAAAGCAATTATAGAAAGCTGTTACAAAGAGGCAAAAGAGCTTCTTGAGGCAAATAAGACAAAACTGGAGAATCTTGCCGCGGCACTTGTAAAGTATGAGACGCTTTCTGCTGATGAGGTTAAGAAAATTCTTGCCGGCGAGGTACTTGATAAGCCCACTGTGACAGAGCTGCTTGAGAAAGAGCACGCCAAAACAGCCGAGCAAAAGGTTTCCGGTGAAGACGAGGCAGAGGCAGCCTCGGCAGACGGCGGGGAATCTGCAAAACAGGCAGATCCTGAGTCAGATAAAGAAAGAGCATCTGATGAGAGCCCAGAGTCGGGTCAGAACGAGGATATTAAGCCCTCTCCACAGCCGGAGGTTTAGCTCGCGGGCTTTATAAACAGTTTTCGGAAGAAGATTTTAGGGTTCGGTGAGCTTGTGTTTGACCGCGAACATGATCAGCTCCGCGCTGCTGTCTATACCCAGCTCTTCCATCATTTTATATTTATGGAACTCTACTGTCCTGACAGAGATGTGGAGTTTTTTTCCAATTTCTTTGGCAGTAAAACCCTCTGCCAGCATTGAGAGCACTTCTTTCTGGCGGGTTGTAAGTTTTCTTGAAAGGTTCAGGTTTTTGTTTGAGCCGCTGCGGTAGCCCCTGATTATCTCACCGTCAACCAGCGGAGTAATATAGTTATGCCCCCTCAAGACCTCTCGTATTGCCTTAACAAGCTCGTTCGGTGCGGAATGCTTGAGCACATAGCCGCTGGCGCCTGCATCAAAGGCCCTGGCGGCATACATCGCGTCATTGTGCATGGTAAGGATGATAATCTTTGATTTGAGCCCGTCTCTTATCATCTGCTCAGTGGCGTCTATACCGTTGAGCAGAGGCATAGAAATGTCAACAATGATGACGTCCGGCCTGTATTTAAACGCCATTTCCACAAGCTCGCGGCCGTCGGCTGCTGTGCCTATCAGTTCAATGTCCGGTTCAGTGCTGAGTACGCCCTTTAGACCCTCAACAATAATCTGATGATCATCTGCAAGTATAAGCCTGGTTTTTTTCATCGCTTATCTTCACCCCATTTCTGATCTTATAAGTTAATCATTCTAAAAACTATTTAAATTTTAATTGTATTTACTTAACGCACACATTTATTGTATCCTTAAAACACTTTCAATACAATAAAAAAGCATGTTAACAACCGTTTTTTAGGCTTTTTTATCCGCGATTACTGATTTGCACGGTAAAAGAGCTTTTTTAAACGTAATATTTAAAAATTCATACTAAAGTTTACGTTTTTTGTTTGATTAAAAAAAAACTTGATTTATCTTAAAGAGAAATAGAAATTACAGACGACTTTAAGCCCTTTGTCTTTTTATCAGGCAGAGTTATAAAAAACGGAATTTATGTTTCGAGATAAAAAATATCACTTCATCGGCATTGGCGGCATTGGGATGAGCGGCCTTGCCCGTATCCTCCTCAAGTTTGGAGCGGTTATAACCGGTTCGGACATGGGTGAGGGCATAGTACTGAAAAATCTGCGGGATTTGGGAATCAATGTTAAAACAGGTCACATGAAAGAGTATCTCTCGGCGATTCCCGGCGGTGTTGATGCCGTGGTGATAAGCGCTGCTATCCCAGAGGCAAACCCCGAGCTGGCTTATGCCAGGCAGGCGGGCCTGAAAGTGGTGCGTTATGCCGAGATGCTTGGTATTGTAATGAGCCTTTACCGCGGCGTTGCTATTGCCGGTACTCACGGCAAAAGCACTACTTCCGGCTGGGCGGCATTTGTTCTGGACAGGCTTGGAATGTGCCCCAATTATGTAGTAGGCGCAGATGTCAACGACCTTGCCGCCTCAAGCGGTGTCGGCAGCGGTGAGTTTTTCGTTGCCGAGGCCTGCGAATACGCAAGGAGTTTTCTCAATCTGCATCCCACTGTCAGCACAGTTCTCAACGTTGAAGAGGATCACCTTGATTATTACAGGGACCTTGATGATATTATTGACGCGTTCGGCAGTTTTATGCGGGGCACACGCACCGGCGGCAAAATTATCCTAAACGCCGACGATGTGAACTATCAGCGGCTTCGAGACGATTATGAGAGCAAAAAGGATCAGTACCGCTCGCATCAGATTTACACATTCGGCATGAATAACCCCCAGGCAGATTACCGTGCGCAAAACGCTGTTCTAACATCCGGCGGCGGGTATCAGTTTGATATTCTCTTCGCCGGCCGCAGACTTGGTTCCGCGTCGCTGAAGGTTCCGGGGGTCCATAATGTCTATAATGCTCTTGCCGTAACGGCTTCTCTATCGGCGGCCGGTGTAGGGATGGATAAAATTCTCTCGGTGATCGGAGATTTCAGCGGAGTTGACCGTCGAATGACGCTGCTCAAATCCGGCAAAGGAATTCGTGTTTATGATGATTACGCGCATCACCCGACAGAAATAAAGGCTACGCTCTCGGCAATGCGGCAGATGTGCCAGTTCGAGGGCTGCAACAGGCTGATTTGCATATTCCAGCCGCACCAGTACAGCAGAACGAGATTTTTGATAGACGATTTTGCCTCGAGCTTTGATGAGGCTGATTTAGTGATAGTACCTGAGATTTATTTTGTTCGGGATAGTGAAGATTCGCTCCAAAATGTAAACTCCCAAATGCTGGTCGATAAAATCAATAACCGATGTGAGAAACTTTCCGGCAGAAATCACCAGAAAAGTGAACCAAGGGCATTGTTTATTGAGACCAGAGAGGGTATAATAAGCGAGATAAAGAATAACGCCACAAGCGGCGATGTAATAATAACTATGGGCGCAGGAGATATCTGGAAGGTCGCAGATGCAATTGTTCAATGGCTTAGATAGTATAGTAAAAAAAGACGCTCCGGTAGGAAAGTACACATGGTACGGGCTTGGCGGCAACGCCGAATACCTTATCAGGCCCGATAACCACGAGCAGCTGGCAGAGGTTGCCCAAATTTGTACGGAGAACTCGATCCCAATACACGTTCTCGGGCTCGGTTCGAATGTACTTATAAGCGATGCGGGCGTAAAGGGCGCAGTAATAAAACTCGATTCCGCGGCGTTCTCGGATGTCAGCTACAAGGGTGACCGCGTGTTGGCCGGCAGCGGGGCAAGCCTCAACGAGGTTGTCCTCAACTGTGTTCGAGAGGGTCTCAGCGGGCTGGAATGTGTTACCGGAATCCCCGGCAGTGTCGGCGGGGCGGTCAGGATGAACGCCGGCGGCAAGTTTGGAGATATCGGGACATCTATTGTGTCTTTAAAACTCATGGACGATCTGGGCAGTATCTATGTCAAATCCAAACCGGACATAGAGTTCGATTACAGAAGTTCAAACATAACCGAGCCGTTTATCCTCGAGGCTGAATTTAAACTTTTTAAATCCGATCCGGACAGGGTCATGAAAGCTACCCAGGAGATATGGATTTATAAAAAGAATATTCAGCCTGTGACCGGCAGAACGGCCGGATGCGTTTTCAAAAATCCGTCAGTAGATACCGCCGGCTCACTAATTGACCGTGCGGGGCTAAAAGGCTTAAAGGCCGGAACGGCACAGGTTTCTGAAAAGCATGGAAACTTCATCATAGCCGACAAGGACACAAAAAGCAGTGATATTATAGAGCTGATAGAGATTATACAGCAAAAGGTTCAGCAGGAGTTTGATGTTGAGCTTGAGCTCGAAATCGAGATATGGACTTGATTGAGAGGCTGTTTTGAGTGAAACTTCCCTAAAGATAGCTGTTTTGATGGGCGGGATCGGCAGCGAGCGAGAAATTTCGCTTTTGACCGGCAAAAATATCGCCGCGGCTCTGCGGAGTGAGGGTATGACAGTGGTTGAGGCTGATGTTACGCCTGAAAAACTTGATATACTTACCGATAAAACCATTGATGTCTTTTTCCCTGCTCTGCACGGGCATTGGGGCGAAGACGGCGGAATACAGAAAATCCTCGAGCAGAGAGGCCTTGTATATACCGGCAGCTCAGCGGAGGCCTCTGAAATTGCATTTGATAAGCTCCGGAGCATAGAGCTTTTCAGAAATGCCGGTTTGCAAGCCCCCGCCGGTTTTGAGGTAAACAGCCGAACAGATTTGGCTGAGCTTGAAGAAGAGCTTGATTCAAAATCCGGCAAATATGTTGTCAAACCGGTGCGCGACGGCAGCAGCGTCGGCATTGAAATCCGTACCGGCAAACAGGCCGCGATACGTTCGGCGGCTGACCGCCTGGAAAAATTCGGCTCTCTTATGATAGAGGATTTTATTCCGGGCAGAGAAATAACCGTAGGGGTTGTTAACGAGCATGTACTGCCGGTACTGGAAATTATTGCCAAAGCCGGTTTTTATGATTATGAATCGAAATATATCAGTGACCAGACAGAATACGTCTTTGATACAATCAAAGATCCGGAGCTTGTAAAACGAATTGAACATGATGCGCGTGTTTGTTATGAAGCTGTAGGAGCAAAAGACGCGGCGAGGGCGGACTTTATATTGTCCGATGACAATGTCCCTTATGTACTTGAGATAAATACCTCGCCGGGCTTTACTTCGCATTCGCTCGTTCCCAAGGCGGCAGCGCATATCGGCCTGAGTCAGGGCCGGCTCTGCCGTGAAATAATCGAAGCGGCAATTGCACGGCATGTTAAATCATAAACAATTGTAATAAGATAATAGCGAAAAATGGCAAAATCTTCAAAATCTAAAAAGGCTGATAATAACGCCGGCAAAACCGGCTTTAATATTAAGCACGCAGCCAGGCGGCTGGGTTTGGTGTTTACCGTCATTTTTTTTCTGGCTCTCATAGTTGGATTGCCGTATTCGATTTCCCTGATGAACAAATATGTTCATCGAAATATCATCACCGCATTAAATGAGCAGGCCAGCATCTTTCTGGTTGAGGATAAATATGATGTTAAGTTTTCAAAGCCCGATTGGGTAACGGCTCAGCTTGAGGAGAGGATAATAAATGCCGCTATAGAAACAGTCGGCAGCGCCACAATCGAAAGCGGTGCGGCGGTGGAGATTGGTGAGAAACTCGCCCTCGAGATGGACTGGCTTTCAGATGTTAAGGTTGTAACAGTTCGTGACGGGATTGATATATATATATCTTACCGTGAGCCGGTAGCTTTGTTTAAGTACGACAATACGCCGTATTATCTGGACAGCAGCTGCCATGTACTGAATTACTGCCCGGTTAAGGATCTTAATATTGTAGAGATAACCGGTTTTAGCACTTCGGGCCAGACAGTGCCGATGCCCGGTGTTCGCTGGAGGAGGCCCGAGCTTGAGGCGGCTGTAACTCTGATAAACCTGTGCCGAAATATGGACCGTGAACTGGCGGGTAAGCCTCTTCTCAGTGAAATTGCCAGAATTGACACTTCAAAATTCAACAGCAGCAGCGTAAAGGATTCTAAACTTACCATGGTCGTTGACGACGGCACCAAAATATTCTGGGGCGAACCCGTTCAAAAGGCGAGCATTAAGGCGGAAGCTACGGATTCTGAAAAACTTATGCGTTTGTATGGTTTTTTCGGCAGATACGGGACATTGCGGGGCACTGCCCAGTCGCTTGACCTCCGCAGGCCCGCGGGTATGGTTCCGTTCTCTTCTGATAATTGATCAGGGCTGTTTTTAGTAAAAAAAAAACGGCCGGCTGCCGGGGAGGGGAGGATGGCAGCCGACCTGATTAAGGGGGTATTATGAAGTAGTAGTGTTATGTCTGTTTAATTGCGGGAATTCACGTATTTTAAAACTCTCAGGCAGATTCTTTTTTCGCTTTGCTTCTGTACTGGTTTAGAACCTCAACTACAGATTCGGGAGTAAGGTCACCGTAAATTTCATTTTCAATCATTATAACCGGAGCCAGTCCGCAGGCACCTACGCAGCGGGCTTCCTGGAGTGAGAAAAGGCCGTCTTTGGAGACTTCTCCGACTCCAATGCCCAGTTCCCGCTTGACAGCATCAAGAATACCGGCGGCGTTTTTCACGTAACAGGCAGTACCCATGCACACTGACACTGTGTATCTGCCGCTGGGCTGGAGGTTGAAGAAATGGTAGAATGTCGCCACGCCCCATATATTTGCCGTTGGAATCTGCATCTCTACAGAGACAAAATCCATTGTCTCGCGTGAGATATAACCGTAGAGCTGCTGTGCCTTATGCAGTACGGCGATAAGGTACGACTCAAAGTAGGGTTTATCCCTGAGAGTGTCTATGAATGCCTTAAGTTCATCATAATTTATTTTATCTGTCATTGTTGTCTCCAGTTTTTATTTTCTAAAAGTATATATCTCTTTCGCCGTTAACGGTTCTGTTATAGTTTTCAATAAACTGCGGGTAGGCCTTGGGCATTGTTTCTTTGATCTGCTGTATTTCTTCCTGTATGACCTTCTCGCCTGCCCGGAGTGTTTCTTCGCTTGCGAAGTCATCGAGCCATTCGCGGTAAGTAATCACTGCGTTTAGCTTGCAGAATTTGCCTTCATGGCCGCTTCTGAGCATGTCCATAATGCATTTTCCGGTACGCCCGCAGCGGTAGCCTGCGGTGCAGAAGCTGGTTATACAGCCTTTCTTCGCCAGATCGTGTATCATCTCATCGAGGCTTCGGGTGTCTCCAAGCATAAACTGCTGACGTTTTGATTCCTGAACATTTCCGAGTTCAGAATATCCTCCGATTCCTATCTGAGAAGACGAATCCGTCTGGGTACAGCCGATTTCGAGGCATTTATCCTTGAGTTTAGCCCCTTCCCGGCAGGTGACAATCATTCCGGTATGCGGAACGGAAAGCCGTAAAATACTGACGAGTTTCAGGAAGTCCGCGTCATCAACCTTGCGTTTTGGCTTTGAAGCGTATGGCGTATTTTCTGCCGGCTCAATCCTCGGGAATGATATGGTATGGGGGCCTATACCGAATTTAGCCTCAAGCTCACGGGAATGAAGCAGCAGTGCCATGACTTCGTATTTCCACTCGTAGAGTCCGAAAAGAACGCCTATGCCGACATCGTCCACGCCTGCCTCCATGGCCCTGTGCATACAGTAGAGCCTCCAGAGGTAGTTGCCTTTTAATGTGTTTTTAGGGTGTACGTATTCGTATGTAGGGCGGTGATAGGTTTCCTGGAATACCTGGAAGGTGCCTATTCCTACCTCACGCAGTTTCCGCAGCTCGTCAATCTGCAAAGGAGCCGCGTTGACGTTGACTCTGCGGATCGAGCCGTATCCCTTTCGGGTGGGGAATTTCAGGCCGTAAACGGTGCTTATAGTATCTGCGATATAATCAACGCCGCTTTTGGGATGTTCGCCATAAACAACGATAAGGCGTTTGTGGCCGATTTGCCCGGCAAGGACTTCGACCTCTTTGGCTACCTCGTCCATACTGAGCCGGCGCCTTGTCATGTTTTTGTTATCTGTTCTGAAACCGCAGTACAAACAGTTGTTTACACATAAATCGCTCATATACAGCGGGGCGAAAGTCACTATCCGGTTGTCATAGACCTTCTTTTTAACCTCAAGTGCTGTTTCCTGCATCAGGGCTAAATGATCCGGATCTTCGACCCGCAGCAGTGCGGCTGTTTCCTGGGGCAGAAGTGTTGTTACGGATAACGATTTATCGAGAATGTCCTGCAGCTGAGCCTTGTCCGGTGCGGGTTTTGGCTCGAGGCAGCTCTCAATCAGGTCGTGATCCATAAAGTCCTTGCCGTTATCGAGATATTTCTCGATCTCTTCGGGACGTATCCTGTCTGCTATCCAGTTTTTTACGTTATTTGCGGTTTTCATTGTTTTACCTCATGTCTTAGATTATCCCTGCAACAGAGGCGAATTATTTCTCAAAAATACCCTTAGGGAATTTCTGTTCATAATGAGTATGAAGCAGCTTATGCGACTTCTTACCTAAAGGTTCGCCAAGATATTCGTTGTAGAGTTTCTTTATATCAGGGTTATCGTGGCTTCGTCTGTCCGGCTTGTCTCTGTCGATATCGTAGAGGACGGAAGCCCTCTTAGCCAGGCATTCTTCATCGAGCGGTATGCTGTTTGTCAGCGGATACGGCTGTCCGCCGCCGCCGACACATCCGCCGGGGCATCCCATTATTTCGACGAAGTGGTAGCGTTCGGGGTTCTGTTTCACGTGGTCAAGCAGTTTCGCTGCGTTGCCCAGACCGTGCGCTACCGCCACTCTCAGTTCAAGGCCGTCGAAGTCGATAAGGCTTTCCTTAACTCCGTTGAGGCCTCTGGCGGACTGTACGTCGAGGTAGTCAAGCTCTTTGCCGGTTACTATGTAATAAGCAGTTCTGATGGCGGCTTCCATTACACCGCCGGTCGCTCCGAAAATCGCTCCTGCCCCCGAAGAGCTGCCAAGCGGGTTGTCCGGCAGTTCCGAATCGAGATTGCGGAAGTCGATTGCCGAAGACTTCACCATCCATGCGAATTCACGCGTCGTCAATACATAGTCGGTCGCGTTGACGCCGTTAACCTTGAGCTCTGGACGGGCGGCTTCGTACTTTTTAGCGGTACAGGGCATAACTCCGACGTTTATGATTTTCTTTGGGTCGTAGTTGTTCTGTTCCGCGAAGTATGACTTGATAAGCGCTCCCATCATGCTCATAGGCGATTTACACGTAGATATGTTGGGCAGCAGCTCCGGATAGAACTGCTCGACGCATTTCATCCAGCCGCTGGAACAGGATGTTATCATCGGCAGTACGCCGCCGTTCTGTATCCTGTCCACCAGCTCGCTTGCCTCTTCCATGATTGTAAGGTCGGCGGTGAACTGGCTGTCAAACACGTAGTCAAAGCCGAGTTTACGCATAGCCGCGAACATCTTGCCCTCGGTGTTTGTACCCGGGTCATAGCCGAAAGATTCGCCTATGGAGGCACGAACAGAGGGGGCGACGTTGACGACTTTGACTACATCAGGATCGTTCAGCGCCTGATAAATTTCGTCAATGTATGCTTTTTCCAGGAACGCCGCGGTCGGGCAGATATTGATGCACTGTCCGCAGGCGGTACATACGCTGTCTTTCATCGGCATGTCAAAGGCCGGCATAACGACAGTTTTGAAACCTCTGCCGGCAAGGCCGAGGTTGGAAACCTTCTGTATCTGTGAACACATACGTACGCAGCGTCCGCAAAGGATACATTTATTTGGATTGCGGACGACGGCCTCAGAGCTGAGGTCTTCTTCGTAGCTCTTCATTTCACCTTCGAAATGGCGGCCTCTGATACCCATCTTGGCAGAGAGCCTCTGGAGCTCACAGCTTCCGTCGCGTTCGCAGGTATGGCAGTCCTGGGGGTGATTGTCGAGAATCAGCTCAACAATATCCCTGCGTGCCCGGCGAAGCTCGAGTGTGTCAGTATGAATTTTCATACCCTCGGCAATCGGTGTCGCACATGATGCTACATAATTCTTAGAGCCTTCAACCTCGACGATACACACCCTGCACGCGCCCTCAATAGAGAGCTTTGGGTGGTAGCAAAGCCGCGGGATATGAAAACCGAGCTTATCCGCGGCCTGCATAATTGTCTGACCGGGGTCAACACGGTGTTCCTTGTTGTTAAAACTTACTGTGATTTTTTCTTTCATTCTAAGCATGTCAACCTCATATCTTATCAACAGCGCCGAACTTACATACGCTCATGCACTGTCCGCATTTTATACATTTATCTTGATCAATTTCGTGTTTGGCTTTCTTTTCACCGCTGATGCAGTCAACCGGGCAGGCACGTTTACAAGCGCCGCAGCCGACACATTTGTCGTTGATCACGTAGCTTAAGAGAGCCTGGCAAACGCCCGCGATGCACTTTTTATCGTTTATGTGCTGCTCATATTCCTCGCGGAAGTTCTTTATTGTACTGATTACAGGGTTCGGGGCTGATTGTCCCAGACCGCACAGCGATGCTTTCTGTATCATTGTTCCAAGGCGTTCGAGCTTTTCGATATCGCCCTGTTTGCCCTTGCCTTCTGTTATGCGTGTAAGGATTTCGAGCATTCTCTTTGTGCCTTCGCGGCAGGGAGTACACTTGCCGCAGGACTCGTCCTGGGTGAACTCGAGGAAGAATTTGGCAATATTTACCATGCACGCGTCTTCATCGATTACAATCATACCGCCCGAGCCCATGATTGAGCCTGCCGCGGCGAGTGATTCGTAGTCAATTTTTGTGTCGAGGTAGTCTTCCGTGAGGCATCCGCCAGATGGTCCGCCGGTCTGTACGGCCTTAAATTTCTTACCGTTGGGTATGCCGCCGCCGATGTCATATACCATCTCACGCAGAGTTGTTCCCATAGGCACCTCAAAAAGGCCCGTGTTGTGAACCTTTCCTGCCAGGGCAAACACCTTTGTGCCTTTGCTGTTTTCTGTGCCGATCCCCTTGAACCAGTCTGCACCGTCAATAAGTATTACGGGGATGTTGCACCATGTTTCAACGTTGTTAATCAGTGTAGGCTTGCCGAACAGGCCTGACTGTGTCGGGAAGGGCGGCCTTGGCCGGGGCATACCTCTTTTGCCCTCAATCGAATTTAGCAGGGCAGTTTCTTCGCCGCAGACAAATGCGCCTGCACCGAGCCGCAGCTCGATATCAAAACTGTAGTCTGTTCCGAGTATATTGTCTCCAAGCAGGTTGTGTTGGCGTGCCTGTTCGAGGGCGATTTCGAGGCGTTTGATCGCAAGCGGGTACTCTGCGCGGATGTAAATAACGCCTTTTTGGGCACCTACGGCATAACCGCCTACCGCCATGCCTTCAATCAGCGAGTGGGGATCGCCTTCGATGGCGCTTCGGTCCATGAATGCTCCAGGGTCGCCTTCGTCAGCATTACAGACGATATATTTAACATCGCCTTTTGCCTGGTAGGCAAAGTCCCACTTCAAACCGGTTGAAAAGCCCGCACCGCCGCGGCCGCGGATACCTGAATCCTTTACAGCCTTTACGACATCATAGGGTTTCATTTCGGTCAGTGCCTTGCCGAGAGCTTCATAGCCTCTGACGCAGAAGTAATCGTCTATATTTTCAGGGTCAATTATGCCGCAATTCCTCAAAGCAATACGAAGCTGCTTCTTGAGAAAATCTGAATCTTTTATCAGGTTCAGAGAGCGGTTGTGAAGGCAGTTGCTGCCGTTGTTTTTATTTGCTTTCTGCACAAAAATATTCCTTTCTCGTAAGATCTATATAAACCATTCCTTTATTGGCTGGCCGTTCTTAAGATGTTTCTCAATAATGTCTTCGGCACGTTTCGCTGAAACCTTGCCGTACTGGTAAACCTTGCCTTTTTCATAGATTTCCACAGTCGGCTCGAGATTGCAGCGGCCTGCGCAGCCTTTCTGGCTCAAATATACATTTTCTAATTCGCCGGCCTCTATGGCGTTTTTGAAAACTTCCATGGCCTTGCGGGAGCCGGCCGCGATTTCACAGGTTGCCATACCGACAAATATTTTTGTCTGGGCATCTTTGCTTTTTTCAGAGTTTCTGGACAAAGCGTCCTGCTGTTTCTGTAAAATCTGTTCTAATGGTGTTGACACTGTTATATTCCTTTCAGTTGGTAACTGTTTTAACTGCTTTAGTTAGTTTCATATAAACATCTGTAAAATGTGCGTTTATGTTTAATTCTGCAAGTTTCCTGTTCTGGCGGCCTATATTATCTTTTTTTCTTCTGCCATGATATAATAAACTAAATTTTCAAGCTCCATCTCCAGGTTGATATTATTAACTATTACATTGTCTTTTGTCTGAAGGTTCAGCGGGGCGAAATTTAAAACGCCCTTTATGCCGGCATCTTTCATTATTGTGAATACCTGTTGAGCCGCCAACGCTGGAACTGTAATTATGCCGAGCTTAACTTCGTTCTCTATGATATAGCTTTCGAGCCGATCCAGCGGCAGGATAGGAATTCTCGCGTTTTCGTCAAGTTTATTTGGGTCGATATCAAAGGCTGCTACTATACGTATGCTCTCTCTTTGAAAGGCTTTATGGCTCAATAGAGCCCTGCCGATATTCCCGATACCCACCAGGACAACCTTGTGAACGTCATACTTGCCGAAAATCCGGTTCATCTGGTCAATCAGGTTATCAACGTTATAGCCGCCCCGTTTGTTGCCGGCTATTCCGAAGAGTGAGAAGTCTTTTCTTACCTGGGCGGAGGTCGTACCGGTGGCATCTGCAAGGTTGCTTGAGAACACCTTTACAAAACCAAGGCCTTTGAGCCTCTTCAAGGCGTTCTTGTACCTTGAAATACGTACTATGCAGTTTTTGTTTGTAGTATCCATAGGTTCTGGAATTCCGGTTTATGACGTTATTTTATAAATTTTAATCTTTTAAAAGTTTCTCCAGGTACATCCTTTACGAATAAGATACCTTTAAAGTTTCGAAAATCAACAAATAAAGTTATTTTTTTCACAAAAAATTGAGACTAAAAAACTTTTATTTCCGCCGGCAAGACCCGCAGCCAGAGTTACAGCTGTCTAAGCGGAATTCATTTTGATCTATATATGTATATCAGCTTAGCAACCAAAAATATACTTTATTGAACCTAAAAGGTTGTTCATAAATAACTTACGCTGAAACATCTTCGCGGCTTGTTTTATGTAAATTATTGCCTGCCTGGTAAAATATCCTTGACCTTGGCAACAGCTTTATTATACATGGTATATAATTATAGTATAATTTTAACAGGAAATGAAATATGAACAAGACAACAGAAAACTTTTTGAAAAAACTTCTCGAAACTCCCAGCCCCTCAGGTTTCGAACTTACAGCCGCCAAAGTATGGCGGGATCATGTTAAGGGCCATGTCGATGAACTCATAAGCGATGTGCACGGCAACAGCATTGGAATACTCAACCCCAAAGCTAAATTCAAATTTATCGTAACAGGCCATATTGATGAAATCGGGCTCATCATCACCCACATAGACGATAAGGGCTTTATCTATACCCAGCAGATAGGCGGGATGGACCCAGCGCTTCTTATTGGTCAGCGTGTGCGGATTATCAGTGAGAAGGGTGAGGTCTTCGGTGTTATCGGCCGCAAGGCGATTCATCAGATGAAGCCTGATGAAAGAAAGAAAAACGTAGAAATGGAAAATATATGGGTGGATATAGGAGCCGATTCGAAGGAAGACGCTCTCAAGCGTGTAGCAATAGGCGATCCGATGGTGGTTGATGTTGAGTACCGCAGGCTTGCCGGCAATAAGGTTGTCTCACGTGCAACCGATGACAAGGCCGGCGCGTTTGTCGTTGCGGAGGTGCTCCGCAGGCTTTCCAAACGAGAGTTGAATATCTGCGTTGCCGGCGTGGCAACTGTCCAGGAAGAGATCGGTCTTAGAGGTGCTACGACTTCGAGTTATTCGGTTAACCCCGATGCCGGAATTGCAATTGACGTAAATTTCGCCTCTGATCACCCCGAAACAGACATAAAGAAGATTGGCGATAATAAACTCGGCGGCGGGGCAAACCTGCACAGAGGCGCAAATATTAACCCGATTTTGCAGAAAGAAATCTTCAAGACAGCGGATAAGCACAAGATTCCGTACCAGATAACGGCTCAGCCTCGCGGCACAGGTACAGACGCAAATGCTATTCAGCTTTGCAGAGGAGGTGTGGCGGTGAGCCTGATCAGTATTCCAAACCGGTACATGCATACGCCGGTCGAGGTGATTTCACTTGATGACCTTGAGAATATAATAACTCTCATTGTAGAATTTATAGCCGCCCATCCCGCCGACAGGGATTACAGACTGTAACAGTTTTGTGTTTTATGAATTTACTTATATATAAAGATAAAGGCCGCTGAAATCAGCGGCCTTTTTTTCGGACGGTTGTATTACAGGTCTTGAGGCTTGACTGTTTTGCGGCCGTTTGCTTCGGCTCTGCAGACAGCTGACTCAAGCATGCAGTAGATCTTTGCGTTGATCGCTTCAAGAGTTTCAGATGCAGTCATCTTGTCTTTACCCTTGATGAAGGCCTTAACTTTGCTTGCTACGATCAGAGGCTCAGCCTGTTTTGCTGTTGTTTTCTTTGCAGCTGATTTCTTTGCTGTTTTTTTAGCTGTTTTCTTAGCCGCTTTTTTTACAGTTTTCTTTGCGGCTGTTTTCTTTGCTGTTTTTTTAGCTGTTTTCTTAGCCATTTTGATTTCTCCTAAATTGCTACAATATAAAGTTTTACATTAAATAAATGCGTACACTACGCACGTCTTGTTTAAACATGGTAAACAGTCATCCTGAATTTGTCAGCAAAAGTAAGTTATCTAAACTTTTGTTCAGTTATTTCTTTTTTGCTGTTTTTTTCTTGGCAGTAGATTTCTTAGCTGTGGTCTTCTTTGAAGCGGTCTTCTTTACCGGAGCCTTTTTGGCTGTTTTTTTCTTAGCCGTTGACTTCTTAGCGGTAGTCTTCTTAGAAGCGGTCTTCTTTGCCGGAGCCTTTTTGGCTGTTTTCTTCTTAGCCGTTGACTTCTTTGCGGTAGTCTTCTTAGAAGCGGTCTTCTTAGAAGCGGTCTTCTTTACCGGAGCCTTTTTAGCTGTTTTCTTCTTAGCCGTTGACTTCTTTGCGGTAGTCTTCTTTGAAGCGGTCTTCTTTACCGGAGCCTTTTTAGCTGTTTTCTTCTTAGCCGTTGACTTCTTTGCGGTAGTCTTCTTCGAAGCGGTCTTCTTTACCGGAGCCTTTTTAGCTGTTTTCTTCTTAGCCGTTGACTTCTTTGCGGTAGTCTTCTTTGAAGCGGTCTTCTTTACCGGAGCCTTTTTAGCTGTTTTCTTCTTAGCCGTTGACTTCTTTGCGGTAGTCTTCTTTGAAGCGGTCTTCTTTACCGGAGCCTTTTTAGCTGTTTTCTTCTTAGCCGTTGACTTCTTTGCTGTGGTCTTCTTAGAAGCGGCCTTCTTTACCGGAGCCTTTTTAGCTGTTTTCTTCTTAGCCGTAGATTTCTTTGCTGTAGTCTTCTTTGAAGCAGTCTTCTTTACCGGAGCCTTTTTGGCTGTTTTCTTCTTAGCCGTAGATTTCTTAGCTGTGGTCTTTTTGGCAGGAGCCTTTTTCGAAGTGGTTTTCTTTACTGAAGTCTTCTTTGGAGCAGTCTTTTTTACTGCTTTTCTTACTGCTTTTTTAGCCATTATTTAATCTCCTAATTAACTGCAACATAAAGGTTAGACATACTATATACTGTCTATTTGTTATAGTTATCCTCTTTAATTTGTGAAATTGCAACAAAAAAATTTTTCTCAACTCAAAAATTTTTTACTGAAACCTATATTTCGAGGCGTTTCAGGGTTTAACGCCGCGGTTGAAACGGCTTTTAAGAGTCAGCCGTCTAAAAAGCCCCAAATGCCGAATATTGCCTTGAAACACCCGTTTCGAGGCAATTCTATGAAATCAGATAATTCATGTACTTTGCTGATATGCTTTCAAACAGGGGTATGAGGCTTGTATAGGGCATTTGACAAAAAAAATTCAAAAAAAACGATAAATTTTTCATTTTGTGATACTCTTTCTAACTTGTTTGCTGGCTTATACTTCGTTAAAGAGAGGACAAAAGACAGAAAAAGACATTTTTTGTTACGTGTAAAACGTCTCAATTCCAGGCTCAAATTGGAGCAGTAAACCGCAGCAACTGCCGGCGGCTTTTCAGAGCGAAAATTATATGTTTTTTTAAAAAAAAGAAGGTTGCCTGTAACCTGCCGTATGATTTATGGCACTAACATTTAAAATGTGTATCTGCCCCAGGGCGGCAGCGGTCTTTTTGCGGGTTTTCCGGCAAATAAAAGAAGTTTTAAGAAATTTGTTTTTAATTTCTGAAATTTAGTTAATATCTGAGACATATGGACAGAGCAAATATAATGGGATACAGTTTTATGGCATTTGTCTTGCCATCAAAATACAAACGATTTTGGAAATTTCCGAATCTTTTTGGGTTTATTACCGCGATCGCGGTAATAATGGTCTTAACAGGGTGCAAATCTCCCCGGCAATATCACGATAGTGCCGATGAGATAGCCGCAGGGCTTATAGCCGGCGGCCAGAAGCAGCTCTTCGGAGAGGAGCAAAAGTCACTCCAGTCGGTAGAAAGGCCTGTTGACCTTCTTCGCAGGCGTCTGATTGAAGAGCAGGGGCTTATAATAACCGGACCCGAATCGCTGGGTGTGGATAAACTTGAGCAGCCGGAACACTGGCCAGAAGAAGGCCGCGAATTTAAAGGCGATTCCAGAAAGGTCGTCGGGGCGGGCGAAGATGTCAAAATGACACTCATGCAGGCACTCCAGATTGGTGCTTTGAACAGCTTTGAATACCAGAGCCGTAAAGAAGAGGTCTATCTAAACGCTTTGGCTCTTGATCTTGAGATGGATGAATTCCGCAGTATTTTTAATTCCCAGTACCAGGCTCTTTTAAGTACAGACCACGGCAGCGGCAAGCCCGCAACCGGCTCGGAGCTTGACGGCGGCCTTGGAGTGGATAAAAAGTTTAAAAACGGCACAGAAATCAGCGCTGACCTTGCTTTCGGCCTTGCCAGTCTGCTAAGCTCGGAGGCGAGTTCGTCTTTTGGCATAACAGGCGATGCCACAATTTCAGTCCCGCTGCTTCGCGGTTCAGGCGAGCATATAGTTACAGAGCCGCTTACACAGGCCCAGCGTAACCTGCTGTATTCAATGTATGAGTTTGAACGTTTCAAAAAGACCTTCGCAGTTGATATCGCCCAGAGCTATCTGGGAGTTCTCCAGCAGATAGATACTATAAAAAACAATGAGATGAACTACCAGAGTGTAGTCAGGAATTCCCGTAAGAGCCGAAGCCTCACGCAAAAGGGCCGGCTTGACATTATTCAGTCTGACCAGGCGGTGCAGAGTGAGCTCAAGGCACGCCAGAGCTGGATAAGTGCCAAAGAAGAGCTGAAAAACAAACTTGACAGCTTCAAAATCATGCTGGGCCTGCCTACTGATTCAACTATATCGCTTGACCAGAACGAGCTGCAGAAACTCGTAAGCGAAGAAGATAATCCGATGATGAAAAAGGTTTATGCCGAGATGGAGATTAAACGCGACGAGGAAATTCCTCCTGCGGATGCGGAGATAGAGCTCCGCGGCCTGGATATGGAAAACGCCGGCCCGCTCGAGTTTGATGAGGGGTTTGCGATCAAAACAGCTCTTGATAACCGCTACGACCTGAAGGTCCAGCGGGAAAAGGTCAGGGATATGCAGCGGAAAGTCGTTGTCGCGGCGGATAATTTGAGGGCGGAATTGACATTGTTAGGTTCATTAAGAGCCGGAAGCAGCAGAAGTATATCAAGTTCTGACCTTGAAAGTGCTGATCTGGCGTTTGACCGCGGATATTTCAGGTCGCTTCTTACGCTTGATCTGCCGGTGCACAGAAGACGCGAACAGGCCCTTTACCGCACCAGCTGGATAAACCTGGAAAAGTCGCTCAGGAGTTTTCAGACGCTTGAAGATCAGATAAAAAGAAACATACGCCGCCAGCTCAGAGATCTTTCTCTGGCGCGAGAAAGCCTTTTTATACAGGCCAAGGCGGTCGGCATAGCGACAAACCGTGTAAAAAGTACCAATATGTCACTCGAGTTCGGCAGGGCGGAAATGCGTGATGTTCTCGAGGCCAAAGATGACCTCCTGCAGGCCCAGAACACCCTCACAGCCGCTGTTGTGAATTACCGTATATCGGAGCTTCAGCTTCAGAAAGATATGGGACTGCTCAGAGTTGATGAGGATGGCATCTGGAATGAATATGTACCCCAGGACAATTAGATTTTAAGTTAGGATATGACCGTGAAAAAAAAGATAATAGTAACAATTGTTATAGCAGTGGTGCTTGCTGTGGGAGTCTTTTCACTTGCTTACGGCAATAAAAAAACAGAAACCTCTGATATGCCGGTTTATGAGGCGCAGCGCGGCCCGCTTAAGATCAGCATTGTTCAATCGGGGACAATAAAATCCCGTGATCAGATCGTAATAAAAAGCGAACTTGAAGGCAGAAACACCATAATCACCCTCATACCCGAAGGTACTGTCGTTAAAAAGGGCGATCTGCTTGTCGAGCTTGACGCCAGCAACCTTGTTGATAAGAGGGTAGATCAGGAAATAACCGTTCAGAACGCCGAAGCCTCTTTAATAAATGCCAAAGAAGACCTTGAAATAACGAAAAACCAGGCTAAAAGTGACATCTCCAAAGCCCAGCTGGATCTGGATTTTGCCAAACAGGATCTGGAGAAATATTTAGAAGGCGATTATCCTAATCAGCTCACAGAGAAGAAAAAAGAGATTACACTTGCCAAAGAAGAGCTTGCCCTGGCGGAAGAGAGGCTTGCTAACTCTCAGGTTCTCTACGCAGAAAAATTTATTTCTAAATCTGAGCTTCAGAGCGATGAGATCGCCGAGCAGAAACGAAGGCTCAACCTTGAACTTGCCGAGAATGACCTGATGCTCCTGGAAGAATATACTCACAACCGCAATATTGCGCAGTACGAAAGCGATGTTGATCAGGCCGAGATGGCTCTGGATCGGATAAAGCGAAAATCAAACGCCAATATCATACAGGCAGAAGCAAACCTGCGTGCCAAGACGGCGGAGTTTGAACGTCAGAAAGAAAAACTCGCCAAATACATTGACCAGCTTGACAAGACAAAAATTTACGCTCCTTCTGACGGTCTTGTGATATACGCCTCAAGTACAAAAGGCAGCGGCTGGCGAGGCAGGACCGAGCCGCTTACCGAAGGCAGTGAAGTAAGCGAACGCGAAGAACTTATTCATCTTCCAAAAGACGCCGTTTCAAACGCTGAGCTTGCTCTTCACGAGGCGAGCCTGCAAAAGGTAAAGTCGGGAATGCGGACTATTGTCAGCGTCGATGCGATTCCGGGCAGGACATACACGGGAAAGGTGTTTTCGATCGCACCGCTGCCCGACCCGCAGAGCATGTGGCTCAATCCCGACCTAAAGGTATATACAACCATAGTGCATATTGATCAGGCGGATCCTGAGCTGCGTTCGGGCATGAGCTGCAAGGTTGAGATTATCGGCGAGACCTATGACGATGTTGTGTATGTCCCGATACAGGCAGTTGTCCGGCATGAGGGCAGGACTGTTGTTTATCTTGAGGGCAGTGATGAGCCGCATCCGGTAGAGGTCGGCCTTGATAACAATGTTATGGTTCACATCAAATCCGGCCTCGAAGGCGGTGAGCGGGTTCAGCTGACACCGCCGCTGCAGTCGGAGACCTACACCGGTCAGAGTGAAGTAATCCCGGCGCAAATTGAGGAAACCAAGCCTGACGAACTTACCGCGGCGGAGACACCGGCGGCGGGAACGGATATTCCGGCTGCCGCAGGAAAGAGCAAAAAACGGCCGGCAAACCTTGAGAATCTCACTCCCGAGCAGCGGGAAGAGCTTAAGAAAAAGATTGAGAATATGACTCCTGAACAAAGAGAACAGTTAAAAAACAGAATGCAGCAGCAATTGGAATAACAGCCGAGAATATTGGATCTAACCCCGGACTCTTTTAAAAAGCATACATAATGGCTGAAAAGAAACTGATACAATTAAATAATATAACTAAGATTTACCAGATGGGCCGTGAGAAGGTTCACGCTCTGGCCGGTGTTACCCATGAGTTTGAAAAAGGCAGTTTCTGGGCTATTATGGGTGCCAGCGGCTCGGGAAAGAGTACCTTGATGAACATACTGGGTTGTCTTGACCGTATTACCTCGGGCAGCTACAGTCTTGGCGGCTCTGATGTAAGCACAATGGGCGACGATGAGCTCAGCCGGCTGCGTCTCAACTATATAGGCTTTATATTCCAAAGTTTCAATCTGATACCCCAGCTGACTGTTCGCCGCAATATCGAGCTTCCTCTGTATTATGCAGGTGTTGATGAAAAGCTGTCAATGGAAAAGGCCGAAGAGCTCGCCGCCCGTGTCGGGCTTGGCGACAGGCTCAATCACAGACCGACAGAGCTTTCCGGCGGCCAGATGCAGAGGGTTGCCATCGCAAGGGCGCTGGCTAATGACCCCCAGATGCTGCTTGCTGATGAGCCTACGGGAAACCTCGATACCGCCACGGGAGAGCAGATAATGGAGCTGCTCACATCCCTGCACGGTGAGGGTAAAACAATAATAATGGTAACTCATGAATCTGATGTCGCGGCCCATGCCGAGCATCGCCTGCACATGAAAGACGGGTTTATAGATAATATCGAAAGCCGATGAAACAAAGCAAATTAGTAAAATATATATCTTCCGGTGTTGAGAATCTGCTTTTGCACAAGCTCCGTTCCATGCTGACAATGCTCGGCGTGGTTTTTGGAGTGGGCAGTGTCGTCGCGATGCTTGCCGTCGGAGAGGGCGCCAGCAAAGACGCCTTAGAGCAGATAAACAAGCTCGGAAGCAGAAACATTATCGTAAATTCTGTAAAACCTTTGTCTGATGAAGGCCAGAAGAGCTCTACCACTTCTTTTTTGAGCATGTATGGGCTCAAGTATGATGATTATCAGAGGATAACAGCCAGCTATGAGAATGTAAAAAAAACCGCTCCGGCTAAGATTTTCCGAAAAGAAACACGGCTGGGCAGCCGGCTTATGGAGCTGCGGGTGGTCGGCACAAGTGCGGACTGGTTTGAGCTCATTCCAAGGCAGCTTATGGCCGGCAGGGTTATATTCGATTATGATGTGGAAAGTTCTGCTCCGGTTGCGGTATTAACAGAATACGGAGCCAGAAAACTCCTCGCTACAAAGGAAACAATCGGGCAGGTAATCAGAATCGGCAGCGACAGTTTCAGAGTTATAGGTATAATTAAGAGTGAATCCGGAACTGCCGGAAATATGCAGATACCCGACCAGGAGATAGACGTGTATATTCCTTTCAATGTTGCCAAGCAGTATTACGGTGATATTGACCGAAAATTCTCTTCCGGCTCTCTGGAAATGGAAATGGTTGAACTGCACCAGATTATAGTAGAAGTCAACAATACAGAAAATGTCGAGAAAACCGCCGCGGCCATCATGACTATGCTTGAGCGGTTTCATAAAAAGACAGACTATAAGGTCAACGTTCCTCTGGCCTTGCTGAAACAGGCAGAGGCAACCAAACGTACCTTTAATATAGTATTGGGTTCCATTGCCGGCATAAGCCTTCTGGTCGGCGGTATCGGGATTATGAACATCATGCTCGCCTCTGTTACCGAGCGTACACGCGAGATCGGTATCCGTCGGGCAATCGGGGCTCAGAAACGGCAGATCGTCATACAGTTCCTCGTAGAAACTGTGGTGCTCTCAATCATCGGCGGCATTATCGGCATAGGTGTCGGTATCGGAATACCCCTGATAATAACCACAATCGCCGGTATGCCAACGGTTATAACGCTCTGGAGTGTCCTGCTGCCGCTGGTTATAAGCGGCGCTACGGGTATCATATTCGGCCTTTATCCCGCTGTGATAGCCGCCGGAGTGGACCCGATTATCGCCCTCAGGCATGAATAACCGCGTAAAATCGCCCCCGTGTATAGCCGCCCCGCGTAGATCCGCATAGCATAGGTCTCTTTAGCCAAGATCCTGCTTGCCCCCCCGTAGAGAGAATTCACGAATTCTCTCAAAACGTGAATTTGCAGTAAAACGTAAAGACTGCCGGAGCAGGGCGCAAAAGATTGTCGAGGTTTGTTTCGCGTCTAATTCACGAATTCTCTCAAAACGTGAATTTGCAGTAAAACGTAAAGAGTGCCGGAGAAGGGCGCAAAAGACTGTTGAGGTTTGTTTAGCGTCTAATTCACGAATTCTCTCAAAACGTGAATTCGCAGTAAAACGTAAAGAGTGCCGGAGCAGGGCGCAAAAGTCTGTCGAGGTTTGTTTAGCGTCTAAATGCGCATGAGCGGCAGGAGAAAATTCATGAATTTTCTCTACAATTCTGCTCTCTGCGGCTTAGAGTTTTTCCAGCTCCGCCTTGCACAATTCTATCTGTTTCTCGTCGTGCAGTTTTTCAAGCGATTTTCTCAGATATTCTTTGGCCTGCTGCGGTTTGTCCAGATATCTCGAATACAGAATGCCCAGCATAAGGTGTATCTGTTCGATGTGTTCATAAGTAGGGTGGTGCAGGGTGAGCTTCAAATACGCGTCCGCGGCGGTTTCCCATTTGCTGTCGCTCATAAGCTGGTTTGCCAGGTCAAGCTGACACCTGAGCGGCATTATCTGCGCGGAGTCTCTTTTGATGAGCTTTTCGTAAAGTTCTCCGGCTCTTGAGCGGTTGCCCATGGTCATTTCTGCGCTTATTTTCAGCCGCAGCTGGTCTATGCTGCTGTCGTTATCGTTTTCGCTGTTTTTGTCTTCAAATTCGGCATCTTTGGCATTCTTGAACCCTTTGAAGGCGGTACCCTTGCCGTCGGCGGTGTTGCCGGTAAAGGGGTTATATTCGTCGGCGGCTTTTTTGTACTCAAGTCGCCGTCGTTTGCGGTCGATCATGCTGTAGAGATCAAAATGGCTTCCGCTGATAACCTTAAAATGCAGCATTGCCAGTATTCCCAGTATCCCCGCAGCGTAGCCGGCAAGGTGGGCGTCATAGGCAACATTTGTCGCGTAGTACTGCGAAGCGAGTATGTTATCCAGGAATATCAGCTTGAGCCCGATGAACCATATAGCGGGTATTTCGATTGAGCCGATAAATATAAACCAGTAAACCACCTGTACTAACGCCTTTGGGAACAATGCCAGGAATGCCCCTGTAACCGCGGCTACCGCGCCGCTGGCGCCGATTACCGGACTGTTGCTGAACAGGGCGTGTCCAAGTCCGGCGATAACCCCGCCGATAAGGTAAAATATTACATACTTTTTATGTCCGAGTCGGCTGTTTACCGCGTTGCCGAAAAAGTACAGAAAATACATGTTACCCAGTATGTGCATAAAGTTTGCGTGGAGAAACTGATAGCCGATAAGTCCGGCGGGCCTGAAATTTTCCGGATCAAACCGAAACGGCTGAGCCCACTCTCTCAGCGGCTGTTTAACCGTCTGGTTGTAGTAGAGATTTTCATATTCAGGGTGCGGCACACGAACCACTTCCAGGTGCGGGCTGTAGCTGAGCAGAAAGATCACTATATTAATTGCGATAAGCACATAGTTAGCGGTCGGCCGCGTTGTCAGCTTTATATTTGTTCCGATTGGCAGCATTTTTCAGTATATACCTTCCGGGGCATCGCCCATGATAGTTTTTATTCTACTTAAGGTTCATAAGTTACTTGATTTTTCAATAATTTCAACGTAAATATTTATAACCTTCTATCCCGCTCTGCGATGGCACAGTTAAATGAGTCTCTGTCGTTTTCGTTTAACTGAATACTATACACTCTTGCATGAATGTAAACGCTAAAAGACCACCGGTTGTTCATTCAAAAAAACAAAGGGTGTCTGACCCCTTTTATTGAAAAAAAGTTTTAAATCACTTATTTATATAGTATAATGACAAAAGACTAGAATATAATGTTTCACGTAATGTTTTAAATTGTAATTGTTATGTTGGTATTTTGAAGGCGGAGCTTATGAGATCGAAACGGAAAGTATTGGGTGGGATAGTCTATCACTGCTTTAATCGTGCTAACGGTCGGTTGCGGATATTTAAGAAGCCGGGGGATTTTGAGGCGTTCGAGAACGTTCTTGCCGAGGCCATAGACAGGGTTGATATGCGGCTGCACGGCTATTGTGTCATGGGAAACCACTGGCATCTGGTTGTCCAGCCCCGCCTTGACGGCGACCTCAGCGAGTTTATGAAGTGGCTTACCGGCACACATTCGCACCGATGGCACAGGGCGCACGGCACAGTCGGCATTGGCCACGTTTACCAGGGGCGTTACAGGAGTTTTCCCGTCCAGAGCAACAAGTATTACCGGACACTGATGCGATATGTAGAGGCCAACCCGCAAAAAGCAAAGCTTGTTTCAAGGGCGGTTGACTGGCAGTGGAGCAGCCTGGCGATACGCACCGGCAGCAAAAAACCGTTTAAGCTGTGCAAGCCGATAATTGAGCTTGGAGACGGCTGGGTAGATGGATTTGATAATCTGCCGGAGATGCCGGAAAAAAAGATACAGAATTCAATCCGCAGGGGTGCTCCCTTCGGTGATCCTGAATGGACGAGACAAACCGCCGCAAAACTGGGACTGGAGTCCTCCATAAAGCCTATTGGAAGGCCAAAGATATGAGTGTAAGTTCCTATTAATAAGGAATATAAAGTTGTTTAAAGAGAAAAGGTGTCAGACACCCTTTCTTTAACTGACACCCTTTCTTTAACTTAAAATGCTCCAACGAAATTAACAGTTGAATTATCTAACAAAATATACTATCTTTATATTATACAGATAGCGGCGGCTTTTTTAACAGCCCCACTGTCGCCTGTTTCCCGAATTGGTAATTGTTTACCCTTCGCCCTTTTTTGAGTCAATGTAGAAATGTAGTAAAGATGAGATCTGATATGCTTGCGAATGTAATCTTTCCGTTTTTTATTATTCTCCCCAATTCGCTTATGTGGCCTGTTGTTGTCGCTTTATGCCTGCTGATCGAGACTTGGGTCTGCAAATCGTTTTTCAAACTAAAAATGGGTAAAGCATTTTTTCTGGTATTTACAATCAATTTGCTTTCTACAGTTGCCGGAGGTGCCGCAACTTTTTTTGTAGGCTCAGCAGCCACCGCTATCCTGCCCAATCCTGAAGACCTGATTCAGTACGTAAACCTGGTATTTCCAACCGCATTGATATGCTATGCTATCCTGCTCTTTGCAACCGTTACAATAGAGTTCATAGCGGCCAAGGCAATGATATTATTCCGTAAAGAAGGCATTAATACGAAAGTTATTTTTAAAACGATCCTTACTGCAAACCTCCTTAGTTACTGCATTGCCGTTCCAATGCACTATTATCATGCAAGACCTCCAAAACCCCTACGAAATATCGTAGATGATACAGCTTGGTCGCAAAAGCCGGCGAAGATAGTTTATTATCTCAGTACTGACGGGAAACTGATGTCGATTTTGACTGATGGCATGAATAGAAAGGTGGTTTTCAATGATAAGATTGAAAACTACCTGCTCTGCGAGGATTTAAAATGCTTCATTTCATGGACTGACGGGTATGAGCTTCACCACCACAACATTGAGACCGGCGAAAAAAAACTTGCCTGGCGCAGCAAACATGACAAGGGAGCGACATTCGCACCAATAAGAAACATAGCCGCCGGCAAATTCTCTTCGGCTCAATCGGTCGCCATCAGTCCAGGCGGTGAACGGGCCGCTGTATGTATGCCTTTAAAGGGGGGGTACAATCTGACCAAAGATAAAAATGAGCCGGATTACTACACCCTGTTCATCTATGATACCTTAACCGGCAAGACTATCGAAAAAGATATCCGCGGTTTCGGTATAACAATTGCCTGGGGTTCTAAAAATAATATACTTTATTTAAAAAATGCTGCTTCTGACCAAAACAGCTGGAAATACACCCGTGTGAGAATTGGAGGTAACGATATTCTGGCTTGTGAATCAGTCATAAATATAGAGCCCGAAATGCTTTGCATGTCTTATGGTCGGATAGGTTCAGATTCGTATCTTTCCCGCAATACAGAATTTAAATCTGACAGTTACAACAGTTACAATGTTTCCGCTGTATCTGGCTGGGGAGCATTCGCGGTCACAAACTCCGAAGATCCTTCATATCATATCCGCATAAATGACAGCCATTTTCTTGTCCCTTATTATTGGTGCAGTTTTACAGAGTGTGGTTTTCTGCCGGGTAGCAGCGAGCTTATATGCGAGGCCCGCGGAGGATTATACATTATCGACTACAAAAACATGAAGATGGGCAAGCTCTGCGAGGGTATGGATTTTGTCATTACCTCTGACCTGTGCAACAAAGGAACCTGTTTTCTGAAAGAATGAGGGGTAGGTAATTTTTCTGTAACTAAATTCAAGATAGAGCTTTATAAAAATCTTTTGGCATTAAACTTGTCGTTTTGAATACCATGTTACTATGTCCTGATATATCATTGATATGCTTGCTGTCAATTTAAATTCAGTCGGCGATATTGTCCGTCGAGCAGTCTTTTTTGGGATTACGCGGGTCGACGATGGAAGCGAGGCATCGTGAGCTTTTATACGCCGTGCATCATATTTCGCCGCAGCAGAATTACAAAGCGGTGCCGCGCCGGTTTTTGGCGCGGCACTCCAGGGTAAAAGACGGGTACTATTTTTTGCTTAATAAAAGCCGGTCTTGACTATCGGGGCGTATTTGCTTAATATATGCCCGATATGTCGGTTATTAACTGATTGGCCGGCCGCTTATTATTATGTTCAATGTAAACGAAAGGCATATTGTTATGGCAAGAGCAGTTCTTGAAACCAATATACCAGGCACAAACCCAATTAGAGGTAAAGTAAGGGATATATACGACTTAGGAGACAATCTGATAATTGTCGCTACGGACAGAATAAGTGCGTTTGACGTAATAATGAAAAGCGGCATACCATATAAAGGCGCAGTTCTGGCGCAGATATCCAAATTCTGGTTTGAGTTTTTCGCCGACGAGATTGAAAATCATTTCATAACAGACGATATCAGCCAGTACCCGGCGCCGTTCTGCGACCACGGCGATCAGCTCGAGGGCCGCTCCATGATGGTCAAAAAGGCGCGTGTAATGCCGGTTGAGTGCATCATCCGCGGTTACATAACCGGTTCAGGCTGGAAGAGTTATCAAAAGGATGGCGAGATCTGCGGACGTAAATTGCCCGCCGGCCTGCAACAGTGTGAAAAACTGCCGCGGCCGCTGTTTACTCCCACGACCAAGGCCGAGATCGGTGAGCATGACATGGATATCACCATCGATAAAACGGTTGAGCTTATCGGCGAGGAAGCCGCGGAGTATATTGAGCGCAAGAGCCTGAATATCTTCGAAAAAGCCGGTGAGTTTGCCCTCGAAAAGGGAATAATCCTTGCCGACACTAAATTTGAATGGGGTCTATACGACGGTCAGATAATCCTCGTTGATGAGGTTCTCACGCCTGATTCATCCCGTTTCTGGCCGGCAGATAAATACGAAGTCGGCCGCGACCAGGAGAGCTTCGACAAGCAGTTTGTGCGTAACTACCTGGAAAGCATAAACTTCGACAAATCCGGTGCAGGCATTGAACTGCCCGAAGATGTCATTTCTAAGACAAGCGATAAATACATAGAGTGTTATGACCGCCTGACAGGCTTGAAATTCCCAAAGTAGATGGTATGAAAGGCGGGGCAACCCGGGAAAAGCCGCAGGCTCAATGATTAAAAGATTTACCATTCCAACTCTTCAGCTCTCATCGTTGAGTGTGATGCATTTTCTACTGGATACCTTTCCCGGCTCGCTGCCGGTGATATTGCCCGCTCTGAATTCGCACTTCGGTCTCAGCGTCAAGCAGGGCGTGATAATCCTAAGCGTGTTCAACATCATCTGCAACGGCATCCAGCTGCTCGTCGGGCACCTTAGAGAACGCCAGACTAAGCCGCTTCTGATACCGATTGGTATAATGATGCTGTTTCTGATAGCCGTTGTGCCGGCTATAAAGACGGAAGGCTCATTTTATCCGCTGATGCTCGTATGGTCGCTGATCGCTCTGGGTGTGGGGCTGAGCCATCCCGAATCTATGCGCAGCCTCTACTCGATACCTCTGATACCCACCCCGATAGCCTCCGCGGCTTTCGTAACTCTCGGTTTTGTAGGCTTCTCAGCGGGCGGCTGGATTGCTTCAGGGCTTGTAAGCCGCTGGGGGATACCAGGGCTTTGGGCAATGTCGGTAATCCCGATTATCTGTCTTGTTTTGATATACGCCTCGCGGCTGCGGCTTGCGACAGAAGACTCCCTGCCCGCCGCCAAACCCGGGACTGCCGCGTCAGAGCATCCCAGCATTTGGCGGATAACTCCGATCGTGTTCGCCTCGGCATCTGTGGCGAGTATATTTATAGGACTGCTGCCGACACTGCTGGCGGAGAAAAACTTCGCCCTTACTTACGGCGGCAAGGCTGTTATGCTGCACGGCATAGGATTCGGTGCGGGCTCAATGCTCTGGGCGGTGATAGCCCATAAAAAGGGTGAACTCGAGACAGTTGCCTTGATCGCGTTTGCCGGTTTTCCGTTTTACGCGGCATATATGCTGCTGATGGATTGGTCCTGGGCGATAATCCTTCTGCTGCCTGCCGGGCTTCTGGCCGGTTCTACCTATCCGCTGCTTGTCACGCTTTGCAAGGCTGCGCGAGGGCTGAAACTCGGCCAGAGAATGGGCTTAGCAGTCGGCGGGGCATGGGGAATCGCCAGCATGATGCTGCTGTTGATGACTTTTGCCGCCGACTTTATCGGCCTCAGGGCGGCGCTGTGGTCAGTGCCTCTGCTGTCCCTGGCGCAGGGGATAATGGCTCTTGGGCTTTTGCGGCGGCTGAGGAAAGATGTTAACCCTGTAAACGTGGAGCAGTAGCGTGGCTCGATTGCGTTTTGGCAGATACGACTATGCCTCTTTTATATGCTTCTTCGCCTATGCCGCGTGTTCGGTGATTTTGCCCGTTTCACTTGTACCGCTTGCGGCAGAGCTTGGATTCTCGCTGGAAGAGGGCGGCATGACCGCCGGCGGAGCGATGCAGCTGGGCAGGACAATCTCAATGCTGCTGATAATGCTGTCGTGCGGCTTTATCGCGGGGCATATCGGCAAACGATGGACAATGGGGCTTTCGGTTCTGGTAATGGGCATTGGGATAATGACTTGCGCTATATCACCCTCGTACTGGATTCTTTTTATTGCCATGTCGATAGCCGGTATGGGCGAGGGTGTTATAGAGGGTCTTGCTACGCCGTTTATTCAGGATCTGCACACCGATGAACCGGGCAGGTATATCAACTTTACCCATTCGTTCTGGTCTGTGGGGGTTGTTGTTACGGTTCTTGTCGTTGGAGCTTTGCTTTCCATGGGTGTTTCATGGCGGGTTCTGCTGGCAAGTGCCGCGGGGCTTTCTATTCTGACATCATTGATATATCTGGCACCGCAGCGCGAAGGCAAAGAATACCCTGACCACCCGGAAAGAATTCACTGGAGTATAACCTTAAACCATGCCAAAGACATAATCACCACCAGGCATTTCTGGCTGTTTTTTGCGGCGATGTTCTTCGCCGGCGGCGGCGAGTTCGGCATTACCTTCTGGACGGCGAGCTTTATACAGCTAAACTTCGTCAGTGCCGCCTGGGCGGGCGGTGTTGGAACGGCATGTTTTGCAGGGGGGATGTTTCTTGGCAGGTCTGGCTGGGGATTCTTCATAAAACAGCATCAACTCAAATACCTGGTGGCATATTCCGCGGCATCAGCGGCCTTGATTACACTTGCGCTGCCGTTTGTACAGGGGCTTTGGGTTTTGTTTGTTCTGCTGTTTCTGACAGGGGTTTGTGTTGCTCCGTTCTGGCCGAGCGTTCAGAGCTATTCAACTAACCGTCTGCACGAACGCGATACGACAATGATTTTTATCCTGCTTTCATGCGCCGGCATACCCGGCTGCGGGGTAATTACCTGGCTGATGGGGCTGCTGGGCAACATCGGCGGGCTGCGAATGTCATTTTTCGTTATACCGGCATGTTTTGCTATACTGGCGATTCTGATTACGGCAGATATTGTCTATGCAAGGGCTCAATCACGCCGGCAGAGCAAACAAGCTCTCGCACCCGAGAGTGAAGAATCTTCTCTGTGTTAAGAGTCTGCGGCGAGTTATCTCTGCTGAAACGGATTGCGAAACATCGCCATGTTCCGGATACAGCTCACAAGACAGCCCTGCCGGCCGCGGCAATTCTCAGTTATCCACCACGAGCTGTTTTGCCCGTTCGAGTGATTCATTAAACGACTTGAGCACGTTTTGCGGCCCTATGAGTGAGAGGATACTGCTTCTTTCAAGCTCACCGTGGACACGTATGTTGACTTTAGGTCGTCGAGTTGGATTCTTATTCTGCCTATCTCATCAGGGTTGAGTGATTTGCCGTATAGTGCAAGGTCAATGTCAGAGCCTCTTTTATAGGTACCCATTGCTCTTGAGCCGTAGATCATAGCCCGCTGCACATTCGGAAAGTCTTTTAATACACCTTGTATTCTGCTGATATCCAAATCTTTGAGCCCGAACCTCAATCAGTATCCTCCTCTGTGTATAGGGCGTTGAAATTATCAAGCAGTTTTTTGAACGTCGGATAAAACGCCTTTATGATATTTTCACTACATCGTCGGCTGTATTCATATCATAGGTGTGGGATGTTTTGTTTCGATCCATGATCATTTTCATTCAGGCGTCTCCATCCTGTATGAGACTGTTCTTAAAAGCTGTGCGGCTTGCATCCCGTGAGCCGATAATGTTGGTGTAGCCCTTGTGCTCAAGATAATCCTTAAGTACATTCCAGGCCAGTTCGTGTGCAAACTCAAAGCTCTGTATAATTCCCTGTTTTTCCAGGTCGGAAAGTTCCCGCTTTTCGGCGAGCGCGACCGCGTCAGCAAGTCCGGCAAATGCCTTTTTGTAATTAATGAATCGCCGTTTCAAGCGGATATCATTCATTATTCTGCTCCGCGATGATAGTTTTCTTATATGCCGGATGCTTTAACTGAAGTTATAATGTTTGAGCACCGGCTCTTTTACATCCCATATACAGGCAAGGTCATTGGGGAAAATAACCATATCTCCGGCGCCGAATGACACAGATTCTCTCTGGTCAGGGCTGTAAACGGTAACCCTGCCCTCCATGACCAGGCAGGTTTCTCTCTGGGTGTATTCCCAGTCAAACTTACTTACACCGCTTGACCATGTCGGCCACTGAAGACATTCCTGTTTTTCCTGCTCACTGGGTTTTCTAACTATAACATCTTTTATGGTTGGCATTACTGAATCCTCTGGTTGTCCGGTGACTTCGGTTTAATTCTGTAATTTTTCGTACAGCGTTTCTGGAGCTATATCTACACCATTTGGCCAAACTATTGTACCGCCATCTATCCTTGCACTTTTAAAGAAATCAATGTCAGCCAAGGGCTTAAATACAGGTCCTTTATCAAGGTAAGATGAGAAATCAATGTCACCTTTGATAGAATCATCAAACTCTATGTGATAAATATATCCGCCTTTATATTTTATTTCTTTAATTTCATTAAAATTCCACACCAATTTACCTTATAGAGGTTATTACAAAATATTCAGCAAAAATAACATTAGACTTTTAAATTTGAGACTTGTTTTCATCTATATCCCGGCTGTCTGTTTCTGCTTTCTGATGTGCCTCTGACGCTTTTGAGAGGGCTCTTATAAGCGGGTTTATCCGGTCGTTTGCCGGCTGCCGGGGTTGCCTTTGCGGCTTTTGGGTGCCGAGAATAAACGCCGCGATCTGCATATAGTCCACAGCCCCGTTGCAGTTTGGCTCATACTCAAAGATTGTCTGGCCGTAACTCGGTGCTTCTGCGAGCTTTATGTTTCTTCGTATCTCAATCGGCATTATCTGGGCATCGGCCCAAGGGGCATCTGTGCCGCGTGCCGCGTCGAGGAACTGGTCGATATCGTTTTTTACCTCGCCGCTGAGCGAAGTCCTCGAGTCGAACATACAGAGCAGGATGCCGCTGACTTTGAGCCGGGGATTTATCCGCTGATTTATCAGCATTACCGTCTCGAAGAGTTTTCCAAGTCCCTGCAGGGCGAGAAAATGCGGCACGAGAGGTATGATTATCTCAGTAACCGCCGCCAGCGCGTTTAAACTGAGCAGCCCCAGTGAGGGAGGGCAGTCGATGAGAAGATAATCAAAATCGTTTTCCAGCGGCTCAAGGGCGTTTTTGAGTCTCTGCTCCCGGTTGTCAACGCCGCCAAGCTCACTTTCTGTGCCTACCAGGTCGATATGCGCCCCGATAAGGCTGATGTTTTCGCGGACTTCGACAACCGCCTGGTGCGGCTCGCAATGGCCAATGAGCAGCTCGTAAAGCCCGTATTCGATATTCTCCGGGTCAACGCCAAGGTGTATTGTAAGGTGGGCCTGCGGGTCGAGATCTATCACCAGTACGCGTTTTCTGCGGTCTGCCAGTGCGGCGGCAACGTTGACGACGGTTGTGGTCTTGCCGACACCGCCTTTCTGGTTTAGGACTGCGATTTTTCTCACTGTGCTATCTCCGCGCCTGCCGAAACGGATTGTATATCCGGTGTTTTTGCGTCTCTCTTCTCTTCGTTTATTATTCGGTGTACCGCGTCCATAACGCCGTTTACAAATGCCGGTGAACGCGCGGAGCCGTATCTCTTGGCCATCTCTATAGCCTCGTTGATCACTACCTTGGAGGGTATCTCACTGCATTTGAGCAGCTGATAACAGCTCAGCCGAAGTATGTTTCTCTCCAGAAGTTCGATTCTCTGGATTCGCCATCTCGGGGCGGCTTTTTCGATAATCCGGTCACATTCTGCGATGTGCTGCCTGGTTCCCATACACCACTCCCGGGCGAGCTGTTCGGAAAGCTCTTCCTGGCAGTTTTCTTTTATAAAACCGTCAATACAGTCAAGAACGCGGTCTCCCTGCACATCAAGCTGAAACAAAGCCTGCATGGCTATTTCTCTGGCCTTGGTCCTTTTGTCCACTATATTTCCATCCTTTTGATATTTAAAAAGAGCATAAACAGCTAACCGGCCTGCGTCGGCCGCGATTATTTACAGAGTCTCATCTATCTCACGAAGAACGTTTACCATTTCTATCGCGCCGACAGCGGCATTTGCGCCGGCGTTACCGGCTTTTGTTCCGGCACGTTCAATAGCCTGCTCAATGGTCTCACATGTAAGCACGCCGAAGACCGCCGGTACTCCGGTATCGTAGTTTATCTGTGCTACGCCGCGTGATACCTGCTGGCAGACATAGTCATAATGGCTTGTAGAGCCGCGAATTACGGCACCTAAACAGATTACCGCGTCAAACTTGCCGCTCTGGCAGAGCCGCTTAGCCGTGATGGGTATCTCGATCGCTCCGGGAACCCAGATAACGGTTATCTGATCCTCGCCGGCACCGTGACGGGTGAGTGAATCGATCGCGCCGCCAAGCAGCTTGCTGGTTATCAGCTCGTTGAACCGGCTTACTACGACAGCAAACCTGGCATCGCCGGCACTTAATTGTCCATTAATTTCTGTTATCATATCATTTTCTCCAATATAGAGATATATCAAACTTTTCAAAATTATAATATCTCATGCAGTGTTTGTAAAGAGTTATTTTGACTAGCGAAAGATGCTGTTGAGGGATTATGGAGTATTTTTCGAAATTTTCTTTTAAAACGTCTGAATATTTGTAGAATAGTTATGACATTATACTTATATCATATTTAGAACAGGTTTTGATCATGTCAGATGATAAAGATTTATTGGAAATCATTGCAGAAATGGATGATCCCGCTGAGCTTGGTAAATTTTTCCAGGAGCTTTTTACCAAATCTGAAATCGAAAAATTCAAAAAACGCTGGAAGCTCATAAAGCTGATTGACCAGGGTATGCCGCAGCGTGAGATAGCAAAAAAAATGCGAATCAGCCTTTGTAAAATCACTCGCGGCTCGAAAATACTCAAGGATAAAAATTCCATTACCAGACAATTGCTTGGGCATTGATATAACCCGCGGGGAAACTTCGCTCTGCGATATTGAAGTAATTTAAAGAGGAGATAAAATGAAATACACAAAACTGGGACGTTCAAATCTGACCGTCAGCCGGGTTTGCCTGGGGACGATGCACTTCGGCAGCGCGACCGGCGAAAAAGAGGCCTTCGCCATCATGGACAAGGCCCTCGAGATGGGCATCAACTTTTTTGATACCGCCAACATGTACGGCGGGCCGGATAACCGCGGCGGCAGTGAGACGATAATCGGAAACTGGCTTGCACAGGGCGGCGGCCGGCGCGACAGGATAGTGCTGGCGACAAAAGTGTTCGGCAATATGGCCGGCGGGGATCTGCCCAACGAGGAGCCGGGCATATCCGCGTACAAGGTCAGAAAACACGCCGCCGGTTCACTCCGCAGGCTCCAGACCGACCATATTGACCTGTATCAGGTGCATCACATCGACACGCATATCACCGGCGAGGAGTACTGGGGCTGTTTCGATAAGCTCGTTGATGACGGCGATGTGCTGTATATGGGTACGAGCAATTTCCCCGGCTGGGGGCTGATGAAGTTCCAGAATATGGCGGCAGCCCGCGGCAGGCTTGGCATCATCTCTGAGCAGACTCAATACAACCTGCTAAGCCGCGGCCCGGAAATGGAAGTTCTGCCGGCGTGCCTTGAGCTGGGCATCGGTGCGATACCATATATGCCGCTGGCCGGCGGAATTCTCACCGGCAAGACAAAATCACAGCCCAACACCCGTACTGCCAACGTTGAAAATGAATACGGCATAAGTATCGAAGGCAGCAGCCAGATTGGGGCTTTCCACAAGATATGCAGCGATCTGGGCGAGCCGGCGCATGCAGTGGCGATAGCCTGGGTGCTTTCTCATCCGGCTGTGGCGTCTCCAATAGTGGGAGTCCGCAAGGTTGAACACCTCGAAGGCCTCGAGAGGGCGGCAGAGATCGAGCTTGCCCCGGAGACACTGGCAAAACTCAACGAAATATTCGATATAAACAAGGGCAGACCGTTCAAGCCCGGTCCGGCACCAGGGGCGTTTGCGTGGTAGAAAAATTTGCGACCTTTATTCACCCGATAATCTGTTCTAACGCAAGAAAGTCGCCGCGTTTCCTGAATATACGCAGTCTTTCGTTGGAACGGTTGAGTACATGCTAACAGTAACCGCCTTTGAATTTACGCTTTGGACGCGGCATAATATTGTGATTATCCGAGCTTATAATAGTTACGTCAATCGTCAATAATAACCTCAAAAATAAAATATAAGCAACTGTAAAACATCAACTTATAAAACAAAGAGTCTTAACCCCTTTATTTCGCCGTTTTAACCCCTTTATTTCGCCTCTTTATTTCGCCCTCAGTTTTATATATACCTGTTAATAAAGACCTTATAAACAAAAGCAGTTTGCACTTTTTTTATCTCGCGGCAAGATCAGGTGTTTGAACCGCCGCGAATCGTAATTGATCGTTTTTGGTGTCTTCGCGAGCTGAAATATGTTGTAAAACGCCGGCATACAGGTTATAATGGCTGGTGCAGGGTCAGTGTTTACTGGAAAGACCGCTAATAAACAACTATTAGATCTATATTCTTAATTTGCAGAAAGGTGTTTATGATGAGTTTAAAATCTATTGCACAAATAACCGCAATTCTAATTTCCGCCGCTGCGTGCTTCGGGCAGGACTTTTATGTAAGTACATCCGGATCTGACGAGAACCCCGGCAGCCGCGAAAAACCTTTTCTGACTATAGCCCGTGCCCGCGATGCTGTGCGTGAGCTGATACCCCAGATGGATCAGGATATAACCGTCCATGCGGCAGCCGGTGACTATATCCTGGATGAGGCAATAGTTTTCACTGACCGGGACTCGGGTAATAACGGATATAAAGTATATTACCGCAGCAGCGGCGGCCCAGGCAAGGCGAGACTGCTCGGCGGAAGACGCCTGACCGGCTGGTCAAAAGTCGATGACAATATCTGGAAGATAAACCTGCCCGATATCCAGAGCTGCCACACGCTTTATGAAAACGGCAAGCGCATCCGCAAGGCCCGTTACCCCAACTACGAATTTGAACCTGATTTCCCCACGGCTGCCGGCGTATACCTTAAGTCCGTAACCGGCTCCACCAAGCAGCAAGCCACCCCGACCGAGAGCTGGATCATTGCTGTGCAGGAGGATCTCGACAAGGTGCCCGATGATTTTGGAACCATGAAGATCAACATCTTTCCCTGGGGTAAATGTGACTGGCACCGCTGGATCTGCTCGGTCACCGCAATCGACCGGTCAACCGCAAAGATAACCTTTAACAATGACCGGGACGATACACCGATGGTTCCCTCCTACGGTGAACCGAAAGGGGACAGGGCCAGGGCCCGATACTTCCTTGAGGAACACCGCGCGTTTCTCGATGCCCCCGGCGAGTTCTATTTCGATACCACCGAAAAGGTTCTCTACCTGATCCCGCAATCAAAAGCTCACCCCGACAAGCTCAGCATCGTGCTTCCCGTCCTGGATGACATCATCCGCTTCGAAGGCTCGTCCATGACCAGCCTTGTCCACGACATCGAGATCGATGGCCTCGCGTTCGAATACTCAAAGGCAATCTCGCCGACGCGTTTCTGGTGGGCACAGGAATGGGGCTACACCGACCATGCCCTGGTCTGGATGAACAACGCCGAGCGGATTACGCTTCGCAATTGTCATCTCAAGAACTCAGGCCGCAACGGTATAATGATTGTGGGTCAGAACTCGCATCACCTGGTTTCCGGCTGCTGGATCGAGCAGATGGGCGTCAACGGGATCACGCTTAGCAACTGGTCTGCACCTGTGATGGAGCAGTCGGACGATGCGGCACGTAGATATATACTCTTCTGCTTCTTTGAGGTCTTGACTGCTCGTAACTATTTCACCTGATTCTTCATCAACCAGAATATCAATATCAATGCAAAAAAGAGGTAAATCAGTAAAAGGTGAATTGCAATAATACAAGTATAATTCTTTTTCAGAGGTATGAAGATGCGTTTCTACTGTTTTTTTATTCAGTTTTACTGAATTCCTTCTCATCGCAGCTTTTTGTATGGATTCTGGCTCTGCATTTTTGTAATTAGGAACCTTGCAACTAAGACAGGAATTAATATATTTTATACGCCTTCTGCCTATCTTCTTATCCTTATCAAAAGGACGCCCTTTGTTCTGAGACCAATTGTTCAGGTCCATAAAGTTGTTCAACCACTGTTTGTAATTATAATCTGACCATTTTTTAGGTCTTTTAAAGTTTTTCAACGTTATCCGTTTTTTCATAGTTTCCTACTCCTATATTAAAAAAATGAGCCCGATACGGGACGGCGTACCAGGCTCAGAGCAGGATTGTTTAATACGTCTATACTACGTAGTGTAAAACTTCAATATATGATTTCTTTTTTATTCATTTTTTATCCTGCTCTATAACTATAAGAGCCGTCCCCTTATATATATATTCGGCAAAATGCCGTAGAATCCTTTTTTTTTAAGTAAAGAATTCCTTACTATTTTGAAATTTTATCAAATACCTTTTCACTTTCCTATAGATTGAGATTCTTTGCAAAAAAAGAGCTGGAACGAAGAATATTTTTCCAGCGGTTGGTAATCTTACTAAAGAACTTGCTTTAAAAAGTTCAGATTACTCAAAATGAGAAATATACTCCCATTCCAGCTCAACACCATATCAGGAGCAGCACTCCTCATAACACAGATGCCTCTCCTCGTCTCTATCTTTCTGTTCCTGGGCTTGTTCTTCGATATATACCTCGAACTGCTTTTGTTCCCTGTCTAACTGTTCTTGGGATAAGTTTAAGTAGTGTATCAATTCAGACTCAGTCTCAAGCCATTCTCCAGCGTGAGATATCTTATTCCCGCATTTCTGACAGATATAACCAAACTCGGCTGGCACATGGTCATCATGGTCAACTACAGGCTGTTCATAACTAACCTGGCCAGCGTCATCAATAATAATAGGCATTACGCTCTTAACATAATTTTGATATCCCAATTTGTTTGACCCGCATTTGGGGCATATAAAAATTCTTTGATGAATATTTTTCTCCATCTTTTTCTCCTTCTTTCAGCATATAATAAACACAGACTTCACCTACTGCTGATGATAAATGAAATCCTTTTTAAGTTAGCGGCAAAAAAGATTCGCCGCTAACTTAACAACAACTATAAACATATTCAAATCACTAATCAAATATTGATTGAGAATCTGGAACAGCAGTCGCTTTTAAGGCACCATATTTTTTATAAAACAAGTAATCCTTATAAGCAGACGGATAGGTATAGTAAACAGCTCTCGCTGTTTGTTCATGAGTAAGGCAACCCAATTCTCCCATATATTTCAACCTAAATTTACTGTAAAGGGTGCGGGGATAGTATTCCCTTAGCCAGGATGCAAACGACATCCATTCATCTTTTTTTATTTTTTTCTTCATTATATTTATTCCTAATTTATTATTATTAATATCAGCAATAATTTAATTTGCCACATCTTTGATTAAACAATATCAAATTTAAAATCACTACTCAAGAGAGAATGTATCAATGATAAGAGACTTATCTAGAATTTGTCTCTTATTATATCAACAAACTTTAATATCAGCCTTCTTCTGGCTCACCAAAGGCTTTTACATAATCTTCAGTAGAACCATTAGACTCTATAAAATCTCTGGCTTCATCTTCATCAATTAGACGAATTCCAGAACCGCCAAACGCCTCATTCGGACCTGTAATTTCTGAATACTTAGACATTGCTCCACCTTTATACTCGATGAAGAATTGTCCATTGTAACTCTTGTATAAGGCCTCATAGACATATCTAAAGTCTCCTTCATAGCCATATTTATAGCTACAAATTAATTCTGCTGTTTCGGTATCATATACCTTGCCATTAATAATATTTTTCATTTGTTTCTCCTATTTAAAAAGGTTAAAATTATACTACAATTTGCAGTTTCATGGCCCCTTTAGTCCATTTTCTGGACTCGCTGCGACCTTTCAGCGTCTCATTTTCGCTACAAGCAAAAACTTGAGTCGAACCCAACGAGGGTTCAGTTATTTGTCTGTTATTAATAAGTTGAGAGGCATAGGGAAGCCACATCTCTCAATTTCCTCTTAATACTTACAAGACGCATGATGTGACTCCAAATCCAAAGAGCATAAAATCCAATTCATACTTTCTTGCAACGAAGACAGCAAACCACTCTTCTTCATTAGTGAATGGACAATCAATTTCGTATACATCAAAAATCACATCATCATCATCAACAACGGGTATAACGTATTTGTCATCCTGTTCCAACATTTGATATTTACTTCCATTAGTTGAATTATCATAGTAGCAGGCTTCATAGTCATTATCATCTACAGGTAATATTGCAACTAAAGCATCACCATCAAACATTTTTACCAATTGTTCAATAGATTTAAACATCCCATAAAACATGGGTTCATCATCATCTCTGCAATCAAATACTGTAGTTACAACTGTATTTACGGTTTTTTCAGATGGATTTTTCATTTTATTTCCTTTATTATTAAAAAATTATTTACTGTATTTCTACCCCTCGACAACGAGTCTTTGGGACACAAATTATTCTTGAATTTCAAAAACTAAAGAATTTGAAATTCTTGATACTGCTTCAAAATGCTTCTATGGGGGCTTGTAAAAGCATTCTGTATTTTTATTTTTTAACAAAGTTACTTTCACTTTTCTGCTCAAAAATAATTTTTTTTACGCTATTTTTCTTTTCTTTATAATAGATTTTTCAACTGATGATTTACTAAAAGCAATTATACTATCAGTCGGCTTAGCCATCTTGAAATAGCGGCCATATTTTTTATCTACCAACTCAATCCCGAGCTTTGCCTCCAATTCAGATTTAACGCTCAACAGAAACTTAGCAAGCTCCATATCCATATCTTTACCTTCAACCCTATCCTTTGCCCACTGACAATAATTAGGATTCTGCTCAATTCCTGTATAGGAGCGATTTAGATTCTTAGCCGAGAGACAAGTTGTCCCACTCCCACAAAACGGGTCTAAAACAACTTGAGTCGGAAAACTGAAGAGCTTGATAAGCCTTTCACATAACTTTTCTGGCCAGGTGCAAGGATGAGGACAGTTCTTGTTTGTATTAGGGTGAACCTTCCATACATTGTAAGTCCATTCCTCAAACTCCTCTGGAGTAATATCAGGCTTAACTCCCCTAGGCTGAGGCAACTCAAATTTATCTTTTGACCATATAATAATATGCTCTTTGCAGTTCCTCAAATTGGGCTTAGAAGGAGAGACTTTTTTACCTTGAGAACGAATTTTCGCAGAACCATTATTATACTTATACCATATAATGTCCTGGTATTCTAATAAGCCCAAATCAAGCTCTCTTACCTTATTGTTAAGCGGCGCTGAAAACAGGTCAGTAATGAGCGGGTCAAAATAGGTCATTTTGAAAGGAAGTTTTTGCCTTAGAGTCGTTATATTATCGATATTATCGAAAATATAACGGAGGTCTTTATGGCGAACTATCTAAAAATGACTAAAAGAAGTGTAATACAGACATTAAGAGAGCGTAACTGGTCTTGCAGGCGTATATCCAGAGAGCTTGGCATCCACCTGGATACGGTGCGTAAGTATGCAAAATCAGACAATGATAATTCAAAACAGGTCACTAACGCGCCTCCCGGGTCGGTGGCCCAAAGCTCAACCGGTCCGGTAAGCAATTGTGAGCCTTACCGTGAAATAATTAAGAACAAGCTGGATATGGGGCTCAGCCGCCGGCGTATATGGCAGGATCTTCGTGACGACCACGGCTCTGATGTCAGCTACCACAGCGTTCGCAGGTTTGTCAACCGCCTCAGTAAAAATTCGCCTGTTCCGTTCAGGCGTCTTGAATGCAGGCCCGGTGAAGAGGCTCAGATAGATTTTGGTACGGGTGCACCGGTAATAACGAAAGATGGCAGACGAAAAAGAACTCATGTAATACGGGTAGTGCTTAGCTTCTCCCGTAAATCCTACAGCGAGGCAGTTTTCAGGCAGACCGGCGATAACTTTATAAATTGCCTGGAAAACGCTTTTCACCACTTTGGCGGTGTTCCGCAAACACTGATAATAGATAATCTTAAAGCTGCTGTAAACAAAGCTGACTGGTATGATCCTGAGATACACCCAAAAATAGTGTCATTCTGCCGTCATTACGGTACCGCCATTTTACCCTGTAAGCCGTATACCCCAAGACACAAGGGTAAGGTTGAAAAAGCAGTAGCATATGTCAAAAATAACGCCCTCAAGGGCCGCAGCTTTAAGAGCCTCTCAGAGCAGAATCAGTTTCTTCTCAGCTGGGAGAGCCGTATTGCCGATACCCGTATTCACGGCACTACCCGCAAGCAGGTAGGCAAATTGTTCACAGAACAGGAAAAGCCTGCTTTATTGAGGCTTCCGGTTGGAAGGTTTCCTTCATTTACAGAAGCTCAGCGGTCCGTTCACAGGGACGGCCATATAGAGGTAGAGAGGACCTATTACTCGGTGCCTCCGGAATATACCGGCCGCAAGGTATGGGCAAGATGGGACGGCCATATGGTAAGAGTATTTAACCGCAGCATGGAGCAGATTGTTGTTCACGCTAAAGTTGAGCCGGGCAGATTCCAGACTCAGGACGGACATATTCATTCAGAGAAAAGAACAAAGATAGAAAACGGCGTTGTATGGATGCTTGAACGAGTCAGTCTGATAGGTGAGAATGCCCAGAGATGGGCCCGGCAGATGCTTGAGGCCAGAGGAATACCTGGTATCCGCGTACTTCTGGGCTTGCTGAATATGACCAATACCTATAACGGTAACAAAATCGATAATGCATGTAAAATAGCGTTAAGCCACAATGCTTTTCGATTGAAGACCATCAGGAGTATTATTAAACACGGCGGTGACAGGCAGCTCCAGATGGAATTTATAGATGAGCACCCTATTATCAGAGATATCTCCAGTTACGGAGAATTCGTAAGAGAGGTTCTGGGCTGAACAATAATCATAACTTATTCAGGAGCAGATTATTATGAACAATTCACTGCACAACACATTAAAATCACTAAGGTTGTCAGGTATGCTTGAGATACTTGAAGTTCGATTGCAGGAGGCAGCCGGCAACAGCCTCACTCATGCTGAGTTTTTAGAACTGATCCTGCAGGATGAGATGCTGGTCAGAAAGCATCGCCAGATCCAAAGGGGTATTAAGGCTGCCGGGTTTAGAGAACTCAAGACACTGGAGGAGTTTGACTGGCAGTTCAACACTTCGATTAAAAGAAGCCGGATATTTGATATGGCCACATGCCGCTTTATCAGTGAGGGCATTGATGTTTTGCTGCTTGGCCCGCCGGGTGTGGGCAAGAGTCATTTGTGTCAGGCGATAGGCTATCAGGCAGTCAAGGCAGGCATGGCTGTGCGGTACCGCTCGATATTTGATGTTGCCAGGGATTTTCTGCACGAAGATGCCTTTGCCTGTCAGGATAAGGTAATGAACAGATATCTCAAGCCGGAGCTGCTGATAATCGATGATATGGGCATCAAGCATCTGCCAAAACGCTGCGGCGAGTATCTGCTGGAGATCATTATGCGGCGATATGAAAACAAATCCACGATGATGACCTCCAACAGGCCGCTGGAAGACTGGGGCAAGCTAATTGGCGATGTACCATCGGCAACCGCAATCCTGGACAGGTTTTTGCATCATGCTGAGATCATCAACATCACAGGCCGCAGCTACCGTCTCAAGGACCGTGCCGAGCATGGTGCCTGTGAGAAAAGAGCCGGCCATGAAGGCTGACTCAGTCTTAACCGGCCTGTCCCGCCCGGCTTGCGGCGGCCAGGTTCCGACGAGCTTTTTGGGTGGCCCATTCTCACCCGGCCGCCGGTCCGGGCGAAACAGGCCTGGCGTATCTGCCCAATAACGTCGAAAATAATCGTTTTATCCAAATCCAACTTGACAAATGAAACTAAAAATAGTAAATAACAACTGGTTTAACTGACCCATTTTGAACGCGCTCATAGTGACCTAATTTAAAGCGCCGATTGACACCTTATAACGCAAATCACAATCAAGGGCATGGCGATATGTAAACTCACCATCTTCATCCCTCTGCTTGTTAGTGAGATTGTCGCAGTTGATTATAAGCCTGCCGCCTGGCACCAAAACCCTATAACACTGAGTTACAAATTGCCCCAACCAATCAAGATATTCTTGGTAGGGTTTGTTATCATTGATTATCTTCCCATCAAGACCTATTCCATAATCGAGATTGTTATTATAAGGCACAGATGTGCAAATAAGATGCACGGTATGCGGCTCCATCTTCGCCATTACTTCAAGCGTATCGCCGTTAATAATCTGATTTACAGTCTTGCCATCTGCTGGATTTTCAAAGTTATGTTCACGATTTGCGAAAAGCTCTCTTATAACTGTCCTGGCCTTATCACTGTCTCTAAACTCTTGAATCGGGCGTTTCTTTTTCCTGTTGTTCTCAATTTCCCTATAAAGGTGAGATAATTTTACATTATTCAAATCTTCCAAATTGGGGTTTTTAGGCCCACATTTTTCATATACATCAATATATCTGCGAGCCGTAGATTTTGAGAATTCCAGGTTCTCCTCTATCCAGTTTTCCCAGGTTCCATGCTTACATGCTGCTCTCTGCTCAATAAGCAACTTACCTATCTTATAGGCAGTTCCTGCTGACATCTTTATTAGTGCTTTGTGCAAATTGTTAATTTCTTCAGCAATATTCGTCATTTTCTGACCTCATTCTTTACTAGCTCCATTGCTAGTTTCTTATAATTAAACATATTTATTTCTCCTGTATAAAAACATTAATGGCAACTTTGCCGTTCGTTCAATAACAGTAACCATTACTGTTTGTATTTACTTTTAAAGTAGCATTTAAATACTTCATGAATTATATAAAAAAACCATGCAAAGTCAACAAGAATATTCTTGTAATTCCATTCATATCAATGACTTACGCTTCAATGTCTTTGTCAGATTAGAAGTTAATCTTTGTTTATTAAGTTAAAAATAAGATTCAGTTGGAGGAGATTAGAAATATAAACGGACAAAAATTATTTAATCAAACAAATTTGCAGCAATAGCCCCTTTTAATGCACCAGAAGAGCAGGGAAGTCTATTTTAGTTGACAAAAAAAAATTGAATATTTTTAGAAATATCTTTCTTTTTTTGGAAAAATAAAAGAGAAGAATTGGCCAGTTCCAAAAAATCTAATTGAGAACCGGTTTAATTTACGCCTGTATTTACTGTATACAATTATGCCATAGCATGGCGAAACACAAATGCGTATTATAAAATGTGACTAACCCCAATTTCTCACTTAGGGGTGTAAAACAGGGTTTATGGTAGCGCCCGCGGTGTTGGTGTGTCGCCAAAGGGGGTCTTAATCTTTGACCTGGCTGCTGTATATTTTGGGTGGCTTCTGCAGCGGCAGATCCATGTTCAGGTGGTGCAGTATCAGACGCTGATCTGCCTCGGGCTCGGTGTACCTCTCCATCAAGAGGTACCGACCGTCAAGTGTTTCAAATGTCACATCAAGCATCTGGATACGGCTCATCGTTTCCAGGGCAGCCTGTGCGGTCAGGCCGCAGGCACTCACCCGCAGCTTATGCCGCAATGTCACCTGCAGGCAATAACTTATAAACGCCACAAAGATATGGGCATCAACACGCTCTTCTTTATGGTGATATACAGGGCGAATGCCAAGATCACTCTTGAGTTCTCTGAAAGACTGCTCAACGTTGCACTGCAGCATATACTCATTCCAGAGTGCCTTACCATCCTTGCCCTTCTGATTGGTCCGCAAAAAGTACTTGCCGTCACGATAGATCATATCACGGTATTTCTGCCGGTTTATGTGATACCTGAATTCGCCGGCTTCAATCCGCTCCTTTTGCCCCGGAATATTGAGCTCCACACATCTATAAGCTTTACCGGCCTGCGATTGCAAAGCCCCAAGGCGTTTATAAAAACGTTCATAATTGCGATATCCCTTGAGTTTTTCAAGTCCGTCAAGATATTTACGCAGTTTTCTTTTACGCATGGCCCTCTCCTTTTGCATACGATCCCTGCTCCTGGCAAGGACATAGCATTCGCCCTCTTTTTCGATGTATTTCACATGAACACTGCTGTTTACCTGCTCCCAGTCCTTTTGAGAAAGTTCACTGCTATAATCATCGAGCTGTCTGCGGGGTGTGCCAACAAGATAGCTTATATTGTTCTTACGCATGAACTTGAGCGTAGCTTCCGTTGGTATGCCCCTGTCCATCAGCCAGACCCTGTTGGCCTTGCCGTACATTGTTTCTATCTTGTTGAGCAGGGGTCTTAATGTCGTCTTTTCAGATGTATTTCCCTGAAGTACTTCATAGTCAAGAGGAAAGCCCTCCGGCGTAACAACAAGGGCTATCAGCACCTGTCTGCAATCACTGCGTCTGTCTTTGCTGTGGCCGAATTCTGCCTTGGGATTCTGCTTGCATAGCCCCTCGAAATACGTGCTGGTGATATCATAGAGCAGGATGTCGTACTCAAGGTTGAACATTCCTTGCCAGGTGTCTTTAAGGTATTTGCAAAGTTCGTCTTTGTATGGAAGGATACGGTCAAGACAACGGTAGAGCCTGTTTTTCTCGGCAATCTCAAAATCACAATCAAGGATGGCGTCCATAGCACTCTGGCTGAACCAGTGCTGATGGACAAAGTATTCGGCAGAAGGTTTTATCAGCCTGCTCACCGTAAGCAACTTGAGGACTTTTGAGAATGCGACCGGCGATCTGTCTGTATCAATCCGCTCTGACCAGAAGCGGTCAAAACCAAGCTGATCCCACATCTCAGAAGCCAGCCAGCAATCGCCAAACCTACGCGGTCGTTCCAGTCTCATCTTTGAGATGTTAACCGGTATCGTATCAACATCGTGACAGCTCTGGTTGTCCTGATCAAAAGCAAAAAGGGTTTTGTGTACAGGTTTGTTATCTTCGTTGATTATCTCAATTGATCTCTGCCAGGCCTTCTTTTGAGAGTCGCTGATCTCACCAAGGTAAAGAACCACCTTCTCCACATGCCGATTACCGGAGACCTTCCGCTTCTCAGCAATACTGTAATAGGTGTTGCATTTACCGTTCTTTTTACGCCTGTGCTTTTTCAAATACATACCCAAATTATCGCATAGAAATTCACCTATGCAATAGGGCAGGTCTGTACCAAAGCCAAATCCAGAATCGAAACACCCCTCAAAGGCCAGAAACATCGAAAATATTTTTATTTTTACCGGTTTCGAGACCTAAGTGAGAAATTGGGGCTAAAACCAAGCCAGCCATTTTTCGTTGATATACACAAAGAATAATGTGTCGGATTATAATTATTTTATTTGAGAATGTCTCTCTGCATCTCAATATACTCAACCAAATGTTCAAGTTGAAGGTCAGGATTGACTTTCTGTGCGTTCTTGAACATACTACTAATAAATTTCAGTCTGTGTATAGCCCATTTTTTCGTTGCTTTTTTCTTTCTCAAAGCTTGCTCTGACGCTTCTGAAATCCACTTTGGGTAGTAATTCCCACTTAAAACTCTGTTTAGCTCTGTACAATAACTTTGTATAGCGGGAAGTCCAAGGTCATCGATATCAGAAACATCAACTATTTTCTTAAATTCAATAAACCAGGCATGTATACGTTTAATCCAGTTGCTGGATAGTTTGTTCTGCATTGTATATTTATCGCGGTCCCGGTAATATTCCCATAGAATATCTAATGTCAGAATCTTGCGATTCAGACTATCACTTAATTGCTTAAACTCATCAACACCTGTTAAAGTAACGACAAACTCAGAATCTTCTTTCAAGATATTTATAAAATGTCTTACTATAAAATCTTTAGTTATATGTTGATTAAACTTGATGATTGACCCGTTCTTCAAAAGTTTGAATCTGACATTTGAATAATACCGTTCAGTATATTTTTCAAACTTGGCTCGATGCGATAACAACTCTTCCAATTCTAGTAATTGTTGTTTTTCTTTTTTAATTAAACATTCAACAGCACGATTAATATAGTATTGATTAGTTTGTTCATAGAAATCTTCAACAGTTATCCTCAATTTATCATTTAACGATTTTCCTTCAAGATAATGCTTCTTTAAATCTTCTCCAATTTTGTATCTAAAACAATCAACCCCTTCGCCATATTTAGATACAAGCGAATCAATATATTCGACAAATTCTTCGTGAGTTTCAACCTCTTTATTCTCATGATTTTCTAAGCTTATAATTTTCCCTGGTGGTATCGTTGCGAGATACTCCTTCTTTTTTTCATTCAAAGACAATTTCATTTGAGTCCTACATGTTGCGAAATTATTTTCAATATTAGCTTTCATTTCAACAGCCTGCTCTTCAAAAGCAGCCCTGAGACCTTCAGTTTGCCAAACATTTTCAAGGTCTGTACGCTTATTACATAAACGAACAATGTCCTTTTTAATCTCTAGTCTGGCTTCTTCATCATCAAATGCATAAAAAGCAAAACATTTATCACCACTGACCCTTGCAATTGCCGGCAAAATAGCCTGATTACAATTAGGATAATCTTCAAGGTATTCAGATACTTCCGCAAATACCTTATAACTCCTGCTCGAATATGGAATTAATTCATTTGAATATATGTATTTGTAATCAAACCTGAAATCACTGTACATATTTTTCAGATTATCAAAATATGAATCATCTAATCCATCTAAGAAATAAGCTATATATTTGATAGTTGACTCATCAGAAGAGCGTTCTTTGATGTCAAACCAAGTAATTTCTATTTCTGTTTCTTCAGAATTAGACAATGCTAATGGTGAAATTTCTATGCTATTTCGTTTTTGATACAATAATATATATTTGAAGAATTCACTCGCTATAATGCCGAGATTAGTGGATTGGTAAATCAATCTATTTGTTTTATTTCTAAAATCTGATTCTTCTAATTTATAGTTTGTTAGGTTCTGATTTTTTTTTACATCTCTTCTCACCCGGATAACTTTCCTACCATCTTCATAGCGTAGAACTACTCCTTTATACTCAATATCTACCCGTTTTCTGCCCATTTAAGCACCTCTCAACATTACTGTTATTCATTTTTCAGAATTCTTAATAAAACGTTTCTAAAAACTGGTTTGCATTTTTTTTCATTAATTTCTCTGTTTAAAGAATTTTTAAGTTCAGCCAATCTGCCATGGTTCTGGGCAGTTTGTTCTATTTGCCTGTATGCAGAGATTATATCAAATGTAGATATTTCTTCATAAAAATCTTCCCTAAGCATCTTGACAATAGCTTTTATGCCGACAAAAAGAGCAAAATCGGTATTTTTATCAGCAAAATCCCTCGATGCTCTTAAAAGAGTAAATGGGTCGGAACTAGACGACTTGGCACACTTCATTGCTATATCATAAAAACCGGCATCTTTTGCCGCCGCAAACCATTTTCCCGGTTCTCCTTTCTTCTCAATACAATCAATTAATATTTTCTTTTTATCAATATCAGGGTATCTTTTACAGATAGAGCGATAGATGTTAATCTTTGTGCCACTATAAGGGAAATTCAGACCATACTTTTCATAAGCCTCTTCTGTTCTGCCCATATCTATCAGCAATGATTCACAATAATTGTTGATAGAATAATCACTGTTCCCCGAACTGTCATCCAACTTCATTTTCTCAGCATATGCAAGGGCTTCTTCCTGTTTGCCCTGCTTAGCCAACGCCATTGCCTGATACTTGTTGTATGGCCAGAACGTTTTTCTCCTTAATTTCAGTAACTCCTCAATTTCATCATAACGCTCAGTAAATAAAAGACAGGAAAGACACATATCTGAACCCACAAAGAAATACCACTTCTCACTCAGCCAGCACTCTTTGACTTGTGGAATCAAACTGTCAGCCCACAGATTGGCAAGCCCAGGATATACGCATATTTCTCCCCAACGGTCTCTTAGGTCATCAAAAATCCCCCAACCCTCATCCTGTATGGCATCAAAGAGTTTTTTAAGCCACTTGCCTCTTGTATTCATATCCCATTCAGCACTGATAAGAATAGGAGTAAGAGCATCCATTGTTCTATTTAAAGCAGTCCCCAAGGCTCCTGATGAACTGTCAATATACATAAGAGCTGGATATAAGCGGGAACAGAGTTCAACTGCCCCTTCTCCAGCAAGGGCAGAGTCCTTTTTGGCAACTTTCTTTATCTCAGAGACAGCCTCTCTCATCCTTTTGGATGCTTTAGCCGTTCCGTTCCAGCCGTAGGCTGAACTGCGAAAGTATTTTTTAAAGTTCCATTTATATTTATCTGCCATAAGTTTTAACTCATCTTATCTTAATTTGAGCATAAACAACTGATATGAATGATGTAATGACTGCTGATATAAAGAGCAAAACTAACCCAAGAATCCAATTGCAGAATAATCCAATAATTCCTGAGCATAAAATCCCAATGAAAATACCCAATGCGGAGCATTTAGTCAATATTTCATGTTCTTTATCACTTATCCGCATTGGCTCTGCTTTCTTTCTTATATACTTCCATGGAATTGTAAAGGATGCCATTAACAATATAATAACGAAACCATATAACCAGCCAAGAAATAAACCTGCAATTGCACCTCCCGCCATTCCTGCTATGGCAGCTACGAAGCCAAAAGGCTTACATATCATCCATCCGATAATAGCACCGAATGGGATAGAAGGTATAATTCCTGCTTCGAAAAGGTTCACTCCATCGCCTCATAAGCATCGCATCTAAACTCATCCTCTCCCTGCTGGTCAGCTCTGGTAAGAGCACAGAGTATCTCTTCTTTGCCTGAAATACCATCTTTTTTACAGGCAACACAAAGAGCAGGTTTGGGGATTAGGTCAGGGTTAATTTCTGTTCCGTCGTCATCATAAAATTTGGGTTGGTTCTCGTTCATGGTTATTTCTCCTAATAAAGATACTGATTACCACCTTTTGCTATCCGTTCAGAATTCAATTTTGGGCGATATGAATTATTATCATAAATATCTATATGCTTATATAATCCTCCTGGCATGAGACCAGAATGGGTATAAAAAACGACAAAAGTTTTATCTTCCGACTTTTTAACTGAAGGGCCAAAATTAACTGGTTTTTCTTCCAACCACTCCCAATCCTTAATCTTCTCAAAATCAAACTCCTCTGTTTTTGTATCTTCGTCTATAATAGTATGGGAAGACCAGCTGCTTCCATGCCAGTAAGCCCCAAGTTCAGATATTTCACGGCAAAATATGGAAGCGGAAATATAGGATAACTCTGAGCCGTCACCAGAAATGACATCCATAACGTCTATAGCACCTTCTGGACGAGGGCATTCTAAAAATGTATCTTTTAATTTATCGCATTCATTCGGCTCAGGAAATGAGCAGTCTTCAGGCATTGCCCATACAACCCCGTTTCCATTCCCTCCTTCCACAAACTGATAAGCTCTGAGAACAAATCCACTCTTTATAGAAAGAGAAGGAAATGCCTCAAGAACTTTCATAGGTTCGTATTTGCTCTTGCTCCACCCACCTGAATATTCTCCTGGATGAATAAATTCAGGCTTTGCTCTCTCTCTGAGCAACTCAATTTCTTTTGCGGAAAAGAATGTTTTTGACGACATATAAAGCCCCATCTATTTCTTCTTTTTACTTATTTATATCGAACCTCTTTTTCAGCCGTTCTACGGTATGTTGCCATTTCTTTGCTACAGGCTTGCATACGGTATTCTGATTCCCGAATAAACCTTTTTCTTTTATTGCTTCATCAAGGCTAAGAGTCTTAATCCAGTCAACCTTTACGAGATACTCTGCTTTCTCTTCATCATTGCGACTATAAGAGAAGATATAACTATCTATCAAGTCGTCCTCTGTAATCAACCTTTTAGTGCCTTTATCTTCGATTTCGAACTCTGTCAGTTTTGTAACCGGACCGGCAACTATGCCTACTCCAACATATCCATGTCCTGGAGCATTTACCCAGACCCTCTTGCCAATCTCAAGCAGATTCAAGGAATTACTATACCAGGAACCCCCGCCACCGCAAATATACCCAATTCGCCTGGCATCTTCCCAACTCCTTTTTCCACCGAAAGAAGCATAGAACTCTCCGTTCCATGGCTCTTTATCACCTCCATTTCCACTCGGAGAAGGTGGAGAAAGAGTTGGTTCTATAAACCACATTCGACTTAAATACTCTCTGTCTTCATCTTTAAATACCCTGAAGAAGATAGCATTAATAGGAACATTATGGCCTTCTGAAAGATAGTTCAAAATCCTCTCTGTGCTGTTATCTAACGAAGATGCCACAATAACGAGTTGATGAGTTTCGTTAAGTTCATCCGGCATTGAATTGACATTGAAATAACTCATAAAAGCATCATCAAGGGAAATACCATTCCTCTCAGGATGAAACTTATTGATATAAGTATCAAATATAGAGGCTATCTCATCATCAGTAAGATTTTTGACCCATGAAGCGTAATCAAGCAACTGAGCCACCACCTCTCTTGGAGTCTGATTTCTTTTAAGCTCCAAGACAACGATGTTGCCGTCCCTGTCAATCGCGAGCAGGTCGATATAACTGCCGTATTCTGTATAGACCTGTCTTCCAATAATCATCCAGTTCGGAGCAGCTATAGATATATCATTGTCAAGGATTTCCTCAAGTCGCTGTTCCTTATCAAGTGAATGAACATCAATCTTCTCAAGACCCTTGTCTATTCTCCATATTCCATGTTCGATTGGCATTTTAATCTCCTGATTCTACAGATTCATATGCTGTTGCTGATACCCCTCAAACCACTTCGCCTTGAGCATCGCATTAGCCTTTGGCTCTGTGAGTTTCTTATACAGGCCAAGTTTTGTATTCACGAACTCAAGCACCAGAGCGTCAACCGTATCATTAAATTTTATACGTATATTATCGAGGCTGTTATTGGGATTCATAACGCTTTTCAGCTCGGCATCGGCTTCGAGTTTCTCTTGTATACGCACCAAATCAACCTTGTCATCCTCGGTCAGGTTCATTCCATACGTCTCATTCAAGGCTTCTACAATCGCTGAAAGAAAATCCTTCTCCTCTTCGGTAAGTCCTGGCTTGCCCGAGGTAATCGGAACCGTTTTACCGTCTTCTTCTGAGAGTCCAATCGAGCCCTTATACGTCCTCTGTATCCTGAACGAATCCAAATCAACCGCATCAAGCACATCATACGGCAGCGGATTCTCCCTCCTGGGCAATTTCCTGTTCAGGTTCTTCGCATACACAAACAGCTTCTCCAAATCGACATCCTCAAAAGTCACCAACTGGCTGATAAACGAATACAGGCGGCTAAAGCTCTGAAGCAGAGACCGGAAATCCTCACGCTCCTGCTCATCCCTGTGAGTCCACAGTTCAATCGCCCTGTCGAGTATCGGCTGCAATCTCTCCTGCGGCTCTGATGGATTAAAGAACACCGCGGCAAACTCATCAAGGTCACTCTGGTTGAATATCTCATATCTGCGAAGTTCTGTCTCGATATCATACAGCTTATTCGGGTCGCTCTCCTCACTGAGCAAAGTCGTCTGGTAATACGGCTGGAACGAATCCTGTATATCCTCAGCCTCATTGACAAAATCAAGCACCACGCAGCTATCCTTGCCCGAAGCCGTCCGATTAAGCCTGCTCAGCGTCTGCACAGCGTTTACTCCTCCAAGTTTCTTATCCACATACATCGTATGCAGCAGCGGCTCATCAAAGCCCGTCTGAAACTTATTCGCCACCACCAGAATCCGAAACTCCGGCGTTTTGAACGCATCCTGTATGCTTACCTTTGCCTCAAGCCGGTTAAGGCCCTTTTCGGTATATTCCTCGCCGCTGTCCTTATCGACAACCGTCCCCGAAAACGCCACCAACGCACCGAACGGCAGATGCTTCTCACGCATAACCTTGCACAGCATCAGGTAATACTTCACCGCATGGAGCCTTGAGCGTGTAGTTATCATCGCCCTGCCCTTGCCCTGAATCGCATTAACCGTATGCGAGAGGAAATGGTCGAGCATAATCCGTATCTTGGTCTCGATGGCGTGCGGCTGAAGGTCAACATACGATGTCAGCAGCCGAAATGCCTTCTTTTTCTCATATTTCTCATCATTCTCAACACTCTTTGCCAGTTTGAAACACCGTTTATATGTTGTATAGTTCTCAAGCACATCGAGTATAAATCCCTCCTCTATAGCCTGACGCATCCAGTAGTTATGGAACGCCACGAACCTGCCCTGGTCATCTTTGCGGCCGAAAAGCTCAAGCGTCTTGTTCTTCGGCGTCGCCGTGAAGGCAAAATACGATATATGCTTCTGTCTGCCACGGCTGCGTATCTCCTTTATAATCTCATCCTCAACATCAAACTCATCGCTGTCCTTTGCCTCTGCCTCCTCAAGGTTAACGCTGAGAACCTGCTTGACCTGCTTTGCCGACTCACCAGACTGGCTCGTATGTGCCTCATCAACGATAACGGCGAACCTGCTGCCGCCAAGCCTGTTTATAGTCTCTGCTATAACCCCGAACTTCTGGATGGTAGAGATAATGATGCTCTTGCCCTTCTCAAGGGCATTTTGGAGCTGAGCCGAGTTAATATCGATTTCACAGACCACACCGGCAGTCTTCTCGAACTGCTTTATCGTATCCTGGAGCTGCTTATCCAGAATACACCTGTCCGTCAGCACGATAATACTGTCAAAAAGCCTGTCCTTATCGCTGTCTTTCTGGTAGAAACTCGCCAGCTTATGGGCGAGCCAGGCGATTGAGTTACTCTTGCCCGAACCGGCGGAATGCTGCACAAGGTAGTTATGGCCAACCCCCTCATCGCCGACAGCATTTATGATACTGCGGACACAGTCAAGCTGATGGAACCTTGGAAAAATCATCGCTTCGGAGCGTTTCTCCGTAAGCCCTTTGCTCTTATCGAAATACTTTTCCGTGCTCGTCTGAATACAGAGATACCCGTCTATTAAATCCAGCAGCGTATCCTTCTGCCAGATATCCTCCCACAGATACGCCGTCTTATGCCCGTCAGGGTTGACCGGATTCTCCGTATCCCTGTTGAACGGCAGAAACCGCGTCTTATGCCCGCTGAGCCTGGTAGTCATATACACCTTCTCGTTACCAACGGCAAAATGAACCAGACAGCGTTTAAACGCAAACAGCGGCTCACGGGGGTCTCTGTCGTTCCTATACTGTTTTACCGCCTCGCTAACAAACTGACCCGTAAGCGAGTTCTTCAGCTCTGCCGTGATTACCGGCACACCATTGATGAAAATCGCCATATCGAGGCTGTTTTCATTCCGTTTGCTGTATCTAAGCTGGCGGACAACCGAAAAACGGTTCTTCTTATACAGTTCAAGATGCTCAGGGTTCATACCGCTTGTCGGCTTGAAATACGCAAGCGAGAACCTTGAACCCCTGTCCTTAAACCCCCTGCGTAATATATCCAGGCTCCCACGCTTTGATATCTCCGCTGATAGCCTTGAAACCAGCTTTTTATCCGTATTGCTGCCATACTGCATCTCGAGCTTCTCATACTCCTGAGGCTGAGTATCCCTGATAAAGGCAATAACCTCATCAGGTATCAGGCACAGGTCCCTGTCATAATCTACGGGACTACGCTTAATATATCCGCTGGAAAGCAGATAATCCTCGATATGCTGTTCAAAATCCTGTTCTAAATATGTTTTAGCCATTTTAACTCTTTTTATTTTAGAAATACCAACCCATTTAAATCAAACGACTTACGCCAAAAAACGTCTTGCACTTAGATATCTAAGTATTTCTAAGGATATCTAAGTTTAGACATCTAAATCTTGGCAATTCTGAGTTTTTCCATAATATTTAATCAGTCTAATTCCTTTTCGGAAAGAACCCACTTGGATTTTGGGGGTTTTTCCTTATTTACAATAGTGCCATCCCTCTTATGCATTCCGTAAATGATATTTTTAATTTTATCCTTTTTCTGGTCTAAACTCAGAGCATCAGACAGCTTATCTAAAATTAAGATATCAATATCTTTACGCGTAGCAGAACCATATCTTCTAATGTATTTTATAATCAGTTTCTTGTAGTGCTCATCATCAAATGCCCGATTTTTTATATATTGAGCTTTTTTCCCTGCAGCTGCGGCTATTTTAGATGAAATATACAAATTTGGATACCTACCCTCAATTAAGCCCTTTCTTCTCAAATACTTAGCACAATCTTTAGGTATCTGCTTTCGCTTTTGAATCTTATCTAGCAAAATAACGGTATCTAAATCAATATCTGTATTCTTCAGCAAAATACGGGTGTAGTTTTCGTCAAGTACTTTACCTTGTATTTTTAATACTATCTTGTCATGACTGGTTAAATCATAATCTGGCAGGGGGAAATATCTGTTCTTCTGGGTTAAATACATTTTTCTAATGCCGCTACCTATCGTATCAATCATATTAAGATTGACCATTGCCTGAGCTAAAAATGGATTTCTGTATAATTCTTGAGGAGCATCTTGATGAATTACAGTTTCAATATCCCCTGGTATAAAATTCCCCAGATTTGTAAAAATCAACTCATCGGGGTTTTCCACAATATTTATACGGCCACATTTTGAGTAATCCTGATGAGCTATGCAGTTATGTAACGCCTCACGTATTACCCACGGCTCATATTGTGTGATTTCTGTGGGAAACAATGATGTATTATCGAGATAGCGATAAGTTAAATTACGGATTTTGTTGAATAACCGTTCAACGTTTATAAGGAAAGGCGGGCGAAAATGCTCATAATCTTTTTCGATGCCGCTTTCTGACTTTAAAATCCATGTCATCTGAGCAATTGACGGAGAAAGGAAGTGTTCGGATTCAGATTTCCCCAAAAGTATAATAGCAGAATTAGTAACCTTACCTTGAATCGTAATTTTTGCTTTGTTGAGAAAGGTCGTATCTTCCCAACTATCAACTTCCTCTGAAAGACCGGGATTCTTTTTCTTATACTCACTGCGAGCCTTATCTATTGCTCCTTCAGAAAGGTCGCTGATTGTCGCATCTTCACATATTTTGGCCGACCAGTCTTCCTGAATATTTTGGCTTCTTATTGCAAGAATTTCCTGTAAATTAAGTCCCCCAAGGGATTCACCATTTCTACCAGAATAATACCTCTTCCATGCAGTAGGTATCCCCTTTGGAGCTGCCGGAACCTGAAACATAATGACCCGACCTTCAGGCATCATTAATTCATAAATCTCAATAAAGCTGATATTATTTGTTGTATGTTGAGACACTTCATGCTTAAGAGAATCAAGTTTTCCACGCTCTGGTCTAAATTGACTGCCAACTATCTGCCGTTTATCATTAACTCCAAACACTAACCATCCACAATGAAGATTTTTTAAGTTCGCTTCATTACTTAATGCCGAAAAATATTTACCCAGCTTATTAAAATCATAGCCGGTCTTTGCTTCCTTGAATTCAGCCCATTCTGTCTCTTTTGGCAAAGAAAGCAATCTGGCTAATTCCTTTTTTAGTTCCTGTTCTGTCAACATAGCATTAACCTTGTTTCGCCTGAATATAATTTATCAGTGCAGATGTTATAACAATAATATATTTCGCTGTATAGGGTTTAATTTCTACTAGTTCACCTGAATGGGAGTGACGGATTCCGCCTTCATCGCTTGTATATGCGTATAATTTACTAATGCCTTGCTTTAGAGCTGGATGCCAGTCAGTCTGATTTATCAGCTTACTTAAATCCTTCTTGCTGTCTGTATGCTCCCTTGCCAAAGCCTCAAGAGCTGATATTGCCTCATGTATTGCCTTGCCGTAGTTTGGACTTTCCCGGTCAGAGAAAAGGCTTACAGCATTATTCATGTGGGTAGCAACTGAATTTATTTCACAATTCTGAGCCTGCTCAACTTCTGCGAGTTCAGTTTCATCTGTAATGGGGACTAGTTCAAGGTCTGAATTCATGCGATAGCCGGAATTTTCACGTTCAAGGATTGAATTTAACTCAATTACAATATCCTTAAATCTATAGTCATTTATATATTTCGCATAATGGTCAATTGTAAATTCCACAATAGTGTATTTTTCATGCCAGTTTATTACAGACCATGACACTTTAAATTTTTCAGCTGAAAAATCATTTGGACTTGAAAAAGGGAGAATCTTAAAAGTCCCAAATTGTTTTTTTAAAGCACTATTTACTCTGTCTTCAATAAAACTGGCTCTTCCGCCCCTTGAATTTATCTCTGACATTATTTGATTGATATATGTTGAACAAAAATTATACAACTGATTACTTAATTCATCCGTCATACTGTCAAGCTGTAAAAACTCTGGAGGTCTAACATATCCCATACGTTCTGAAAAACTGCTCATTTTATTACTTATGCTCCTTTAGTAACTTACGCAACTGTTCTTCTGCCTGTTTTCTGTAAAATCTAGTTCCAACTTCAGGACACCCATCTTCCCTCCACAAATGCTCTGCAAGTTCTTCAACCTTTGCCGTGAATATTCGCTGTTCTTTATGAGCTTGCTTTTCCTGCGAACCAATACCACTGCCACTGGATACGATATCCACAATAGCATTAGAGATAACATTCTCCTTACAATAACGATTGAAAACTCCTACAATACATTTCCCAGCATTGTAGATATGGATTGCACTTATTTTTATTTCAGACAGAAATAGCCATAACAGATAATCTTCATTTCGATTTAGCACAGCAAGGCATTCAGCATATTGCCTTGCACGTCTTTCATCTGGTTGATGCACATACTGAGTATAAAGAAAAACATCAATCAAGCGTTTAACCTTAAAACTAATCTGACTGTTATTTGTCTGGGGCGTAAATGAAGGAATATTATCCAAATGATGAAGATATTCCTGCTCTGTAGCTCGTATCCACTTTATTAAAGGGTGGGAAGGTAACTTTTCACAAAAAAGTTCAACTGTTTTATTGAAGTTGTAAGGTTCACTTACCATGTAAAATCGCCTGTATACCAATATAAAGGACTTGATTTCTTCCTCTGTCACAGAAGTTGTTAATTTGAATTGATTGCTTGTTGAACTTAATGTAGCCGGTGAACGTTCCTTAAAAAACGCTGTCTGAATAAGATTATCCAAATCTCGTTTGAAATAAGCCAAAGCTTTTATCTCTTCTTGATTAAATGACAAATCACTAATATTTAGTTTTTTATCTGGGCTAAGAGCATATTCGACATAATGTGGAGGTGTTCCAGCTGGAAATATTATAGAATTGGCATCACCTGAGGTAATCCTGCTAATTTCACTAAGAGTTATTTCATTACCATTTTCATCTTCAAAATAATCTATGATAAAGATACTACCAATGTTGTTATAATGTCCGTGTGAAGAACTGATATCTTCTAAATTGCATTCAGAAAATAATTGTCGCCAACGGAGAAATTCTCGATTATAGGAACTTTCTTTTGTCTCATAAACTGCTTCAATTGCGAGTCGAGTAGGTAAATCAAGAGTTCCCGTATCAAGGGACAATCCTCGGTCCTTATATTTTTTATCCCGAGAATCAAAATAACGAATATTCCAAAAGAGAAACATCTACATTTCTCCCTTCCCACTGTTCACTGCTAACTGTTCACTGACACAAATCTTCCCCGTCACCGCCTCCGATATCAATCCGGTTCGGTATTCGGTCAGTAGTTCTATCTGCTTTTGGGCTTTGGTGATTGTTTTATCTATTTCTTGAGTTGTTTCTTCAATATATGCACAAATACAATTTTGTTCTTCAATAGGAGGTAATGCAAATACAAAGTTCTGAAGCATTGGCATACGCAAAGAATCAACAGTTGACTTAGCCGATATCTTTATCACCTCTTTATAGAGATTAGCCTTCATATAATGAAAGAAAAACTTACCTACAATATCTTTAAAATCGCTGAACTTATAAACTCTTTGATGATAGTCAAACTTTCCATTTATATAATGAAAAACTTTCGCCACTCCTACCCCATCGCCAGCAGTTAGAACAGCTTCTCCATCATAAGTATAAGAATTAATTCTCTCAATAGTTTGAGACCTAACGAAAAAAGGGTATTCCCCATTTTCAATATTATTAACAGTATCTTTATCGCCGGTATTTATTGTTGTAAGAAACTTTAATCTTTTAATTCCCCAATGCTTTGGAATCTGGCCGAGCCATTCAATACCGGAATCTTTTAATTCCACATCCGGGTCAAGCCCCCTGGTAACAGCCTGGTTTATAACCGCCGTCCGCTGTTCCTTAAGCAGCTCAATCTGCCTACGCTTAGTAGAAATAAGCATGTCAATCTTCCCCGTCTTATCATCCAGAAAATCCGCAATCGCCTGCTGTTCGGGGAGAGGAGGTAACAGTCCGATACAATCGAAAAAATCTGGACTGTTTAATCTCAAAAAAGCCGTTCCCATTCCTCTACATTTCAAACGAAACAATGAAGCATATAAGTCTGTTCTCAATAAATAATGAAAATATCTTACGTTAATATCAATGATTTTTTTAAAAACAGCGTAATCAGGGCTTACTATTCCATGATATTGGCTAATGCCAAATATACCATTCCAAGCCTGCATCTTGTTCATTACAATATCATTTGTGTTACAAACTTTATATTTCTCATAGGAATCTGAAACTGATGCCCTACTCTCAATTTCCCCCCGTAGAACAATTCCTTTGGCTTTTGTTATACCTAATAATGGCAGTTGTTTATCACCTTTTCTGATATCCACTTCATCAAAGATGTATTTTAAACGCCATGCACTCCAATGGCTCGGAATATCACCAATCCATTCAACACCGGAGTCTTTATATTCTGGATATTTAAGCATTTTCCAAACCTCTCAAGCTTACCCAATTTTGAAAGTTGCCAGGGCTTTTGTCTTCAAGTGTAAGATGGCTTATAAACTCTGAGTCCCACAGATGCCAATCAAAAAAATTTTGAGCATATTGATTGTGGTAAAAACATAAAGAAAGCCTCCTCTCATGGGGCTCTTCTATTTCCCAATATTCATGCATCGAGGCTACGGCACTTATATGAGTCTTACGCTCATTTCCTAACATTTTATTATTTCTATCTCCAAACCCTCTATCTACAACTTTATAGTCTCTGCCTGTACTAATCAAAAACCTCTCCCATCCATACAAAGCTGTTTGAATAGTATATGAATCAGTGTATCCATTTTTAGCATTATCAAATATTACTACAACTGCGGGTACTTGCCCATTCTCATTAATATAAGACTTTATTTGTTTGCTTGCACTGTCAATAGCATTGCGGACTCTCTTTGCCACTTTGTCTGTATTACGTGTTTCTGTTGCGGTTCCTTTCTCGGATAATTCCCTGTTGAATTTTTTATCATAGTCATTTGGTTCAATCTGTTTAATTTCAAATATTACTTTAGTACCATTTAAATCCAAAAGATAATCCGGCTGTTGATTTTCACCTTCTGGTAAACGCTTGAATTTAATATCATTCGAACAACATAGCTCTTCAAACAATTTTTCTGATTTTGTCAGCTCGCTCGCCATATTAGAATCTCGCCCCTAATTTTCGTGTAAGCTGGATTGTATTGATATACGGAACTGAAAAAACATTACACACATCAGGAATAAATATTTTCTTTTTACTTTTGGGGTCGGAAGTTTCCTGTGTAACAACAGTAAATTGCGTCACCTTAGCCTTAGATATAAGCCATGGGTCTGCATCATTTAAAAACTTGTCCTTTGCTGTTTGTTTAAAATCCTGGCCTGCTATCCAGTTGACGATATCAGCATATGTTTTCTGCGTTTGCTCATCCTGCACAGATAACCATGATTCACCATCTAAGTCCCTGCACCAGACAGATAGTTTGTCTTCCTGTCTCATTATTTCTTTATAAACCAAATCTATTGATTTTATTGAACCTTTTTGAAACTCTCCTTTAAGCCAATCCCAGAACACGGGAAAAACATCAAAAGGATAATAAACTCGATGTGCCTGAATAAAAATATTTGCGTCAAGGAGATAAATCATATCAAGCCGCTTTCAGTTGCATAATTCTCAATAGCTTTGGATTTAGCGACTCCAAGCAGGCTCATACCGTCCCTCATAAGCAGTTCACCGGAATAAACAGCCCTGCAAACTGTATCAGTAAAAGTTTTGCTGTTATATATAGGAAAAGTATTGCGGAAGCTGGGGCCGCCTTCTTTTTCTTTTTGTTTTTTCTTGGTCTTTCGCCAGATTTCCTGTAATTTTCTGTAATAATTAAAGAATTCTTCCCTTCTGACAAATTTGTAATCTAAAGCTCTCCGGGCAATTACAACAGAACTAACCTTGAAAATTTTTGTAAGCTCTTCAACATGATTTTCGAAGTCACCGTCTGTTTGCCTCCAGCACTCCGCAAATTCTCTGTGAGGAACCAATACTTCAGCTGCCACACTGTTGCAAAACTGCTCGGTTTTAGAATATTCAGACTTATTCAACATTCCCGCATTAGACACCCCGGCTTCTCCTATCCAGATGTGAGCTAATTCATGAAACAGAGTGAAAATTTGTCCTGCTACAAAATCGTTGGCATTTACAAATACCAGTGGAACTATCGGGTCTGTCAAAACAAAGCCTCGAAATTCCTCAACATCTAATGGACGGTGCGTGTTTAGTCCGACTTTGCTGTTTCGTATGACAATAATACCAGCATCCTCGGCACGTTCTGTCATTCTGCTCAGGAAATAATCTTTGTTTATTGTTTTTCGGGATTCTACATCTAAGTTCAAAGTTCTGATAATATCATCTGCAACATCTTGAATAGGGCTTTTAATGCTGAATTTACCTACAAACTCTAAATGTTCTGCTCCTCTCTGAACCAGAAATTCTTTGTACCAGTCCTGTTTACGTATGGCATCGGACATTACGTCTTGCAACTCCAGACTGTACTCATGTTTTTCGTGGTCTTTAAAGGTACGTAAGTCAGCCGTCATTTTTTGAATATAAGGGGGTTGATTCAAATATAGATATCCAAATGGTATATGTAATTTTTTGGCAACCTCTTGAGCTTGATTAAAAGTTGGTTTTGCTTCGCCTTTCTCCCAGAGCTCATACTTTTTATTTATTTTCTCTACCAATTCACTAATAGAGAAACCAGCTCTCACCCTTGCCCAGGTAAGTATTTTCTCATTTATTAATGCAGTAGCCATTATTGTTCTCCACTGATTTCAGAGTCTATTTTTATTCTTATGGTCATTACTCTTATTTATATCTCAAGGTTCATTAAAGATGCTTCAACTGCTAATCACACAAATTCGGAATTTCCGAATTTCTGTATATCACTCATTCCAATATCTCCTTAAGCAGTCCTTCAGTCTCATTCTCAAGAGCCAGTATATCCGCCTTAATCTCTTCTAATGGGCGAAGAGGCTTATACTTATAGAAATACTTGGTAAAGTTGACTTCATATCCCACCCTGTCCTTGCTTCTGTCCATCCAGGCATCAGGGACATGGGGTTTAACCTCTTTTTCAAAATACTCATCTATATCCTGCTTGAGCGGTATCTTTTCAAAGTCCCGGAGCTTGCCGTCAGGCTTGGGCCTGCCCTGCTTATCCTTGAGGACCTTGCCGTTTTTCATCAAAGGCCGCTCTACGGTTACCTTGGTATATCCAAAATCCTCATTATCGAATATCTTGCAGTATTCACCTTCCTCAAACGATTCATAAATACCAGTAATCTGGCTTATCTGCTCATCAGTTATAAAGTTTCGCTTACTGCCAAGGCTCTTTCGCATCTTGGCAGAGAAACCTGAAGCGTTTACAAGCTGGACCCTGCCGCGGCGTTTCTCGGGCTTGCGGTTTGTAACAACCCAGATATAGGTTGCTATGCCGGTATTGTAGAACAGCTCTGTCGGCAGAGCGATAACGGCTTCAAGCCAGTCATTTTCTATAATCCACTTTCGGATATTGGATTCGCCAGAACCTGCATCACCGGTAAACAGGGGTGAGCCGTTAAAGATGATGGCGATACGGGAGCCGTTAACCTCCATCTTGGATATCATATGCTGCAAAAACAGCAATGCCCCGTCAGATATACGCGGCGTGCCGGCAGAAAACCTGCCGTATGGGTTCTTCGCCTCGTTCTCAATAAACGCCTTTTCCTTCTTCCAGGACACGCCAAACGGAGGGTTGGTAAGCATATAGTTAAACCGCATATCGGCGAACTTATCATCAGAAAAGCTCGTCCCCTGGCGGATATTGCCCTCGTTCTCGCCCATGATAAGCACATCACTCTTGGCGATGGCGTAGGTCTGCTCGTTGAGCTCCTGGCCGAACATATGAACCTCTACCTTTTCGTTTATATGCTCTTTTATATGCTCCTTGGCGGTTACCAGCATACCGCCCGTGCCGCAGGCGGGGTCAAATACGGTTCTTATGATGCCCTCGCCCTTGAGTTCTTTTTTATGCTCGGCAAACATGATATTGACCATCAGCCGGATGACCTCACGAGGGGTATAGTGCTCACCGGCAGTCTCGTTGCTCATCTCAGAGAACCGCCGCAGCAGCTCCTCGAAGATATAGCCCATCTGATGGTTGGATACCTGGTCTGGATGCAGCTCGACCTCGGTAAATTTGTCTATGAGCTGGAAGAGATAGCCGTTCTTGACCAGCTTGGCGACGATTTTATCGATTTGGAAATTCTCGATGATATCACGGACATTTCTGCTGTAGCCGTTGATGTAGTTGTTGAAGTTGACCTCTATGTTGTTGGCATCCTGGGCTAAGCGGCGGAGGTCGTAAAAGGATGTGTTATAGAAGTTTAGCCCCTTGTCGCTCTTATCCCTCTTTGTGGCCTCTTTGCAGACCTGGGCAGTATCGTCGAGAACGTCCTTGTATTTGTCATAAGTAGCGATAACCGCGTCTTTTCTCTCTTCGAGAACGCAGTCTAAACGACGCAGAACCACAAATGGCAGGATTACTTCGCCGTATTCATGCTGCTTGAACGCCCCGCGGAGGATGTCATCCGCAACCTGCCAGATAAAATTGGCTTTATCCTGAAAATTTACCATGTCCCTTATTAGACTCCATAAATATATTAAATTATGACCATATGAAAGGGGATTTTAACAGATAAACATACCTAAATCAATAATCAATAGATATTTACCCCTCATATTTTTCACTGCTCCAGCAAGGTCTGTATATCATATTTGAAACCTCTCAAAAATATTCTTAAATATTCTATCAAGAAGGGCTTAGGAGGGACATGAGAACCAGAGGTCGGTTCCACCCTTGTACTAGCTAACATCATAGCAGAAATTTGATATTTGTCCAGTTAAAACTCTTCTATACGAGCTCAAATGAGTTCATACAACCTTTTTTTCGCGGGAAAAATCAATCTAACAAGCCCTGTATTCTCAAAATATTCATGCTTGTGGAATACATCTTAATAAGATATAATCATTTATCATAAAAGATTAAAAAACTCAAATACGGAGCCGCAAAATATGAAAGATAATGAATTTAAGAAACTTGGCCCTCTGACTGATAAGACAAACTCCTTTATCGATGACCTACATAAATCAGGGGCACTGGATGCTCTGCTTAATGAGCTGAAAAGCGTCACGAACCAGCTCCCGGAATCCTATTCAGTCAGCATCGATTTTCAATTGAACGTCTGTGACTCCAATAAGGAAACCTCTGTCCCATTGCTCCAGACAGGCTTTGTTGCTGGCAAGGGCATTGAACTCTACAGGCACTATGGGGACACTGCCACCCAAAAGTATCTTGTAGATGGTGAAATGTGCATTATTCCAGACGATTATTGCCCTCACTGCTGGGAAGAATGGGATTTAAAATTCATGAACCCAACCTGTCCTTACTGCGATTACAGGCTTGGTAAAGAAATCAAATACCTACTGGATGACAACACCTGCCCCTGGTGTCAGGAAGGAAAAGTTTCTATCGACAACCCAACCTGCGATAATTGCGGAAAGAAAATTGATGGCGATATGATTGCATGGGGCTAACCACCTGCTGAAGTTGTTCATTTTCTGAACAATTCAAGGATAAATCATACTCATTTCTCCAGTTCCACCGCCCTAATATATACAGAGAACTCCCCAATAAGGGCAATGGGGAGTTCAGTAGTTGTTCCAGCCTACATTGCATAGGCTGTTGTGCTGTGTTCTGGAATTATATAAAATCATCAAATAAGGGCAATAGATATCTTATCAAACCAACCTTCCCAAAAAACCTCAAATCTTCCAATTTGGGGGATTTCTATTCCCCAAATACCCCTTTATTACGCTCCTATCAGTCTTTCCAGTTTCTCGACAGCCTTTAGTTTATTTTCATCAGAGCTCAGAATGTAGTATTTCATCGTGGTCGAAACTGAGCCGTGTCCCATAAGTGATTTTAACGTATGTATAGGCGTATTTAAGTTGGCCAGGTTAGTCCCGTATGCCTTTCGTAAACAATGGATGCTCAACCTGTCAGATGTAATGATACCCGCTTTTTTGCAGTAGAATTTCAACTGTCTGTTTGTGTTATTGATAAGCATAGAGTTGAGCCACTTACCTTCTTTACCCTCTGCCACCAATCGAGCCCAAGTATCTTTGACCTTGAGATACCTCTCATGGGACAGGAATACATAAGGATTATCAGGAGTTCTAAACTGCCTCATCTGCGTTAACGGATTCATGACCCAGGAAGGAGCCTCAACAGAACGAGCTTCAAAATCCTTGACTCTGAAGGGGGGAAGCCCGTCCCTGGATTCCCTGTTAAAGGTAGTAATTATTGAATTCTTGAAGTCAATATTCCCATCATCCCACATCAGATTTGCTACCTCGCCAAACCTGAATCCACAGCCATACATAACAGAATAAAATGCCTTCATAAACGCTTTGTTGTAATTATCCTGTTTCTCCCTGATATTGCTCTTTTTGTCCTTCCTGATGACCTTTTTATCAATCGCCTGCATCAGAGCATTGAACTCTTGAGGTCTGATATAATAGTGTCTCTGAGTCTTTATTTTTCCTAATGTAATGCCTTTAAAAGGGTTTTTCTTTATATAGTCCCAATCAAGTGCCTTGTTAAATATAGTCTTGGACATCCTGAGATGCCTATGCTTCGTAGAATCTGATACATCACCATCACGGGCATCGAGCCGTTTCAGTTTTCGAATAAAACCCTCAGCCTCAATCCGTCTTAGAGTCTTTATATTACGATGGTTTCCGAAATAACTCTTAAGTCTCAGAATCGTTTCGTTTAAAAGTCTTAAGGTAGTTGGAGCGACCTCCATTTTCTTTGCCTCAAAAACCTGGTCACAGAGATTCCCAAGAGTAACCACTTTGGGTTCAACTGAAATCCCATCTTCAATATCCTCTTTTAAACTTTGAGCAAACTTCTCAGCCTCTTTTTTGGTCTTGAAACTCCTGCTATATCTTTGCTGTTTTTCAGAAGTAATATCATACTTGCCCCACCACCTGACCTTCCAGGGCTTGGGGGACCGTTTGTCTCTGGTAATTGTTACTTCATTTCGTATTCGCATATCTTATATCTCCTATTTTTTGGTGCACACACTACCGCTAAGCACGCTTTCTTGCAAGCTGCTTTTCATGACATTTCTCCATTTGTTATCCGGGTTTGATTCTCAAGAAAATTGAGCAGCTCAGACTTTAAATACCTTAATCTCTTGCCAACCCTGGTTCCTCTCAAAATTCCTTGATTGCGATAATATTCAAGACTTTTTGATGGATATTTTGTCTCTCCATCATCCAATCTCAAGAATTTTACAGCCTCTTTCTCGGTTAAAACGTCTGGAACAGGGGTTCCATCTGAAAAATAGCTAAAACAACAACTCTTTTCTTCTCTAATTCCTTTCATATTATAGTTTTACCTTAATAAAAATTTTATAATCTCCTCACACTATAATGAATGTCTTTTCACTATTCAGCAAAAAAATGAAAATCTTAAAAAAAGAGAATAACTACACACTAACTCCAAACTCAAAAATAAATAATGTGGTACGTGATTGGTACGTGATTTTGCGAATTGGACGGAAAATAGACACTTATAAAAGATAGAGAATAAAAGAAAAAACCTCATAAGACACTATCTTACAAGGCTTTATGCTGAGTGAGGGTGCTGGGACTCGAACCCAGGACCCACGGCTTAAAAGGCCGTTGCTCTACCAACTGAGCTACACCCTCAGCGCGGGGCTTAAGTGCCCCTGTATGTATAACTTTTGCTTCCTGTGAATCCACTTTGAAACAAAAGAGAACCGAAAGTATAAGATTTTGAAAAGTAAGTTCAAGAAATAATTACAGTTTTTTTAAAAAATGGTTAGTGATTAGGGTTTTCTGCTTATAAAATACCTGTCATATATTTATTATGAGCAGTGAAAAACTTACAGACAAAGATCGTTTTGCGGCAATTCGCGAGCAGCTTAAGGGGCTGCCTGCGGGGCCCGGCCTGTATTTTTTCCGTGATTCCAGAGATACAGTCCTTTATATAGGCAAAGCGGCGAATATCCGCAGCCGGGCATCGAGCTATTTTCAGGCATCGGCAGACCTTATGAGCTCGCGAGGTCCTAAAATCGTTGAGATGGTCGCCAAAACCGCCAGGGTTACCTGTCTTGAGACTGCCAACGAAGTAGAGGCGATTCTGCAGGAGGCCCGCCTGATTAAGGATATCAGGCCTCCGTACAACACAAACCTCAAAGACGACAAGACGTTTCCTTATATAGAGATAACAAGCAGTAATGACTTCCCGGGTGTGTATGTTACCCGTCAGCCGCGTTCTAAGGGCAGTATTCTTTTCGGGCCTTTCGCGGGTGCCGGCAGCCTCCAGAATGTTATCGTCGCTTTGCAGAAAATTTTCCGTTTTCGAACGTGCCGGCTTGAGATTTTGGCCAAAGATGACAAACGGCGGTTTTTTCGCCCGTGTATTCTGCACAGCATTAAGCAGTGTACTGCTCCGTGCGGAGACAGGATTAGCCGCGAGGATTACCGCAAAATAATCCGGGATTTGACCCGGTTCATGCGGGCCAAACGCAGCGGCTACATCCGCAAGGTTGAAAACGAGATGCAGTCTGCGGCTTCGGAGCTGAATTACGAGAGGGCGGCTGTTCTTCGCGACAGGATTAAAGCAATAAAGCGGCTTGAGCTTCGCGGCACTGTTGAAAGCAATGTCCAGCCGGAGGTGTTTGTGCAGGATCCCGCCGCGGCGAATGTTGCCATGCAGAAGCTGCTTGGCTCGGAAACCGCGATACGTACTATCGAGGGTTTTGATATCGCTCATATTTCCGGCCAGGATACGGTCGGTTCGCTGGTTAAGTTCATAGACGGGCGGCCTTTCAAGAGCGGTTACCGCAGGTTTAAGATCAAAACAGTGCGTGGTATTGATGATTATGAGAGTCTCAGGGAGGTGCTCCGCCGCCGCTACCGCCACGCCGCTCAGGGTGATGAGCTCTGGCCGGATGTTGTGCTCATTGACGGCGGGCTTGGCCAGCTCCACGCCATAGAAGAGGTGTTCTCTATGTTTGACGGGCCCAAGCCGCACCTGCTTTCGCTTGCAAAAAAGGAGGAGCTGGTGTATATCAGCGGCAGAGATGATAATCCCGTGCGGCTCAAGGCCAATTCGCCGGCTCGTAAATTGCTGCAGTATGTTCGGGACGAGGCACACCGGTTCGCCCAGCATTACCATCATATTCTCCGCTCAAAACGTTTTACCGGCAAAGGATAAGTCAATTCTAAGCGGGCTGAAGCTGAAAAACAGCTTGTTTTTTATTCATTGTTCTATAAAATAAACCATTATATTATTAGTGTTTACAGGAATATAGCTGAAAGGCGGAATGTAAATATGGAATCTAAACGCGTTAAGGCAGTTATCATCGGCGCCGGCAGTGCGGGGCTCTCTGCAATGCGTCAGATAAGAAAATATACTGATGAGTATGTAATAATAGACAACGGCAAACTCGGGACAAAATGTGCCCGCAATGGCTGTATGCCTTCTAAAGCCCTTATTTCAGTCGCGAACGGTTTTCATAAAAGAGATATCCTCGCAGAGGCCGGCATAACCGGCGCTGATAAGGCCGCCGCGAATATACCTCAGGTGCTCGCGCATGTACGCAGGCTTAGAGACGGCTTTACAAACAGGATGATAGAGGTGACAAAAGAGCTTGCGGGCGAAAAACTCATTCGGGCCAAAGCCGGGATTGTGTCGCCGGATACGGTAAGTGCAGGTGATTTGACTTTTAAGACGGATTCTATAGTAATTGCAACCGGATCAAGGCCGCGGCTTCCGCACGGCTGGGAGAAGTTAGGCAGCAGGCTTTTTACGAGCGATAACATATTTGAAGCTGAAAATCTGCCGCCAAGAATCGCGGTTATCGGTATGGGCACAATCGGTCTTGAGCTTGGCCAGGCACTTAGCAGGCTTGGCATAGAAATATCACTGTTCGCCAGAAAGAGCTTTGGACAGATAAGCGACCCGGAGATTAAAGCCGCCGCGTTTGAAATTTTAGGACGTGAATTAAACGTCAATATAGGAAGTGATGTGAGTTTTGATTGCGACGGCGATGAGGTGAAAGTCAGAAATGCCGATACAGAGTCAACTGTAGATGCTGTGATAGCGGCGATGGGGGTAGAGCCGGATATCAAAGATCTCGGTCTCGAAAACCTCGGTGTGGATTTAGACAGCCGCGGTATGCCCTCGTTTGATTTCAGGACAATGCAGGTAGCTGATTTGCCGGTATATATTGCCGGCGATGCCAACGGTTCCAGGCCTATACTCCACGAGGCGGTAGATGAGGGATCTATTGCCGGACATAACGCCGTCGCCGAGAGCCCTGAGAAGTTTTGCAGACGCGTCGGCCTTAGCGTAATATTTACACATCCGCAGATAGCAAAAGCGGGTTTGTCTTTCAAGGAGATAAAGAGCAGGGGGATTTCGTTTGTAGTGGGAAATGAGGATTTTGCGGATCAGGCCCGCGCACGGCTTGAAATGGAAGCTCACGGACAGATGAACATATACGCCGAAAGTGAAACAGCCCGCCTTATTGGTGCCGAGCTTGTATGCCCGGACGGGGAGCATCTGGCGCATGTACTGGCGCTGGCGATAAATGAGAGAAAGAGCGTTTACGATATGCTCAGGATGCCTTTTTATCATCCGACATTAGCCGAGTCACTCAGAGCGGCTCTGCTTGACGCGGCGGGTAAACTGCCTGACAAGGGCAAAAAACTCAATTTAGGTTTATGCGGCTCTTGTCCTGAAAAACCTCTGTGCTGAATATCCGGCCGGCGAGGCAGGGCAGGGCTTTTCAGGCTTTGGGCTGTTCGGGCTTTTCAGGCTTTGGGCTGTTCGGGCTTTTCCATCTCGATACGCGTTCTGGGCAGGCTCTGGCTGTATTCGTCTCTGATAAACTCTATGAGCTTTTCACGTACCTGGCAGCGAAGTGTCCAGGCGGTAGATGCGTCCTGGGCGCTCATCAGTGCTCTAAGCTCAACGGAGCTTTCAGTAGCGTTTGTAACCTGAAGTACGCATACCTTTTTGTCCCAGTGCTCTGATTCTTCGAGGATTGACTGGAGCTGTTTGCGGATGGCTTCGACAGGCACCCTGTAATCTGTATAGATATATACCGTGCCGAGGATATCAGAAGACGTTCGTGTCCAGTTCTGAAAGCTGTTTTCTATGAAGTAATTTATAGGAACGATCAGACGCCGCTGGTCCCATATTTTTACTACAACGTAGGTGAGGTTGATCTCCTCGATTCTGCCCCATTCGTTTTCAACAATGACGACATCGTCGATTCGGATCGGCTGGGTGAAGGCAATCTGCAGGCCCGCGATAAAATTGCCCAATGTACGCTGCGCGGCCATGCCGACTATGATACCTATGATTCCTGCAGATGCCAGTATGGCAGTGCCTATCTGGCGTATGTTTTCAAATGTCATCAGCATTGCTCCTATGGCGATTGTGCTGACGATTACAATAATAATGCGTTTTGTGACATGCAGCTGGGTTTGAACCTTTCGGGCCCTGAGATTGTCTTTTTTGTCAACACTGAAGCGGGCTGTTACAAAATCGTCAAGAACGTATGTGAGTTTTATTATAAGCCACGCTCCGACGGCGATTATGGCAAGTGTCATAAAATGGCTGACAATATCTGCCGTGCCGGATTTCATGGGAGTGAATTTAATAAAGATACTCAACGCCGTGAGGATAAGCACCCATTTGAGCGGCTTTGAACAGTGTTTTGTGAATGAATTGCAGGGGAGATATCTGATTCTATCTCCCATACGCTGCATCACTTTGAAGAGGATAAAATTGATGATAAACGCCGCGAGCATTAAGGCTATGAAGAAAACAGCGTAGTATTTTATGCTGTCGAGCCATTGGGTGAATTGGTCTATTACTGCCAGATAAGTCATTTTTCTTCCTCTTTGCTATAATTCCATTTAACGTGAAGAAAACATTGTAAGAAACTAACCTAAAAATTTCAAGTTTTTATCAGATGAAAACTATTAGTGCTGTTTTGTGCTATATAAAAGTATTTAAGTGATATTGCGTTGTAATTGCCGTTAGTGTAAAATGTCTTTGTTTTAAACAACAGGTCAAGTAATGATAATATTGTTCAAATACAGTTAAATACAATGATAACAAAGGCTAACAACGAAAATTATTCACAGGTTAAAGGTTTGATAATAGATACGGACCTTGGCAATGATATAGATGATTCTCTGGCGATGCTTGTGGCTTATTCTCTGGAAAGTGCCGGAGAATGCAATATCCTCGGTGTGGCGGTAAACAAGGGCAATTATTATACCGCCCTTTATGCCGACATCTTGAACACCTTTTACGGACGGAGTGAGCTTGAGATCGGTATTGCAAGAGATGGAAAGACTCCAAATGACGGGCCGTTCGCAAGAGCAGTTGCAGAATCGAAGGTTGACGGTGAATATAAATATCCCCGCAGCCGCACAGTTTTTGAGATGCCGGCTGTTGATATGTACAGGAAACTGCTGGCAAATGCCGCGGATGATTCTGTAGTTATAGTCAGCATCGGCTTTTTGACTAATCTTGCCGCGCTGCTTGAATCCGGGCCGGACAGTTATTCTGAGCTCAGCGGGGCGGAATTAGCTGCAAAGAAGGTGAGTTTGCTCTCTGTGATGGCAGGCAATTTTTCGGACGTTGCCAAAGATGAGTGCGGCAATGCAGGTGCCGAATACAACATCAGGTATGATATACCCGCGGCACAAACCGTCTGCAGGCACTGGCCCGGTGAGACTGTATTCAGCGGAGTAGAGGTTGGAAAACAGATACTATATCCGGCCAGAAGCATTGAGGATGATTTTAGCTGGGCGGAGCATCATCCGGTTGTGGATGGTTATAATCTCTTTAAGAAGATGCCCTATGACAGGCCGACGTGGGATTTGACGAGTGTCCTTTACGCAGTCAGGCCGGGTGACGGTTATTTTGATATTTCCAGGCCCGGCCGCGTTGAGGTGGACGATGCGGGCATTACGCATTTCAAGGAAAAACCGCACGGTACGCACAAATATTTGATTGTTAATCCTGATAAAATCAATGATGTAAAGACTTTATTGGTTCGTCTCTGTTCCAGGAATCCTGAAACAGCACAGGTTTGCTTATAACTTAAATCCGTAATGTTCAGATTGGCATCATGGAACAGACAGGCTATTATAATATTGATTATATACAGCCGGGTATGTACAATAGCTGAAAAGAATAAAAGTTAAATACAAGAGGTATAAGCTGAATGTCTGGAAAAAATAAAGTTGTTGTCGTGGGAAGCAGCAATATGGATCTGGTGGCAAAAACTCCCAGGATTCCTGTTGCCGGAGAGACCTTGAGCGGCACGGATTTTTTTATGGTACCCGGCGGTAAAGGTGCAAATCAGGCGGTTGCCGCCGCCAGGCTCGGCGCTGATGTGGTATTTGTGGCTAAACTTGGCAAAGATGTTTTCGCCTCACGCTCAATCGATAATTATAGAAATGCGGGAATTGATATAAGCCGCATTGAGCAGATAGAAGGCGTCCCGTCCGGCATTGCTATGATTGCTGTAGAGGAGAGCGGCAACAATTCCATTATAGTGGTGCCCGGAGCCAATGCAAAGCTTGGCCCGGCAGATGTAACAGCGGCCAAAGATGATATTGCCGCGGCGACGGTTGTCGTAGCGCAGCTTGAGATACCGATGGAGACGGTTTTAGAAACAGCAAAAGCCGCACAGGCCGTGGGTGCGGCGTTTATTCTCGATCCTGCCCCTGCCGGGGAGTTGAGTGATGAGCTTTTGTCGATGGTGGATATTATCAAGCCGAATGAAACAGAGGCCGAGGCAATTACCGGTATAAAGGTCTCCGACAGGGCCAGTGCGGCAAAAGCGGCAGATGTGCTGCTTGATAAGGGAGTCAAAACAGTTATTATCACACTTGGCGGCAGGGGGTTTATGCTGGCGAGAGGTAGAAGCAAGGAAATCATTGCAAATCATAATGTTAAGGTGGTTGACACCACTGCGGCCGGTGATGCCTTTGTCGGCGGGCTGGCATTTGGAATCGCCGCCGGCAAACCGCTCAAAGACGCGGCGGTTTATGCCAATTATGTTGCCGCGGTAAGCGTTACCAGGCAGGGGGCCCAGACTTCTCTGCCAACACAGATGGAAGTTGCCGCGATTATGAATGAGAGTTCGTGAAATAATTGGACAGGGTAATGTTATTTAATGTGAAAATGACTGATGATTTGAGTTTTATCTCTTTTGGTACACAGCTTGAATTTTGCATAATTGTTGACTAAGTGCATGTTATTGCTGATAATGAGAAAAAATGCTGTTAATTCGGGAGATTGATTTATGAAAGCTGTAAAATTTAAAATATTGTTATTAAATGTTTTATGTTTGATTGTCGCTGTTAATGCCGCGGTGTTCGAACGTCTGCAATACAACAATCCTGGTTTAGAGGTTGATCTCGGCGTTGGCCTGTGGGCCTGGCCGCTGCCTATGGATTACGACAATGACGGTGATTACGACCTTGTCGTATCCTGCACGGATAAGCCTTACAGGGGTACATATTTCTTTGAGAATACCAGCGGAAATGTAAAAATGCCGGTTTTCAAACCGCCGGTGAAAATTGCCGACGGAATAGGCAATGTTCAAATTTCGTATATTGACGGTAAACCGAGAGTGCTCAGCCCCGCAAAAGAGCATAAAATCTTTTCAGAGAAACCCTTATCAGAAACAACTAAAATATTCAGCACAACCAAGGTTCACGGCACATCAGGGCGCATAAGGGCGAATCAGTGGAAGTATTGCGATTTTGACGGCGATGGCAGTTTAGATATTATTGTCGGCATCGGTGACTGGGCAGATTACGGCTGGGACAACGCGTATGATGAAAACGGCGTGTGGCAGAACGGGCCTTTACGCGGATATGTTTACCTCATAAAAAATAACGGCAGCAATGAAGAGCCGGACTACGAAGAGCCGCGAAAAATAAACGCAGCCGGTAAACCAATCGATGTTTACGGTATGCCTTCACCAAATATCGCGGATTTTGATGGAGATGGTGATTTAGATATTATGTGCGGCGAGTTTGTCGATAAATTTACCTATTTTGAAAATATCGGTACAAGAAACAATCCCAAATACGCCGCGGGCCGATACCTGAAGTATCAGGGTAATGTGCTCACAATGGATTTGTGTATGATCGTGCCTGTTGCGGTTGACTGGGACAGGGACGGCGATTTTGACCTTGTGGTCGGACAGGAAGACGGCAGGGTTGCTTTTATAGAAAACACCGGAGAGGCCAAAGACGGGCTGCCCCAATTTCTGCAGCCGGTTTTCTTTAAACAGCAAGCGGCTGACCTGAAATTCGGTGCTTTGGTTACGCCGTGCAGTTATGACTGGGACGGCGACGGCGATGAAGACCTTGTTTGCGGCAATACCGCCGGGTATATTGGCTTTATAGAAAATCTCGGCATGAAAAAAGGTATGCCCGTATGGGCAGAGCCGGTTTATCTTGAGGCAGACGGGGAGGTTATACGGATAATGGCAGGTATTAACGGTTCTATACAGGGGCCGTGCGAGCGTAAGTGGGGATACACGGTTGTAACTGTAGCGGACTGGGACCATGACGGGCTTGCAGACATAATTGCCAATTCCATTCTCGGAGAAATTGTCTGGTTTAAAAATATCGGAACCAAAGTCAGCCCGAAACTTGCCGCGGCAGAGAAAATAAAGGTAGAATGGCAAACAGAGACGCCGCCAAAACCCGACTGGAACTGGAAAAAGCCGGAGAACAACGAGCTTATAACGCAATGGCGCACCAGCGTAGCGGTCAGGGATTTTACCGGTGACGGACTTAATGACCTGGCAGCGATTGATCACGAAGGTTATCTTTCTTTGTTTGAGCGTTTTCCCGAAAATGGAGAGCTCAAACTGCGTCCCGGCCAGAGGGTTTTCACGTCTAAAGGCGCCTCTGAATATGATGCCAAAGGCAAGGCTCTCAATGATACTGATGGTCTCCTTCGTCTCAACAGCGGCGTTGCCGGCCGCAGCGGCAGGCGTAAATTCTGTTTCGCTGACTGGAATAATGACGGCAGGCCTGATCTGCTTGTAAACAGCATAAACGTAAACTATCTTGAAAATATTTCTAAATCCGCCAATGGCTATATGTTCCAGGACGAAGGCCAGGTGGGTGAGCACGTTCTTGCCGGGCATACTACCTGCCCAACGGCGGTTAACTGGAACGGCAGCGGTAAAGCTGATTTGCTCATCGGCGGCGAGGACGGATGTTTTTATTATTGCAGGAATCCATATCAAACATCTGAATAAACAATTTTACTTATAAGGAACAATATGCGTAAATCAAATTTAATGCGTCCCTTAAAAGGCATAGTACCCCCGATGATCACACCCTTGCTCGACAGGGATACTTTAGATGTCGAGGGGCTTGAAAAACTCATAGAGCACATTCTTGGCGGTGGTGTTCACGGCTTATTTATACTCGGAACCACGGGAGAAGCGCCAAGCCTGAGCTATGACTTGCGGTATGAGCTGATTAAACGTACCTCCAAACAGGTGAACGGCCGGGTGCCGCTGCTGGTGGGAGTAACAGATACCTCTTTTTCCGAATCGATTAAACTTGCCAGGTTTTCAGCCGAGCAGGGGGCGGATGCGGCTGTTCTTGCACCGCCTTATTATTTTTCTCAGGGACAGCCGGAGTTGATAGAGTATATCGGCCATGTGACCAAAGAGCTTCCTCTGCCTCTGTTTCTCTACAACATGCCCGGATGCACAAAGGTACATATGGATCCCGAGACAGTCATGATTCTTTCTGAGTATCCCCGGATAATCGGCTTAAAGGACAGTTCATGTGATATGATGTATTTCCACAAAATCCGGGCGATGTTAAAGCAGAATCCAGAATTTGCAGTTCTTCTCGGCCCCGAGGAATTGCTTGCAGAGAGCGTTCTGCTCGGCGCTGATGGAGGCGTAAACGGAGGCGCGAACATGTTCCCATCGCTTTATGTCGCCCTGTATAACGCCGCGGTTAAAAAGGATATCGACACTGTGGTAGAGCTTCACAAAAAGGTTGTGCAGATCAGCATGACTATCTACAGCACCGGCAGATACGGCTCCAGTGTCTTAAAGGGCATTAAATGCGCACTTGGCCTTATGGGTGTATGCAACGATTTCATATCAGAGCCGTTTCACCGGTTCAGAGACCCTGAACGCGAGATAATCCGAAAGTTTCTCAGTGAAATAAAAATTGATGTGTAAGCGTTAAATCTTCTCAGTGAATTGCTGCTGCCACTTTCCGGGCGATATCTTGTGATTCTTTTTAAACTGCCTTATAAACAGATTGGTACTTTCATAGCCGCACTTTTGTGCTGTTTGTTTTACTGTCATATAAGGATTGAGCAGATATCTGCGTGCTAATCGCATTCTCAGTTTCTGCTGGTACTGTATAGGGCTGCATCCGAGGTGTCTTTTGAACAGTTTGGTGAGGTAGCTGGCGCTTATGTCGGCACTTTCGGCAATTTCTTCTACACTGATAACTTTCGTGTAGTTTTTTTGAATTTTTTCGATGGCTTTACGCAGTGCGGGAGGTGTGGATTTTGCCTCTTCGATGTGCATTTCGATCTGTTTTATTCTGGCTATGATTGAGCAGAGTATTCCTACGGCAATTTCTTCGTAGAGAGAGCTGTCCATGATAAGCGTATGGATATCTATCAGGTCTTCAATCCACCTGGGTATATAGATTTCGTTTTTCAGCGAAATGACACGAAATGAGCAGTTGAAATAGTCTTTGCGGCAGTAGAAGCCAATGTAAGATGTGCCGACCCAGTCCTCTTCGGGCTGAAAATGCGAAAGTCGCGGCGGGATTATGAACAGATCGCCGGCTTTGCCTGAGAGTGTTTTGTCTTGCGTTTTTACAATGCAGGTGCCCTGAGTGACCAGTATCAGCTCGGTGTAATCGTGTGCGTGGTTGCGGACATTGTTTCTGGCCAGTCTATGGCCGGTGGTTGTAAGCATCGCGGGTATAGTTATCGGCAACCGAGATTCAGCATGTTTTTCCCTGCTTTTCATTGATTTTTATGCAACAGTTAAATTTTTTATAAATATTTGTCTGGGATCTTCAAATCGGCTTTTTTGAATCATTCTCATTGATTGTCGGCATAACAGTTATATTTACCGTAGCGGACTCTTTTGGGTTGGCGATCCTCCACAGAAGCTGTTCGACGGCTCTTCTGCCTATTATCTCTGTGTTAATGCTTATATTTGCCGGCATCGGAGAAAGTGATGCAAGCATGGCATTTTCGCACCCGCAGCCGACGATTTCAATGTCTTTGCCCGGTTTAACGCCCAGCTTTTGGAGTTTCTGGTAACACATTACCACTACCTGGCCTACGGGTACAAAAAGACCTGTTATACGCGGCGTGAATTCGCAAATATCTCTCATTGTCTCTTCAACGGTTTTCTGCAGCTGCTGCCAGGAATGTATGCTGTCATTTTCGGGAAAGCTCTCCTGACCTTGAAAGACCGTTACATTGCAGCCTGAGCGCATAGCGGTAAATTCAAAGAAATCACCGTCCATCTCCAGAGCTGTGTGTTTTGTAAATACCTTAAAGAATGCCAGATTCTTGTGGCCGCGGGAAACCAGGTGCTGGGCAGCCATTTGCCCGACAAGCTGATTTCGTGCCAGCGCATTGTCTTTGTCGTTGCTTCCCTGGGAATTAACCCAGACAGACGGTATAGACTCGAGCTTGGCAAGTATATCAGAGTTGCTGCTGTTACCCAGGACTATAAGGCCGTCAACATCAGACTTGTTAACATGTTCGGGCAGAGGCTTGTTTGAAGGTACCTGCTCGATGAAGAGGTTGGCTCCTGTTTGCTTGAGAGCATCCTGCATACCGTGCAGCATTCGCCAGCGCGCGGGCGAATATTCCATAAACATATCCCTGCCGATAATTAAGATTCCGATATTTTTCTGGTTTTTTTTTGTTTTTCGGGATTTTGGCAGGTATCCGGTTTGTTTCATTGCGTTATTTATTTTTTCAACCGTATCCGGTGATACCATATCCGGTTTGTTTAAGGCTCTTGATACGGTGGCCTTTGAAACACCTGCTAAATTTGCTATTTTTTGAATACCCATAATAGTTCCTGTATCTGTTAGTAACTTAATAAGATACTGAAATTATAATATACTCGAGAAGTTTTACAAAAATAAACTAAAAAGTTGCTGGTAATTGTGTAAAAAAGTCATGCAAAAAATGAGAAAATAAAAAATAAGTTGCATAACATAGGGCCATGTTGGGGCGTGTTTTGTTTAATGTGAAGCGGTTTTTCATTGTGTTTCATTTGTTCTTGTGTTTATCTTTTGGTTGTAAAATCCATTTATATATACCTTTAAGTGTTTTATTGGCCTATGAAACAGTTTCATGAATTTCAAAAGTGAAAATACATAAAATTCTACAAAACTTGTTGACATACGTGTGCTGTCTGGTATAATGAATTAGTAATTGGTTGGTGGAGTGGAAACTGATGTTATTTTCAGTTTTGCCGCTCATTGCTTTAGGCAGAGTGAAGTTGAATCGCCTTTGTTGTTCAAACAGGAATTCAACTTTATATAAAGAAGTGTTATATCCTGTCAATATGTCAGGCAGGTAAAGTGTTAGTTTAATTAAAGGAGAAACGAAAATGAAGAAGTTGATTTTAGTGGTACTGTTAATGGTTTCTATACCGTTGCTGGCAGTTGATTACGAGTGGAACAATAATTCCGGAGACAATGATTTCGTGAATTTGAATAACTGGTACGAAATTGGCACTACCAACCTTCCCGCAGGGCCGTTTACTGCCGATGACAACCTGCTTGTCGAGCTTGCAGGTGCAGACAAGGCGGTTCTAAATTCGGCTTCAGCAGGAAGATGGCTTCGTGCAGGCTGGAATGACAATACTTCCGGCGAAATCGAGATCGCGGCAGGTGCCGACCTGAATCTGAGCGATTCAGTATATCTGGGCTTCGGCACGAACACTACCGCCACAATCAACATGAGTGGTGGTTCACTAAGCGCCAACAGCAGTTATACAACTATCGCAAATTCTGGACAGGCTTATTTGAACGTATCCGGCGGTACCTACAGCTCAGACAGGATGAGTGTAGGCAACGGTGCCGGCGGCCGCGGCGAGGTTAATGCAAGCGGAACCGGACAGATGACTTTTGCCGCAGATATCTATGTTGGTCAGAACGGCGAAGGATATCTGAATGTTTCAGACGATGCCGGCTTCAGTGCCAGAAGTATGACTACGGGCAGATATGCAACCGGTACAGGCGAAACTAATGTAAGCGGCTCGGGCCAGTTTACTTTATCAGGCTATGCGACATTTGGAAACAATGCCGGCAATGGAACCTTGAATGCCTCCGGAGGATCTTTTACTGCCAACAGAATGAATGTTGGTTTAGGCGATGCCGGCAGTGTCGGTGAGATCAATGTAAGCGGAACCGGGCAGGTAATTATTGATACCTATTCCACTTTCGGCAATACCGGCCAGGGATTCTTGAATGTTTCCGGCGGTTCATTCAGCGCTGACAGGATGACTTTAGGTCAAAATGGCGGCTTTGGTCAGGTTACTGTAAGCGGTACTGGAAGTTTTGAATTAGCTGATTACCTTACAAGCAATACCGGTGATTTGCTGTTCAGATTAGAAGGCTCTCAGGCAAGTGTCGCAATGGGCGGCAACATCCGCTCCAGCTCGGATTTCGGAAGTTATATATTTGAGTTCGCGCTTGATGGTGCCAACGGTGTCGGCGACGGCATTTTTGCCCAGACCGGTATAACACTCAATGAAGGCGTGAAGATAGACCTTGAATTCATCGGCGCTGCAGTTGACGGTACTTATACGATTATGTCAACACCTGATGTGTTTAATGACTTCACAACAAGCGGTCTGCTCAGTGATGATTCGGTTGCTGCCGGCTGGACTTATGATATTGTTACAGGCGATACTCTCACAGAGCTGCAGGTTACAATACCTGAGCCGGCAACTATGCTGCTTCTTCTCGGCGGCGGCATGATCGCTCTGAAACGACGTAAAACTGAATAGTTAAATTGTTCAATCAATGGCACAAAGCAGCATAGAGATAAATTCATTGAGGCATTGGTAAGAAGTGTCAGACTTTGAGTGAAGTGCTGTTTTGTGCCATATAAAAGTTTATAAGTGAGATTGAATTGCGCTTGCGTGATAATATACTTTTATTCACGCAATAGAATATAATCTGCTAAAAGCCCAAAGGCCAAATGGCAAATTGAGATGCCGTTACCAGCAGAAATTAAACTATAATATGTGTTTATTCAATAGAAAGGCTTGTCATGTACCGAAGTTTTCTTAAAAGCCGTAAAAGAGCTTTCACCCTGATCGAGCTTCTGGTTGTGATTTCGATTATTGCGCTTTTGATGGCGATTCTTATGCCCGCACTTCAAAAAGCAAGAGAACAGGCTAAGCGTATGGTATGCGCATCGAATGTCCGCCAGATAGGAATAGCGGCATTCGCTTACGAGAGTACCAACGGCCGGCTGCCGCTGCACTACTGTGAAGACCCCGACAATTCCTCCAACCCGGTTCGCGGAAGCTGGCAGGAACAGTTGGCCAGCAATTCCAACATGGTTGACCGCAGGGAATTATGGGAGCCGTACATTGGTTCTATGAATTTCTTCAATTGTCCATTCCTCAAACCGCTTGATCTCACGCCTGAGCATATCCCCTATCAAATGTGCAGGGTTTACGGAAGCTACTCCTTTATGTTTGGATTTTACAAAGACAGGGATAAAAACAAGAGGTGGGCCGACAGCGACAACCGATGGACAAAGACCAGCAGAAACTGGACTTATGAGGGAAATAAAATAGACGTTCTCTCAGGCGACAGGCTGTACAGGTCTATACCGTTGCGGCAGTACCGCCTCAACCACGGTCAGGGTATAAGCGAGCTGAGTTTCAGCTACAGGGCTTATGACCCAGACGCACCATCGGGCAGTGCGTTCACCCACAGTGTTTATAACGGTTTAATATGGAGTTTAAAGGCGCAAGATGATGCGCGTTTAAAGTCAAGCGGCTGTTATGTTTTCAAAGACGGCTCGGCGAGTTGGTATTCCGGCGACGATGATGTTATGATTGATGTTTATGACCCGCCGGATGTGTCTAACAGAAGGGGCACTCAGATGATGCCTCTTCGCTAAAAGTGCAGTAATGTTTGTAGTAAATTTTTATTATTTTTTCAGGAGAATGATTATGAAAAACTTTTTTGTGATTATCATGTTGGCTGTCTCTATTCCGTGTCTGGCGATTGTGAATTACTGGACAAACGGAGACGGAGACAGGGATTTTAATAATGGGTTAAACTGGCTCGATGTCCCTGCAGATGTAGTATGGACGGCTGATGATGATTTTTATATCGATTCAGCAGATCCGGACTCTCCCATACTCAACGGTGACCTGACCGGCGGTGATGTCCGACTCGGGACAATAGGAGTCCCCGCAGATTTTACTATTGCCGGCGGTGTTTCTTCATTTACGACTTACCAGCACGGTTTCGCAGCAGACTCAGATACCCAGTTTTTTCTCACCGGAGGCGATGTAACAGTATCTGGTTATTTCACAGTAGGTAACCAGGGCGAAGCTTATTGTGAGATTTCCGGCGGTTCTCTTTATATAAACCGTGGACAGCTCGCCCAGAATCCAGGTTCAACAGGTTCGTTTCTGATAAGCGGCGGATCATTTACCAGTGAAACCTACTTCAGGACATGGGACGGGACAGGTACTATTACCGCTACCGGAGGAACTATAACAGCCGCAAGTATGGCGTTCGGTGACGGTGATGTTGGTGCAAACGGCACTTTCTCTGTCAGCGGAACAGCCGAAGTAAATGTCAGCGGCAGTATGCTGGTTGGTGATGAAGGATACGGCGTTATTGATCTTTCGGGAGGTTCTATTAGTGCAGATACGCTAACTGCCGCAGGGCAGAGTAACCCTGAATCTCAGGGTGAAATAAACATCAGCGGAGGCAGCTTTGATGTTACCGAGTTTTTTACCATCGGCAATAGCGGTACAGCTTCAGCCAATGTCAGCGACGGCGTTCTCAATGTCAACAGAATGATGTTAGCTCAGAGCTCTACCGCAGACGCCGCTTTCAACCTCACCGGCGGAGAAGTAAACATTCTCGGCGGATATTTAACGGTAGGTTCTTCCGGACTGGCAACCCTTGACATTTCAGGTGGTGCCTTAAACGGAAACCGTCTGAATATTGGCGTTGATGAGGGCGGAAACGGAACAGTTGCCCTTTCCGGAGGCCAGCTCAATATAGAGACCTATATAGAAGTTGGGCGTGACGGTACAGCAAAGTTCTCAATCCTCGGTGATGCGGCAGGTATCAACAGCGAAAGCTGCTACTTCGGGCCTCTGTCCACAACAGAGATGGCTCTTAACGGTTCAGCGGGAATCGGCAGCGGTATTCAGGCATGTGGATTCAACGAAGGAATTGCTCTGATTTACGAAGGCGCTGTATTTGATCCTTATTTTATGACAGGCACAGACGCTGCCGGTCAGTATCTCGCAGCAGCATCATCAGAGCCGATGACATATTACGCCGCGGGGGTTGATCCTGAGCTTGAGGATCCTGCCCTGATAACCGGCGATATCAGCGATATGCTCTCGACGGCGGCCGTTTCCGCCGGATGGAGCGCAGAGATAGTTGGTGCCGGCTCAGGTACGGCTATTATCCTCACATCTCCTGTTGCAGGAACCAGCCAGGTTTGGAACAGCGGAGCGGATACTCTTAATTCTTCAGCAACGGTTGACACGGCTATTGTCGGCGATGACGCAGCGGCTTCTCTTGCGGTAACAACCGGCGCTGACGCGGCTTGCACTAACTTAACGATTGCTGCCCAGGGCACTTCAGTTGCAGATGTTTCAATGGACGGCGGTTCTGTTAATGTCGCAAGCACTATGGTTGTTGGAGATGAGGGTAACGCGGCTCTTGCAATGAGCGGCGGGACACTTTCAGCCGGACACCTTATCGCTGCTTCGGGTGAAACAAGCGAGGCTTATATCGAGCTGAGCGGTTCAGCGAATTTGAATGTTGACGGACTTCTGGCGATTGGTGAGAATGCTGATATGATGGTCTCTGGTACTACCACAGCCGTCAATGCGAAAAATCTCACTGCCGCTGAAGGTTCAAACATGACATTCCAGCTTGATAGTGCCCTTGGTATAGGCAACGGTATCGTTCTTTCCGGAAATGCAGTCTTAGAGGGGACAATAACCCCTGAGTTTATCGGCGAGCGTCCTGCTGATGGCGTTTATACGCTCATTAGAGCTGAAGGCAGTATTTATGTTGGCGACTCTATGGATATTGACAATGTATTTGTATCGTACGAGGTCGTTGAAGCCGGCGATTATAACGAGCTTCAGGTAACTTTCTTCACACCCGAATCCTGTGAAGATGTTATCGCGACAGGTTTTGCTTTGGTCGGAGACCTCAACGAGGACTGTGAAGTTAATCTCCAGGACGTTGCAGTCATGTCAACCAAGTGGCTGCTGTGTAATGACCCTGATCCGAATCGTCCGGAATGTGACTGGCAGATTAAATAAAACCAACAATACTGTTTTTTACAGTAATTGAAACTAATTATTAAAGGAATATGTGCCGGTAGAATAAGAAAAACTTATTCTACCGGCTGTCCTTTATCCTGTCGAGGAAAAATCATATAATGTCATTCAAAGTAAGAGTTTGCGCATTTTTTGTGTTTATAGTTTTAACCTTTTGCGGCAGTGTTTTTGCCGCTTATGCCGATATTGTTGCATCTGATGAGCCGGTTGTCTGGTTGCGGTTTGATGAATACATTTATAGTGACGGCAGGCCGGCGGAGGATGCCGCGGAAAATATCGGCAGCGCAACATACCAGGGTGACGCAATGCCCGCTGCCGCGGGGATAGATGTCAAAAGTTGCTGGTTCAACGGACATACGGCGGGCATAGACCTTGGAAGTGAACTTGGCCCGCTGCTTGACGGCTCGGAGGCGATTACGTTTGAGGCGTGGATAAAAAACAGCTATCTCTCTTCGTCCGAGTCTGGCCGGCAGGTATTTATCACAATGATCGATGATGATATTGCCGGGCTTGGCGTTGAGATTGGAGCCTACAATGACTCTTCAGGTTACCTTAGAGTAGGGGCAAGAAGTAATATTAATGATCAATATGCCAATGTTGTAACTGCATTTACCTCGGTTAACCAATGGACGCATCTTGCATGTGTGGCAGATTTTGCCGCGGATAATATGAAAATTTATTATAACGGGGTTTTGAAGAAAAACTCAATCGTAAACTTCTCAAGCGACAGCTATACTTACGGCGGTTCATCTCAAAATGGCCAGATAGGCAGAACGCCGGACATGGAGAAGTTTTATCGCGGCTTTATAGATGAAGCGGCCGTTTATAACAAGGCATTAAGCGAAAATGAAATTGTTGAGCATTATACAAGCGGCTCTCCCTCTGAGCCGGCGGATTTATGGGTCAGCCAAGTAAACGATGAAGGGACCGCTGAGGGGCCTTATCTTGCGTCTCCCTCTGTCTATAAATTCAGCAGCGGAGTAATTGTCGCCTCTCATGATTACTGGGGTCCCAATAATCCGTTCAGCAGCGGTTCTGTTATAAAAATTTCCTACGATAACGGCAAGACCTGGTGGCATCGCGGCCAGGTTACCGGGGTTAAAGGCGGATCACTTTTTGAACATAACGGAGCGTTGTATCATCTTGGCGCTTCCGGGGGGATAGCAAATATCACTATCGCCAAAAGCACAAACTACGGCGCAACATGGACAACTCCAACAAACAGCACCAGCGGCCTGCTCTTTGAAGCCGAAGAAATCGGCACTACAGGCTACAGCAGCTATGCTACGACCGTGCTTTTCGCAAACGGCAGGGTTTACCGTGTGTTTGAGCCGCGGGTCTCATATCTGCCCTTTGGTGCCTGCTTCTGGGCAGTGATTATCTCGGCAGACCTTGATGATGACCTGCTGGATGCCTCGAGCTGGACAATGACTAATTCGTTGCAGATGGATCCTTCCTGGCCGGATCCGGCGTGGAATTGTAAATCCCCCGGCTGGACAGAAGGAAACGCGGTACAGGGCCCGGACGGGCAGATTTATGCCGTTATGCGCTTTCATTCTGACCCCGCGGTCAACAAGGCCGCTGTATTGACGCTAAGCGAGGACAACACAACTTTAAGTTTTGACCCGCAGACGGGATTTATTGATTTCCCCGGCGGCAGAAACAAGTTTCACATACACAGAGACAGCGAGACGGGTGTTTATCTGAGCCTGGTAAACAATAATACCGACCCTTCACGGCCGGCTCAGCGGAACACACTGTCTTTGATCGCATCGGATGATGTTTATAACTGGAGGCATGTGCGAACCATAATACAGGATAACTCGCCGATGAGCTGGTATGAGTCGATGTTGAATGTCGGTTTTCAGTATGTTGTATGGGACTTCGACGGTGACGATATGATTTTTGTCAGCCGAACGGCTTATGACGGCGCGGCAAACTATCACGATTCCAACAAAATAACGTTCCACAGAATTGAAAATTATATGGATTTTGTCGCGGCGTGCGGAAACTGGGGATATTCCCAGATGGATCTGAACATGGACTGTGTCGTTGACTTAATGGATTTTTCACTCTTTTTCTCGGATTGGATGGGCTGTACACGTCCTTATTATGAGGGTTGCGTAGAGGGAAACTTCTAAATTCGAAGTATTTATAAAGAGGCAATTATTTATATGAAACTAAATACATCTATATGGCTTCTGGTATTAAGCGTCATTACATGTGCATATGCAGATTACGGGCAGGAGATACTCAGCGATGAGCCAGTTTGCTGGTGGAGATTCAACGAATATCTTTACGGCGACACAATGCCCGCTGAAGATGAAACAGGCAATATATCAGCGGCATATCAGGGCGATGCCATGCCGGTAGAGGCCGGTATCGGGGGCAATGCCTGCTGGTTTAACGGCAACCTCGCCGGCATTGACCTTGGTAATCAGTTAGGGCCGCTGATTGACGGCTCTTCGGCGGTTACATTTGAGGCCTGGATAAAAAACAGCATTGTACCGGTGGGTTCTACGCAGCGTATTTTCTCTACCCGTATAACTGGTGCAACGGCGGGGGTAGATATAAACCTCTCTTCCGCGGACGGTGTCAGCCAGATTAAAGCCAACGGACGCAGCATTTATCCGGGTGACATCTACACCGGAGCAACTGCTTCTCTGGCGAGTGTTAATCAGTGGGCTCATATAGTATGTATATTCAATTACGCCTCTGATAATATTAAAATATACATAAACGGCAGCCTTGCCGCGACACAGGCGATGAATTTTGCCAGTGATGTTTATGTTTACGGCACTCCAAGCCAGCGTGACCAGATCGGCCGTGCGCCGGATGAATCACTGGCTTACCGCGGCTGGCTTGACGAGGCGGCGGTTTATAATAAGGCACTGAGCGAAGATCGTATAATTGAGCACTATACCAGCGGTAATCCGGCAGAGCAGACGGATTTGTGGACAAGCGTTGTCTCTGATGAGGGCGACGCAGAAGGGCCGTTTCTAAGCTCTCCATCTATTTACCGTTTTGACAACGGGGCAATTGTCGCCTCATACAGCTATTTTGGACCTAACAATCCGGCTGTCGGTACGACAATGGTGAAGATTTCATACGATAACGGCAAAACGTGGTGGGTACGCGGCAGCTGCCCCGGTGTTGTCGGTGCAAATCTGTTTGAGCACAACGGTGCCCTGTATCTGCTGGGAACCGGCGGCAGTTATATAACTATTGCAAAGAGTCTAAACTACGGGGCAACATGGACAAGCCCTCTGGACAGTACGACGGGTAGGCTTTTCAGTGCGGGCAGTACGTCTAACATGGCTTATGAAGGCATCTCGATGCCGGTGTTATTCGCAGACGGGCGGATCTATCGTGTCTTCCACCGCAAGGATAAATCGGCAAGGTGGGCGATTTCGTTTGCTGCGGTTATGATCTCTGCCGATCTCGAAGATGACCTGTTGGATGTCTCAAGCTGGACAATAACTAACGCGGTTTCATTTGATCCTGCATGGGCCTCTGACTGGGGCACAAGCAATCCCAGCTGGCTTGAGGGAAATGCGGTACAGCAGCCGGATGGGAGCATTATAGCACTTACAAGGGTGCACTCAGACCCTCTGGCCGATATTGGTGCCATATTGCCGTTGAGCGGGGATAATGCCACTTTAAGTTTTTCACCTGCGACAGGTTTTATTGATATGCCCGGCGGCAGGAACAAGTTCAATATACGCAGAGACCCTGTTAGCGGCAAGTACCTGAGTTTGGTTAACAACAACACAGACCCGTCACGGCCGGCACAAAGAAATACCCTATCTCTTGCGGCCTCCGATGATACGATTAACTGGCAGGTTGTACGAACGGTTATTCAGGACAATTCGCCGATGAGCTGGTATGATTCTATGCTTAATACCGGTTTTCAGTATGTTGACTGGCAGTTTGACGGTGAGGATATAATTTTTATCAGCCGAACCGCTTATGACGGTGCGGCCAATTATCACGATTCGAATAAAATCACTTTTCACAGGTTAGAAAATTATATTGATTTTGTCGTTCCCTGCGGAAGCTGGGGATACCTGAAAGCTGATTTCAACAGGGATTGTGAAGTAAACGTAGAAGATTTTGAGCAGCTTGCTCAGCAGTGGCTCACATGTACCATCCCTTATGCGGACGGCTGTGCGGCAGAGAATTAAATTTAATTTTTAGATAAGAGAACTAATGAATAAAAAAGACATACCAGATGGAGTATGGCCGGTAATGCTGACGCCTTTTAATGATGATCTAACTATAAATTACAAGGCGTATGAGAGTCTGATTGAGTTTTATATTGAGCACGGAATTTCCGGCCTGTTTGCCTGCTGCGGCTCAAGTGAGGTTGAGAAGCTCACTGCCGACGAGATGCTTGATATAATTGATTTTACCATAAGCCGCGTAAACGGCAGGGTTCCTGTGGCAGGCGGGGCGATTCTTTTCGATGATATTTCAAGGCAGATTGATCTTGTAAAGAGTATCTATGATGCCGGTGTTGATGCCGTAATACTGGCGGCAAACCAGTTTTCGCTTGAACATGATTCCTCAGATACATGGATAAGCAGGTTTGAGCGTATCCTCGATAATACCGGTGATATACCTCTGGGTACCTATGAGCTGCCGACACCCTGGCACCGGCTTATATCAACCGATGAATTCAAATGGATGGCCTCTTCGGGGCGTTTTGTCTTTCATAAGGATACATCCTGTTCGCTTAAAAGTCTGCGTGAAAAGATCGAGATAACCGCCTCCGGCGGGCCGAAAGTTTTCACAGCCCATTCGCCGAGTCTGCTTGAGGCCTTGAGGCTTGGGGCAAACGGCTACTGCGGCACCGGGGCAAATTTTGTGCCGGAACTCTACAGTTGGCTTTGCGCAAATTTCGAGCAAGAACCGGAGATGGCCGAGGAAATACAGCGAAACCTTGCAGATTTTGAACGGCGTTTTGATACATGTGATCAGAATTATCCTGCTAACAGCAAGGCCTTCCTGAATCTTCGCGGTGTCCATATGAAGCCTCTTTGCAGATTGAAAGTGCCTGCTGTAACGCAAGAGCATATCAAAATACTATCTGCTGTAATGTCAGATTTCAAAAAGCTGCGTGTTTTAGCCATGGCTCAGAAATAAAAACATGGCAAAACCCGTTTAAATAATTTTAACCCTTTAGACTGGAGCTTAGCAATGAAATTAACCAGAATCCTGATCACAGCCGTATTGCTATTATATGTTTTCAATGCATATTCGGAGCAATGTAAAATAAAGCCCCTCGCAGATGACTGCAAGGTTCTATACAGGACAGCGGATCCTAAAAATATTTACATCTATGACCCCGCGGTGGCAGTCTGCCCCAACGGGCGTATTATCGGCTGTTTCAGCCTCGGCGGTTCAAAAGCCGGCACCGTTAAGCCTCCAAAGGGCGACGGAAATGCGTATATCTATACTTCTGATGACGACGGAGAAACCTGGGATTACCGCTGGACTTTCCCGATGTGGCATTTCAGGCCGTTTGTCGCCGGAGATAAACTCTATATCCTCGGGCATAAGTCTGATTTAAAGGTGATATCTTCGGACGACTGGGGTGATACATGGTCAGAGGTAACCGACCTTACCAAGGGGCAGACCTGGCACGGCTCGGCTACCAATGTCTGGTACAAGGATAAATATGTTTACCTGGTAATGGAACGCAGGATGGGCGGAGATATGACGCGAGGCTGGAAGGTGGCAGAGCTTGCGCCTGTCCTGATGAGGGGTGATGTCAACAAAGACCTTACCAAAAGAGAGAACTGGACATTTTCTTCTGAGATGGCCTTTCACGATGTTGTTAACGATAAAGAGCTTGACTGGTTCGGTGTGCCGTTTTATGAGGGCTATTACCCGGACGGCAAAAGGAACGTCAGGGGCAGAACCAGTTTTAACCCCATGGGCTGGCTTGAGGCCAATGTTGTCCAGATAAAGGATCCCAAGCACTTCTGGTATGACCCTGAGGGCAAAACCTTCCATATCTTTATGAGAGCCCACACAGGGCTGACAAATATCGGCTGCATGATAAAGGCGGTAGAGCAGAAAGACGGCACGATAAAGACCATGCTGGAGAAGGCGCCTTCGGGCAAGACGCATTTGTTTATGCCGTTCCCCGGCGGACAGATGAAATTCTCTGTTGTTTATGATGAACAGACCAAGCTCTACTGGCTGCTCAATACACAGGCAACCGACAGTATGACACGCCCTGAGCTGCTGCCTGATGACAGGTACGCCCTATCAGACAACGAGCGGCGCAGACTGGTTCTGCACTTCTCGAAGAACATGGTTGACTGGTGTTTTGCCGGTGTTGTTTCTATCGGGCCCGAAGAATACGCCTCAAGGCACTATGCCCAGATGGTTATTAAGGGCGACGACCTGCTGATTATGAGCCGCTCAGGAGACAAAGAGGCCAAAGATGCCCATAACGGCAATATCGCCACTTTCCACAAGGTTGAGAATTTCAGGGATCTTGTCTATTAAAAACAGTAACCTACAAGGAATTGATATATTATGAAGATATTTAATGTTATATTATTGGTTCTTCTGCCCCTGCTTAATATCGCATGCGGCGGGCAGAACTGCAAGATAGAACCGCTGGCCGATGATTTCAAGGTCTTATACAAAACCGAGGACCCGCAGAATGTATATATATACGATCCGGGTGTGGCTGTCTGTCCAAACGGGCGTATTATCGGCGCATTCAGTCTCGGGGGCAAAGGCGCCAACGATGTTCCTGTTCGCAAAGGCTCTGGAAACGGCAGAGTATATACGTCAGACGATGACGGTAAGACATGGCAGTACAGAACTAACTATCCGATAATTCATGCCACGCCGTTTGTCGCAGGCGAGAGGCTGTATATACTCGGCCATTTGAATGATTTGCGGATTATATCGTCTGATGACTGGGGCAGCACCTGGTCAGAAGTATCAGAGCTTTCAGAAGATCAGGTATGGCACGGCTCTTCGACAAATGTCTGGTACAAAGATAATTTTGTTTATATTGTCAAGGAAAGAAGAACAAGGTTTGAATGCAAGGGATGGTGGCCAAGTGAGATCGCCCCCGTTCTTATGAGAGGTGATGTAAACAAGGACCTCACAAAAAAAGAGAACTGGACCTTTGCATCTGAAATGACTTTCTGTGATGAAGTAAACGACAAGGAGCTTGACTGGTTCGGGATTCCCTTTTATTCGGGTTTTTATCCCGAAGGAGACAGGCTTGCTCCCAGGAGGGCATTTTGGCCCGCCGGCTGGCTTGAGGCCAATGTCGTTCAGATTACGGATCCCAAGCACTTCTGGTATGACCCGGAGGGCAAAACATTCCATATTTTCATGCGTGCAAACACCGGTATAACAAACATGGCCTGTATGATAAAGGCTGTAGAACAGGATGACGGCACAATTAAAACGATGTTCCAGAAAGCACCTTCGGGCAAAAAACACCTCTATCTGCCATTCCCCGGCGGACAGATGAAATTCAGCGTTGTCTATGATGAAAAAACCAAACTTTACTGGCTGGCTAATACCCAGTCAACCGACAGTATGACAAGAGCCGAACTGCTGCCTGATGAGCGGTTTGCGATATCAGACAATGAGAGACGCAGGCTGGTGCTGCATTTCTCAAAGAACATGGTTGACTGGTGTTTTGCCGGAGTTGTCTCTATCGGCCCGGCAGAGCAGGCGTCAAGGCATTATGTGCAGATGGTAATCAAAGACGACGACCTGCTAATTATGAGCCGTTCGGGTGACATTGAAGCCAAAGATCCCCATAACGGCAATATCGCAACCTTTCACAGAGTTGAAAACTTCAGAGATTTAGTATATTAACAATATGACTGAGAACAAAAGACCAAATATTATCTTTATAATGAGTGACGACCACGGCCCGTGGGCGTTCGGCCGCGGCAGCAATCCCGACGCGAAAACGCCCAATCTTGACCGGCTTGCTGATACGGGGTGTGTCATGGACAATTATTTTGCCATGTCGCCTGTATGCAGCCCTGCCAGGGCGTGCCTGCTCACGTCCAGGTACAGTACCGAGACGGGTATAACAGATTTTCTGGGCAAGGATCCCCAAATAGGTCTGAGCACAGATTTTATGACTTGGCCGCGGCTGCTGAACCAGTCAGGTTATACCACAGGGCTTTTCGGTAAGTGGCATGTCGGGGAGATCGACGAGCATCACCCGACACGTCACGGCTACGATGAGTTTAAAGGCTGGCGCGGCGGTGCCGGCATCTCAAAAGATCCGGTTGTCGAAATCGACGGCCGCGACCAGAAGGTTGAGGGCTATACTCCGGATATCATCACTGATTATGCTTTGGATTTTGTTGACAGAAACAAGTCAGAGCCGTTTCTCGTGTCTCTGCATTACTGGGCGCCGCACGCCAACCAGGGAGTTACAACCGAAGACGGTGACAGGACATGGCATCCGCTGTCGCCGCAGGACTGGGATCTGTTCAAAGATCTGGACCCTGTTGTGCCGCACGCAGACTATCCGAATCTGAATATCCCCAGAGTCAAGCGGATGCTTCGGGAATATCTCGCGGCGGTTCACAGCATCGACCGTAATGTAGGCAGACTGCTCGACAAGCTCGATTCAGAGGGTTTAAGTGACAATACGATAATAGTTTACACCTCGGATAACGGCTACAATCTCGGCCATAACGGAATCTGGCACAAGGGCAACGGCTGGTGGATTTTGACGAATAACCATGACGGCTACCGCCCGAATATCTACGATAACTCGCTGCGGCTGCCGGCGATAGTCCGCTGGCCGGGTAGGACAAAAGCCGGTTCTAATCTAAAACATGTTGTTTCAAGCATGGACTGGTTTCCCACCCTCTGCCGTGCGGCGGGTTTAGACGGTTTTGAGCAGTACGGCATACGCGGCAGGGATTTTTCCGGCCTGTTTGACGGCTCACAGAACCGATGGGACGAGCAGCTTTTTGCCCAGTACCGCTTCTGGGACTGGAACCAGACCGGAGCGAGCCTGAGAATGATGCGTACGCCGCAATGGAAACTTGTTCGCGACATGCGGAAAACTGTTCCTGATGAGCTTTACTATCTTGTCGAGGATCCCTCGGAGCGGCATAACCTCATTGACGTTTCAGAGTCGCAGGTAATCAAACATAGAGAGGCTTTAAACAGCCTAATGCGTGAATATATGCAGAAGATAGATGACCCTGATCTGCATTTAATGGATTGATAATTCTTAGATTTATAATTTACCGGAGAACCTATGAAAGTTAAACGCTGTCCCTCCAACCCTATAATAACACCTCAAGACGTCAAGCCTTCGCGGCCGGATTTTAAAGTTGTATGTGTTTTCAACACCGGTGTAATACGAATTGGCGATGAAGTTCTGCTGCTTTTGAGGGTTGCTGAAGACGTTTTATCGAATGACCCGCAGATAATAAAGGTCCCGTATTTTGACCACGAGGCGGGCGAGCTGGTTGTAAAGGCCTTTAATAAAAACGACCCGTCCTGTGATTTCTCAGACAGCAGGCGGATACAGACCCCCGGAAGGCAGTATCTTACTTCTATCTCGCATTTCCGCATCGCCAGGAGTAAAGACGGTATAAATTTTGAAATCGATGAAAAACCCGCGATGCAGGCCTCGAACGTTTACGAGATGTACGGCATAGAAGACCCGAGGATAACACTGATTGGAGATACATGGTATATAAATTACAGCGCCTGCTCTACAATCGGCGGTGTGACAACATGCCTCGCGTCAACCAAAGACTGGAAGAGTTTTACACGCCACGGTGTTATATTTACGCCGGACAATAAGGACGTGGCAATATTCCCCGAAAAGATCAACGGCAAATATTATGCCCTCAACAGGCCTATATCAGAAGAATATAAATTCAAGGACGTATGGATTTCAGAATCCCCGGATTTAGTCTGCTGGGGCAACCACAGATATCTGATGTCCTCAAGAGAAGGCTACTGGGACGACGGCAGGGTTGGCTGCAGCGCGGTTCCTTTCCTCACGGATCGCGGCTGGCTGGAGATTTACCACGGAGCGACAAAAGATGACCGCTACTGCCTGGGCGCTGTTCTGCTGGACAAGAATGAGCCGTGGAAAATTATTTCCCGCTCCATAGACCCAATTCTCGCCCCGGAAGAAGATTACGAGGTAAACGGCTTTTTCGGCAATGTGGTGTTCAACTGCGGCGTACTGACAGAAGACTCTCTGGTAAAGATATACTATGGTGCTGCCGATACCTATGTTGCTTATGCAGAAGTGGAATTGAAAGATATCATGGATAATCTTGAATCAGTAAAGGGGGCTTAGCCAAAAGTGAATTCAAGACAAAGACTGCTGAGCGTTCTTGACGGGGGAGTACCCGACCATGTTCCGGTCTGTCCTGATATATCTAATATGGTTCCCGCCAGGTTGACCGGCAAACCGTACTGGGATATCTATGTGTATCAGGATCCGCCGCTGTGGAAGGCTTATATCGACGCGGTGAAGTATTTCGGCATCGACGGCGGTTTTGAAATGTACACCTTCGGCAATATGTTCAACGACCTTCCCCGCTGGGAGAACAGAATTGTCAAGAGGTTTGATGACGGCGGCTTTGTTACACAGAAATACATGTTTGATGAGCAGAAATGGGCGCCGTATGTTGATGTCCATACAGCTGATAAGCCGCCCGCTGAGTTTGTCAAGCCGTCCAATATGGGGCTGCCGCCGATTCCTAAGAAATGGGAGCCGATTGAAGGTGTCAAACAATGGCCCGAGGGCCTGGAGCTCTGGAACCATATAAAGAAAGAAATGGGCGATAACGGGATAATCGGAATGCCCTCCGGCATGAAGACCTGTCTTATCAGCACAGAGGATGACGTTTACAGCTTTTATGACAACCCCGCTCCTTTCTATGCCGAAGCCGAGAAGATGCTCGAGCGGGTCAGAAACCGCATGGAAATTATCAAAGGTCTCGACGAGAAACCGGACTTTCTCTTCTGCGGGGCATCGGGGACGCTGGTTATGCAGACACCCGATATTTTCAGGGAACTTGTATTGCCGGTATTAAAAGAAACCACTAAGCTGGCAAAAGAGCTGAATATACCAACGCATGTGCATTCCTGCGGGCCGGAAAAAGAGCTGGTCAAAATAGCCGCGGAGGAAACAGACCTTACAGTTATTGACCCATTGGAGATTCCCCCGATGGGTGACTGCAATATTAAAGAGCTCAAGGAACTCTACGGCGATAAAATAATTTTAAAGGGCAATCTGCATACAACCGAAGTGATGCTCAGAGGGACTGTCGCCGATGTTGTACGGGAATGTAAAAAGGTGATTGACGATGCCGGCAGAGGCGGGGGCTTTATACTCTCCACCGGCGATCAGTGCGGGCGCGATACTCCCGATGAAAATATCAGGGCTATGGTCGAGACGGCTGCCGATTACGGAAGATATTAGAGGAACTATATTTGGACTTATGAGGGATATTATGCCTGAAAATAGAATTATTATTTGTGTTTGCCTGCTTATTTTGTCTCCGCTCATGGCGGCAGATGATGTTCGTGCGGTAAGGCCTTTGGCTGATGATTATATTGAGCTCTACCGCTCCGATGATCCGCAGAATGTCTGTGCTTACACGCCGGCTCTGGCGGTATGCCCAAACGGCAGAATCGCTGCAACCTTTGAGCTTGGAGGCAGTAAAGCCGCCGCCGCGGTCAAAGATGCGCAGGCAGGCAGCGGCAAAGGCTTCGCTTACACTTCCGATGACCACGGCAAGAGCTGGCAGTACAGAACAAATTTCCCGATAGTACATGCCCGGCCTTTAGTTGCAGGCAAGAGTCTCTATATTCTTGGTCATCACAACGGTAAGGATCTTAAGATTATTCGTTCTGATGACTGGGGCAATACATGGACTGAGCCGGTTCTTTTGACAAGCGGTCAGAACTGGCACGCATCAGCTACGAATGTATGGCACAAAGGCGATTTTGTATATTGCGTTCTGGAGAAGCGAACACGCAAGGTACACAAGGGCTGGTATGTCAGTGAGCTTGCTCCTGTGCTTCTAAGGGCCAATGTTCATGATGATTTAACCGAGCCGGAGAGCTGGACTCACGCCTCGGAGCTGACGTTTTGCGAGGCAATTGATGACCGTGAGCTTGAATGGTTCGGAATTCCGTTCTACGATCAGTTTTATCCAGGCAAAAATGAAGTAGCCCCAAAACGCACCTTTCACGCAAGCGGCTGGTTAGAGGCTAATGTCGTGCAGATACTCGACCCAGACCACTACTGGTACGACCCCTCCGGCAGGACGTTCCATATCTGGCTCCGCTGCCACACAGGGGTTACAAATATCGCCTGCCTTGCCAAAGCGGTAGAACAGGAAGACGGTTCAATAAAGACAATGCTTGAGAAGGCACCTTCGGGTAAAAAGATGGCGTTTGTACCGTTCCCGGGCGGCCATCTGCGGTTTCACGTGGTATATGACAAGCAGACAAAGCTCTACTGGCTTGTAAACTCTCAATCGACTGACAGTATGACCCGCCCGGAGCTGCTGGGCCCGGACAGGCACAGCCTGGCTTATAACCAGCGCAGCAGGCTTGCCCTGCATTTCTCCAAAAACATGGTTGACTGGTGTTTTGCCGGCATTGTTTCTATCGGCCCCTCGGAGCGGTCAGCAAGGCATTACGCAAGCATGTTAATCTATCGTGATGATTTGCTGATACTGAGCCGTTCGGGCGATTTGCAGGCGAAAACGGCTCACGACGGCAATATAATAACGCTTCATACAGTTAAAGATTTCAGGAAGCTGGTGTACTAATGAAAAAGATATTTATATTATGTTTAGCTTTAACCCTGACGGTTTTTACTGTTAAGGGAATATGTGCGGATACTGATGTAAAAATAAAACAGCTTACGGCGGATTCAAAGAGTCATGGGCTTGGAATATTTGACGCATGGTCGGGTGATGATGAATGGATTGTTTACGCGTGCGGGCCTAATCATCTCAATGATTTGATAGAGAAGGTCAGCACAAAAACCGGCGAGATTGTCACGCTTTACAAGATAGATAACCAGACCGAATACGGCCCCGGCTGCGGCACGCCCAGCTATTGCCCCACGCAGGACAAGGTTGTATTTATTCACGGGCCGCGTAATTTCGGACCTGACCAGAAATACGAATTCTGGCGGCGAAGCGCAGCGGTTATCAGAGAGCCGGACTATAACCGGCCGGTTTTTATTGATGCGCGTGATGTTACCTCACCGTTTACGCCCGGAGCTCTCAGGGGCGGCACTCACTGCCACGAATGGAGCCATGACGGCGAATGGGTAGCGTTTACTTATAATGATATGATAATGGCGGAGCTTGAAAAGAAGACCGGCAGGACGCTTGACCTTAGAACGATAGGCGTCTCCGCGAATATAAAGCCGGTAGATGTAGATGAAGACAGTGCCGGTGAGAATTTTGACGGTGAGTGGTTTTCTGTGCAGCTCGTTGAGGTTGTGCCCGATCCCGAACCGGGTTCTGATGAGATATCCAGGGCGTATGAGAACTGCTGGGTCGGCTATGAAGGATACACTGACAAAAACGGAAAGACCCAAAGGGCGGTAGCCTTCAAAGGCAAGGTTGTCGATAATACCGGGCGTGAAGTTCCGGAAATTTTCATTGTTGATATTCCCGATGATATACAGGCCGATTCCTCTGCACATCCTCTGGAAGGCACTGAAAACAAGATGCCCTCGCCGCCGCTTGGCACGAAGTGGCGAAGATTGACATACACAGCGGACAGGAAATACCCGGGGTTGACTGTTGATCCGCGTTTCTGGCTCAGAACCAGCCCCAAAGGGGATAAGATTTTCTTTCTTGCCCGTGACGATAACGGCATAAACCAGATTTATTATGTCTTGTCTCTTGGCGGCCCTATAGTTCAGGTTACTTCGCAGGCCACGGACGTTATGAGCACGCCGAGCATCAGCAGTGACGGCGGCAGGATATGTTATATCTGTGAAGGCTGCGTCTATGTGACCGAAATATCCGGTATGCGGACATTCAGGGTTACAAATCCCGCCGAAAAGCCGGCCTCAAGCCCGATATGGTCAAATAGCGGTGACAGGATCGCGTTCAACAGGGCGGTTGAGGGCAGCGGCGGCAGATTTTTGCAGATTTTCATCACTGAGCCGTTTTAAAGATATAAATGTAAAGAACTTAGGAAGGAATAAAAATGTCTGATATAAGTCGGCGAAATTTTGTTAAAGCCGCGGGTTCTGCCGCGTTTCTCGGTCAGTTCGGATCTGTGGCGGCAGCGCAGGCCAACCGGTGGAACAAAAAGGACAAAAAACCCAATATTGTAGTTATAATCGTTGACGACCTTGGTTACGGCGATCTGTCATGCTACGGCGCGAAGGATTTGCAAACCCCCAACATCGACCGGCTTGCCGGCGCGGGTATGCGTTTCGATAATTTCTACGCCAACAGCCCCGTATGCTCGCCGACACGGGCGGCTTTGCTCACAGGCCGCTATCCCGATATGGTGGGTGTGCCCGGAGTAATACGAACGTACAGGGAAATGAACTGGGGTTATCTGGATAAAAATGCGGTTCTACTGCCCCAGGTACTCAAGAAGCAGGGTTACAAAACCGCGATTGTCGGCAAATGGCATCTTGGACTTGAAAGCCCTAACACTCCCAACGAGCGGGGCTTCGATCATTTTCACGGGTTCCTCGACGGTATGATGGACGATTATTACGACCATCTGCGGTTTGGTTTTAACTATCTGCGATTAAACGACAAGGAGATTAAAGCCGAGGGCCACGCGACTGATTTGTTTACCGACTGGGCGGTGGATTATTTAGACAAAACCGCCGGCGGCAACGACCCGTTCTTTTTGTATCTTGCATATACCGCGCCGCACACTCCAATTCAGCCGCCGCAGCAGTGGCTTGATCGCGTGAGGAAAAGAGTCCCGTCAATGCCCGAAAAGAGGGCCAAACTCGCCGCACTGATCGAACACATGGACGATGGAATCGGAAAAGTCATAGACAAAATAGAGGATTCGGGAATCAGCGATGATACACTTATAATCTTCGTTTCTGATAACGGCGGCCAGCTCAATGTCGGCGCAAACAACGGCCGTACTGCCGGCGGCAAACAGGACATGAATGAAGGCGGCATAAAGGTTCCAATGTGTGCGGTATGGCCGGGCAAGATCAAGCCGCAAAGCGTCAATAACAACATTGGCATTACAATGGATCTGTTCCCTACTCTCTGCGAGGCGGCGGGCGCCGAATTTGTCCATGAAATTGACGGCGAGAGTTTCTTCGCAGAGTTATCAGGCAATACGGTGAAAAAAGACAGCGACAGGCTCCTTTTCTGGGTTCGACGAGAAGGCAACCAGCACGGCGGCCAGGTTTACTATGCCGTCCGCCGCGGCGACTGGAAACTCCTGCAGAATACGCCTTTTGAGCCTTTGAGGTTGTATAATCTCAAGGATGACCCCATGGAAAAGAATCCTTTAGATTCCTCTCACCCGATGTATAAAAAACTATTTGAGGCTCTGAAATTACATGTTAATCAAACTGGTGCTGTGCCCTGGCAGAGGCCTTTGAAGCAGGAAGAGCAAATTTGACTTTTACGTTTGGTATTCAGTGACAGGAAAGGCTGTGAATTATGAATAACAGATTAAATGAGAATGTAAAAGATTATTCCCTCGTCTCGAGAAGGCGGTTTTTGAAATACAGCGGTTTACTGGGCTTATCGCTGATGGGCTGCTCTTCGCTGAAGAAATGGAAGGGCCAAAATACAAGGCCTAATATACTGTTTCTCTGCATTGATGACCTGAATGACTGGGTTGGCTGTATGGGCGGCCATCCCGACGCTAAAACGCCGAATATGGACAGGCTCGCCGCGAATGGGATGCTGTTCACAAACGCCCATTGCCCCGCGCCGCTGTGCGGTCCCTGCAGAGCTGCGTTTTTGTCTGGAATAGCACCTTATAATACAGGCGTTTATAAAAACCGAAACAGGCTCAGGAATTCCTCTGTTCTTGAAAATACCGTTTTGATGCCCAAAAGTTTCAAAGAAGCCGGCTATTATGTAAGCGGAACCGGCAAGATATTCCATGAAGCGGACCACGAGCCTGACAACTGGCATGAATACTGGCCGGCGATTGATGTTCCCAATCCCGAGACATACGCTCCGCCGGAAAGCGAGATGCCCCTGCACGGAATGCCGGTGCCCAAAAAGGCTTGGGGCAACGATTTCGGGCCGATTCCAGTGCCAAATGAAGAGACACGCGACTGGAAGACAGCCGGCTGGGCCGCCCGGAGATTACGTTCTAATGAGCTTTCAGAGCCGTTTTTCCTCGCCTGGGGCTGCAAGAAGCCGCATGTACCCTTGTACGCACCGCAGAAATACTTTGATATGTACCCGCTTGATAAGATAAAGATGCCGGTTATTCTGGAAAATGACCTGGACGATGTTCCCCAGGCAGCCAGGGAAATAGGCTCTTACAGCTGGCCGTGGAAGCCGCACGAATATTTCAAAAAATACGGCAAGCAGCGCGAATGCGTTCAGGCGTATCTGGCCTGTGTTTCATATGTGGATGATTGCGTGGGCAGGGTTCTCAAGGGTCTTGAAGAAAGCTCTTACAAAGACAACACAATTGTCGTTCTTGTAAGTGATCATGGTATTCACAAGGGCGAAAAGGAGAACTGGTCAAAGTACACTCTCTGGGAAGAGGCCACCCGGGTGCCGATGATGTTCTCAGGCCCCGGAATAAAATCCGGTTCGGAATCCGCAGAGCCTGTGAATCTGTTGGATCTTTACCCGACTTTTGCTCAAATCTGCGGCCTTAAAACGGATGTTCCTTTTGACGGCAGCAGCATTACAGATATTATCGCCAATCCAAAGGCGGTTTTTAACCGTATCAGCGTGACGGCGTACGGCCCGCATTTGAATAGTGTCCGAAGCAGAGACTGGCGGTATATCAGGTATGACGACGGCAGTGAAGAGCTGTACAACCATATTGAAGACCCGTATGAATGGCATAATCTGGCTTCAAAACCCGAATTTAAAACTATAAAAGAAGCTCTCGCGGCACATATACCCCAGAAACAGGCAGAATCATCACGAAAATAAAGTGAGTTATTGCTTAAATGTAGAATGAAAATAATTAAAGCAATTACAACAAGGAAATTTATTATGAGAATTAAATTACTTAACATCCTTATACTTATCAGCTCAATTTATATTATCGGCGGCTGTTCTAAGCAGTATTGCGGCGACCCTTTCAACCTGGAGGGTAAATCACATTCCGCGATAACCCCCGCCGCACGACCCGATGTTGAATGGTGGATGCCGCGGCATCAAGATGTCCTCGATCGCGTCGCTAAAGGGGGTGCGGATATGATTTTTGTTGGCGATTCGATCACCCACTACTTTGAGAGATACGGCCAGGATGTATGGAACCGGTATTATGCCCCCAGAAATGCCGTAAATATGGGTTTCAGCGGTGACCGCACGCAGCATGTCCTCTGGCGGCTTGAAAACGGCGAAATTGACGGCATCAATCCAAAGCTGGCGGTTGTCATGATAGGAACTAACAATAATGTAGATAATTCTGCCGAAGAGATCGCCGACGGGATTAAGGCGATTTGTGCCAAACTTCGATGCAAACTGCCCAAGACAAAAATTCTGCTTCTGGCGATATTCCCCCGCGGTGATTATGAGCAGCGTAAAATAAAAGACGCTGATGCGGATATGAATCCCATGTGGGCCAAAAATAACAGGGCCAATGAGATAGTTTCCAAAATAGCTGACAATAAAATGTTATACTATCTCGATATTAACGATAAATTTGTAAACGATCAGGGCGTTCTGACACGGGATGTGATGCCTGACCTTCTGCACCCCCGCGAAAAAGGCTATCAGATCTGGGCAGAGGCGATTGAGCCGGTTGTTAAAATTTTGATGAATGAAGATTGATTTCCAGCAGGGATTCGTTAAAAATAATATCAACTGAGAAACTTTTTAATTGACGTAAAAATAATAATAAACTCTTGTTTAAAGCAGGGATTTTATCGATGGCTTCATTGCACTTTTTAGACTGGGCGGTAATAACTGTATATTTTCTGGCAATGGCGTGGCTTGGTTTTTCGTTTTCAAAGAAAAACAAGGACACCGAAGAATATTTTGTCGGCGGCAGACGGTTCAAAGGCTGGGTTGTGGGCCTGAGTCTTGTGGGTACGTCTATAAGTTCAGTTTCGTTCCTGGCTTATCCGGCTGATGCATACTATACAGCCTGGATACGAATGCTGCTCAATTTCCTTATGCCTGTGGCAGGTGCAATTGCGATCTATCTCTTTATACCATTCTACAGAGCCGGCCGCAAAACAAGTGCGTATCAGTACCTGGGGCTGCGTTTTGGCGAAGGGATTCGGATGTACGGCAGTATCGCCTATATCATCGGTCAGTTTGTCAGGCTTGCCGTGGTGCTTTTCCTGGTCAGTAAGCTCTTAAATACGATGCTCGGCTGGGATATATGGGTGTGTATTGTTGTCGCGGGAATTGTGGTATCTGTTTACACAATCGCCGGCGGTATCGACGCGGTTGTATGGACTGATGTTATCCAGACTCTGGTGCTGATATTTGGCGGACTGGTTATATTCTGGATAATTTTAAGACAGATTCCAGGCGGCATCGGTTTGATAATTGATGTGGCAGTAGAAGACGGCAAACTCGCATTCAGTGAGCGGGAAGGTGATACTCTGGTCCCCCTGTCATGGGGCTGGTCATTGTCTAAAAAAACAGGTCTGATGATATTGCTGCTTGGGCTGGTAAACTGGCTTCAGGAATTCGGTACTGACCAGAACGTAGTACAGCGATACTGCGGAGCGGTAAGCGACAAAGAAGCCCGCAAGGCAGTCTGGTGGACTGTTTGGGCACGTCTGCCTATCTGGGCACTTTTTATGTTTCTTGGCACTTCTATGTATGTGTTCTTCAAATTCAACCCAACTGTGCCTGCGATGGAGATGCTCAGCGGTGCCCAGAAACCAGAGGGGATACTTCCGTATTTTGTAATGGAGTATATGCCCCCGGGACTATCCGGACTTGTAATCGCGGCAGTTGTAGCCGCGGCCATGTCGTCGCTGGACTCATCGATGAACGCGATATCCGCTGTATTTGTAACAGATATGTATAGAAACAGGATCTGCAAAGATAAAGATGAAAAACATTACCTGTTTGTATCGCGGCTTACAGCTACTGTCGCGGCGGTTGTGATGATTGTCTTTGCTACAGTTTTAGCATACTCTCAGACAAAAACAATTCAGGATACGGTATTGATACTTACAAGTATAATAGGCAGCGGGCTTCTGGGGCTGTTTTCATTTGGATTTTTTACCAAGATGGGAGATTCAAGGTCAGTCGGATTAGGCGTGGTTGCTACTATATGTTTTACGATTTATGTCCTGCTCGGCCAGAACGGATTTGTACCCATGCCCGCTTTTGATCTTTATTATACAACAATAGTAGCCAATATACTCATGTTTGTTGTCAGCTTTGTTGCGGCATTGGTAATAAAACGCAGTAAAACCGCACCGTCGCTTGACAACCTGACCGTTTGGACGATGGTGAAATCAAAATAATACGAGAATTTGATTATGCTTCTTAAGCGGAGATGTTATTTCTTTATCTCGTATCTATGCTCTCTGGGCATGTTTATTTTGTAAATAGCAGAGATTATTTCTTTGATCTCTCTCTGGGCAGTATGAAGGCTTTGTTTTTCAGCCTGATATCGCTTCCAGTACCGCAACGCGCCGCCGGAGCTGAATTTGCCTCCCGGGGCGAAAAGCTCTTTGACTTCTTCGCGATCAAACATTGCATAAACATTTGTCCTGTCATTACCGTCAAACTCAATTCCATGCAGGCTTAGCAGTACCTTGAGCATTGACTCTGTGCGGAGTTTGAACTCGATTTTTCTTTTTTCCTCGCTGAGCCGGGCAATTTCCTGCGACTGGATATATTGAGGAGTATTTTTGTTATACGCCAGGTTTATGCCCTGTTCCAGCTCGCTGTTGGTGAAGCGGCCGACAATCTTATTGTCGATAGTCACAGTGTATGAGCCCGTATCGAGCTCTGTAACCTGTAAAATTTCTTGATTGAGCTCCTTTTCAATCGGCACAATACCCAACGCCGCGAAGGTCTCTTCCGGCATGGGAAAGGGCAGTGCCTTTGCCTTTATGGTAAAGGCAATCCGGTCGAAGCTGCGGGTTTTTATATTTATCTTACAGTTTCCTTCAAAAAGAATGCCCTCTGCCGCGGAAATGCCGGCGCGGGAAACTGTAGCCGGCGCCTCCTGAGCTGTGAGGAAAAGATATGCCATGACCATATTGCCAAGCGCTCCGGGGTGAATCCGATCGCCGCCAATCAGTGTAAATTCAGGGTCTGTCTGCTTGCGTTTGAGATTTATCCGGTTCATGGGCTGGTTAAAGTCGATATAGCTGCCGTTGTTTTCAGCGGCGAAAGCCTTGAGCTCCTGTGAAGTTCTGTTGAGCAGGTCTGAAAAGCCCTGAAGCGGCTTTAGCTCAAGTTCAAGCATGTCATCGTATGGGCTTGGTGATATCCAGGTTATATGGGCGTCTGTTTCTGTCTTTATAAGATTCGAAAGCTCTTTCATGCGGGAAATGTAGTCCTGCCAGACTTCGGAATCGGTTCCTGCTTTGCGCAGGTCGTTCATTCCCAGCATAATAACTGCCTGTGAAGGCCTGCGGGGCGTGACATCCCATCCAAAATTTACAAGAGTTTTCTCTGCGGTATGGCCGCCGATCCCGCAGTTATACATTTCTATATGTCTCTCGGGAAAACGCGTCAGATAGTAGTTCTGTACATGAACATGCCATGTACCGGAATGGGTAATGCTGTCGCCGATAAAGCAGACAACATCACCGCCGTCAAACATCTTTGCTGCAGCTTCTGCCTTGGCGGCTTGCGGGACTGAGATTGTCAACGCGAGTTGAAAAATAATTAAAGTAAATTTTGTTTTTTTCATGAGTTCTAACTTGGATAAAAAATGGGTTACTAATATTTCAAAGCGATTTATGTCTGTTTAATTTATTTTAGTTCTAATCATATATCAGTTTTTTGAGATTAACAAATATGACTGGCGTTAAATTAAAACAACACAGGGACTTTAGTATTATACATATTGTAAAATGTACTGGTATAAAAATTTTAAAAATATATATAAAATTGATTTTTATATTGATTGTCAATCTCTCTTTGCTACAATATGCTTGAATGTAATTTGTAGTTTTGTATAAGTCTCTCATAAGGAACATTTTAATAAATTGCAAGCAACCGAGAAAAAATGCCTTGTTGACGGCACATACAGGAAAATTGCTGAAGAGTTGATCAGTAATCAGTACTCTGTGGGTACTAAACTTGAGCCTATACGGCTTTTGGCAAAAAAGTATAAAGTTTCCTATATGACTGCCCAGAAAGCTGTAAAGGCCCTGCAGATTCAGGGTGTTTTGGAGGCCCGGCCCGGAGACGGTATATATGTCACCGGAAATGTTGAGCCTATTGAGGGCAGCGTGTCTGTTTTTCTTGAGAGCAATGGGGATAATCCAAAAAAATATACCAAAAAGAATGGTAATTATTCGATTGCGGTGGTTATGCCGTTCTGGGTTTCAGAACGTGGAGAGGCATACATTTACAGAATGATAAAGGGGCTGCTCTCAGAAAGTGACCCTCATCACTGGTCAATAGAGCTGATTCATAATGCCGGCGATCTTTCATCTCACGAGTCGAATCATCCTGATTTTGTAGATAAGATAGAAAGCCGCAGCCCTGACGGCATTGTGTGGCTCCAGCCGATCTTGTCTCACCGTATGAATCTTATGCGGCTGGTGGACAGGGGGCATCAGGTAGTTGTAACGGGCAGAGATTTCCCCGACATACCGCTTACATGTATTCAGATGGATCTTGATGACCTGGCTGAAAAAACTATTGATTGCCTTCTCAAGCACGGTTCGAATAATATAGCATTTATTACCGGCCCGGTTGAAGGGATGTTTCAGGATGCCCACTCTGTCGATATTGTAAAAGCAATGAAAGTTGAAATGCACAAGAGGGGGCTCACTTTTTCAGACGAGTTGGTTTGTCAGGCGGCTTTTACACCCTATGATGCTTTGATAGTTCATTCTTTTATTGAAAATCACCCCGAGGTTGACGGAATTGTCTGTCTTCATGAGACACATATAATAGAAGAGCTTGAAAAAATGGACTGCACGGGTTTTTTCAATAAATCGATAAACATGGTCAACACTTCGGGGATTTATTATTCGGGCCGTTATGATTTGTTTAAGCATTTTAATATGATAAATGTTGCCTGGCCCCTGGAAAATATGGGCAGGGCTGTTGTTCGCGAGTTTGAAAAATCGTGGCTTGAGGATTTTGAAAGCTCTGGCATAGATTTAAGCGTTGAAATTTTAGATTGATTTATAGGGGGCTTAATTGACTTCTGCTGTTTTTTAGTCTAATGTTTCTAAGATACCATAATAACTATTTTACAATATACACAATTAATAAGAGAGTTTACATCTTAAATGAATTCAAAAACACTATCCATTGACATCGAGATGATCGCCAGCATGGGTCTTGATGTTGATGACTACAGCAATTTAAAAGACGACTGGCGGCACCTTAAACACGGAAACGTTATTCCGAGCAAGACCTATTCAGACCAGCCCTATGTGATTAAAACAGATGACGGCGCCTGGCTTTGTGTCATGACTACCGGAGTCGGCCGCGAAGGCGAGGGCGGCCAGCATGTTATTTCGCAGCGAAGCACAGATAAGGGCAAAACCTGGGAGAATATTGTAGAGCTTGAACAGCCCGGACAAATAGAGGCTTCTTACGCGGTGCTGTTGAAAGCCCCCGGCGGACGAATATTCTGTTTTTATAACCATAATACCGATAATGTGCGTGAGATAATCGCTTCAAAAGACGCTTACCCTGACGGTTTATGCCGCCGCGTTGACAGCCTTGGCTATTTTGTGTTCAAATACAGCGACGATCACGGCAGAAGCTGGTCGGATAAAAGGTATGTTGTTGATATCCGCGAAATGGAGATTGACCGGCAGAACCCTTATCAGGGCAAGATAAGATTCTTCTGGAATGTCGGCAAGCCTTTTATACATGATGGTGCTGCTTATGTTTCTGTTCATAAGGTCGGCTCTATTGGGAAAGGCTTTTTTACAAGAAGTGAAGGCATTCTGGTAAAGAGCAGCGATATTCTTACAGAGTCAGACCCTGCGAACATATCCTGGGAGACACTGCCTGATGGAGATCATGGCCTTCGAGCCCCCTCGGGCGGCGGGCCGATATCCGAAGAGCAAAGCTATTCAGTTATGAGCGATGGCAGTTTCTTTTGTGTTTATCGAACTGTAGATGGATATCCAGCCTGTTCATACAGCCGCGATGAGGGGCATACCTGGAGCGAGCCTGAATATCTGAGCTATACATACAAAGGTAAAAAGGTAAAAAATCCCAGGGCGGCAAACTTCGCCTGGAAATGCTCAAACGGAAAATACCTTTACTGGTTTCACAACCACAGCGGAAAGGATTATGAAAACAGAAATCCTGTCTGGATGTTGTGCGGCGCAGAAAAAGAGTCTCCCGAGGGGTTGATTATTGAATGGTCTCAGCCGGAAATTATTATCTATACGGATGACACATTCATAAGAATGAGTTACCCTGATCTGGTAGAAGAAAATAACGATATATATATTACTGAGACTGACAAGGAAACAGCGAGGATTCATAAACTGAATCCTGAATTTCTGAATAAACTTTTTAACTTCGACAGGGTAGAATCGATTGAACAGGACGGTTTGATTCTTGATATAACGAGAGTCGGAATCAATCCATCAACTGTATCATGCCCGAAACTTCCCAAGTTTTTAGTAAGAGACGTAACCACTTTTGATTACAAGGGTTTTGACCTTAGAAACGGCATCAGTTTAGATTTCTACGTAAATCTGACAAGTGTACTTCCGGGGCAGAATATTTTTGATAACCGCACCCCCGAGGGAAGGGGTTTCTGTGTTACAACCGGAGATTATGAGAATGTTCGGCTTACTCTAAATGACGGCATGACGGAGTCCTGCTGGAGCAGTGACCCCGGAAGCATAAAGCCCGACCACATTCACCATGTTTCAATCATCATTGACGGCGGGCCGAAGGTTATAACGTTCATTATTGATGGAAAGTTCTGTGACGGCGGTGATGACCGGCAGTTCGGCTGGGGCAGATTCAGTCCAAACCTCTACGATATAAACGGCTCAGATGAACTGACAATCGGCAAGGATGTTGACGGCAGTGTAAAAACCGTTCGAATATACAACAGGGCTATAATGTCCTCGGAAGCCGTCGGCAATTTCAGGGCTACACTAAAAAACCTCTAAATCAAAGGTATTCATGCTTATAGAAAAAAAGAACAGGCTTTCCAGCCCATGGATCTTTACCCCCATGCTGTTTGTGGCTATTGGTCTTGGCGGCGGCGGAATTGTCGGAACCATGACTTCAGTTATGTTTAAGGACTTCGGCTTTTCAAATGCTTTGATCGGGGCAGTGGCCCTGTTGTCACTGCCGAGTGCTTTCAGGTTTTTATGGTCGCCGTGGATTGATGCTCTGGGCAGTAAAAGACGTCTTTGCTTTACCTTCACCGCTATTATCGGTGTTATTCTTATGGTCTTAAGTATAGTTATCTACACTGGATACATGACACCTTTGCTGGCTTTTAGCCTCATACTCTGTTTTGCGCTCCTTTTCTCATGCCTGGAAGTTTCCTCTGACGGATACTATATTCGGGTTTTTGACAAGGCGGAGCAGGCCGAGTTTGTAGGTATAAAAACCGCCGCGATACGAGGGGGGATTATCCTTTCTCTTGTATTGTTTGTCAGGCTTGCCGGACAGCTCCAGGAAGACGGGGCGGCTCTCGAAATTGCCTGGGGCAAGGCGATGGGGCTGGCTTCTGTTACTCTGCTTGTGTTGGCTGTGTATTATCTTTTCGGCCTGCCCAAAGCAAAGGATGACTATGCGGTAAAGGATACGGGGGCTTTTCCCTTGTTTACCGTGCTTAAGGAATACGTGCAGCAGCGGAGAGCATGGGCAATAATAGCGATGCTGCTTATCTTTCGGTTTGGACAGGGTATGCAGGTGTATATGGTTCCGCCATTCCTGATGGACGCGGCAGACGCAGGCGGTTTCGCCATGAACGCCAAAGAGGTTGCCATGCTCAAAACCTATGCGGATGTGCCGTTTATGATAATTGGAGGAATTCTTGGCGGCTTCATTATAAAGTGGTTTGGGCTTAGGAAAACACTTATACCATTCACAATGTTTATGAACCTGCCCAATTTCGCGTACATCTTCCTGGCAATATTCCGCCCGCAGGCACAGTTCATGATCGGCGGAACGGAATTCTACACTTACGTCTTTGGCACAGCAGTAGTTGAGACGCTTGGATACGGAATCGGATTCAGCGCGTTTTTCTACTACCTCCACGCCATAGCGGACGGCGAGCATAAAACGTCAATGCTGGCAATTTCAAGCGGCATAATGGGGCTTGGATTTTATATACCGGGGGGAATCAGCGGCGTTCTGCAGCAGATGCTGGGTTATCCCAGTCTTTTTGTACTTAGCAGTACCGCAGGATTACTTACCCTTGCGATAATACCGTTTTTACCCATGGAAAAAATAGCTAAACCTCAGATCAGAAAGGTATAAATTATGAATAGAAGGGACTTTATTGCAAAAAGCGGCATGGCAGGCGCAGCAGTTATTTCGGGTGCTTCGGCCCTTTTCAATACCGGCTGCCAGAGCCCGAATCGTTTCAGCGGCAAGGACAGACCGAACCTGATATTTGTTTTCACCGATGAACATCCCGCCAAGGGATGGTCCAGGGGAATAAAAGAGCTCAAAACACCTAACCTTGACAGGTTCGCCAAACAGGGTGTTACGGTTACCAACTGCGTATCGAACAACCCAATATGCGTCCCTTACAGGGCAATGCTGTTCACGGGGCAGCACGGCCACCAGACCGGCTTTGTCAATAACCATGGCGATTTTCCGCTCGCCGGTGATCTGCCCAGCTGGTCAAAAACCCTCAAATCCGCCGGCTATACAATGGGTTATGTGGGCAAATGGCACCTTTATCCGGGATGTGAAGACCCGATCTGGAAAGACGACAAACGTGACGGAGAAGTAAAGACACCCGCCGCGATAACTCCCGCTCCGCTGCGGCACGGTTTCGATGATCTGTGGATACAGACGAGCAACCATAACCGACCGCGAAATACCTATGTATGGGATAAAGACGGCAAATACAAGCAGATAAACGCCTATGCACCCGAGTTCCTCACGGACAGGTTTATAGATTTTATGGAAGAAAGCTCTCAAAAAGAAGCTCCCTTCTGCGGGGTTTTGAGTGTTCTGCCGCCGCACCCTTCATATCCCGGCGCAAAAGAGCACTGGGTTGACTACTATCAGTCAATTGAGACTCCTTACTGGGAGAATGTGCCCGAAGAATACAGAGATGAGAGGCGTATGCACGACCTTAAGCATTTTTATGCGCAGATATCATCTGTCGATGAAGAGTTTGGAAAGATACTTGACAAGATTGACGAGCTGGGTATCGCTGATAACACGATAGTGATATTTACTTCCGACCACGGCGACCTGCATTATGCACACGGTGTGAAGTGGAAACGCTATCCTTATGAGGAGTCAATACTTGTTCCGTTTATAATCCGTTATCCGGGTAAAATCCCCGCCGACAAGGAAGATGATCTGCTGCTGGGCTCAATTGATCTGGCTCCCACGCTGCTTGGATTGACAGGCCACGGCAGCATGATTAACAGGGCTATGCAGGGGATGGACCTTTCTAAACGTCTCTGCACCGGCAAGGGCAAAGAGCCGAATTCGCAGTTTATACTGTATAATCTGCCCGAAGAGACGCATTATATCATTGCCAAGCAGCCTAAGCTGATGGATTACCGCGGCGTACGCACTAAACGCTGGACGTTTACGCTTCAGAAAGACCCCGATACGGGCAGAGTTTATCCCTGGCACCTTTTTGATAATCCCGCCGACCCTCTGCAGATGAATAATCTATGCGACGATCCGGCTTATGCCGATATCAGAGAGGAGCTTACCGAAGAGATTCGCAAACATCTGGCTGTTGTAAGCGAGCTTGAGTGGCTTGAAAATAAACCAAAGGACCGGCATAAAATACCTGGAACTTATCAGCGTGCTTAGAGTGTGATTTTTAATATAAGGTTTTTTATGGTTAACTTACATAAATCATTTTCAATAATTCTGGCAATCTCAGCAGTGATTTCTTTTTTACTGGTTTCAGCCCGGTTAGAGGCATCTAAAAAAGCATTTGAAATTGCCCGGCCGTTTGAGCGGCCTGACTATGTACCGGCAGCCAGTGATGTTACTATAAGGTCGCTGAATTTCAGGCCTATGGATAAAAACGATTCTTATGACACGCTTGAGGCGATGCAGAACTTCCACGCCACCCGGCTTGAATGGGTATATTTGCGGTTCAACGACAAAGAAGAACAGCTTATCCGTAAAGTAAAAGATCTGGGCAGGGTATTCGGCACGACAGGCCAGTGCGCCACAGGTGTTGTTGTTGAAATGGCCGCGGGTCGCGAATACGTAGCTAACAGTATGGTTCAGCTGGACGGTGAGCCGCTTTTTCTTGAGCACAGCCGCCATTGGACAGTACCGATATACCCCGGCTGCGTGAATAACCCCACTTACAAAAAGGTCAATCTGGAATATTACAACAGAAATATTGATTACGGTGCCCAGACTATCCAGCGCGACGATCCGAGCTCTCAATATTCGTTTGCCGCCGCCGGAATGGGCTGTTTCTGTGAGCACTGCATGGAAAAATTCAGCCGGTATCTGGATGAAAACTTTACTGACAATGAGCTGAAAAATAAAGGTATCGACGCCCTTGAGAGCTTTGATTTCAAGCAGTGGCTTTTCGATAACGGCTATGTAAAAGACAATAAGATGACAGATAATCCTCTTAAGCAGCCCTTTATCGATTTTCAGTTGCAGGCTCTGGTAAATTTCTACAAAGACATAAGAAGTGCGGTTAATGTTCACGCAAAAACACGTGTGCCTTTTTCCTGTAACAATACCTCATACCAGAGGTGGGAACAGCCGTATTACCATGAGTTTGATTTTGCTATCTCGGAGCTGATTGTCAATACCGCTAATCCCGTTCATATCTATGAAAGATCCCAGGCTGCCAGAAGTTTCGGCAAGGTACAGGTTTTCGGTACCCCAAAATCACAGGGCAAGGATTTCGATGAAGATTTCATGACTGCTCTAAAACGCAGGGTAGTTGCCGCTACCTACGCGTCGGGCGCACTTTCACGGGTGCCCTGGGATATATTCCAGCAGACCAGAGACGGCCGCGGCCGCTACTTCGGCAAACCCGAAAATTATGCTGACCTGTATGCCTTTGTACGTGCCAATGACAGGTATCTGAGCGGTTATCAGGACGCGGGAGCATTTGGCCCTGGACTCGAAGAGAACCCCTATGGAGCCGAAAAGCCCGTATTGATAGAGTCAGAAGAGAAAGATATTTACGCATTTATCAGGGCTGTTCCCGGCGATAAGCAGGCCCCGGTGGTGATTCATCTTGTTGACTGGAATCAGCAGAATAAGCCCTTTAAGCTCGTTTTGAACAATAAGAATTTCTTTGATTCTGACCGGCTTTCGGTTTCAATGGCTGTGCCGGTTGAGTATGTAAAATCCGAGCACGACAGGGCTGAAAAGGCGGCTCTTGCAATGCTCGAAGAAAACGAGAAGCTCTCCGGCAGACAAAGCAGCGCCTTTGCAAGTTTCTCTAAGACTGTAAAGTTAGAGATCTCTAAGGATAACTCTAAAACCGCAGTTAATGTTCCTGCAATCAATCCCTGGGCAATATTGATAATCGATACTGAATAAACTTAGGTGTAACATGTTTTCAAGACGAGATTTTCTTAAAACTGCCGGCGGTTTTGCTGCCGCTGTGACTGCCGGCTGCGGAGACGGTTTTTTTACAACCCCGAAAGCTCAGACACGCCCAAATATCCTTTTAATCGTCGCCGACGATATGGGTTATGGCGATGTGAGCTGTTTTCGCGGCGGACAACCGTGGCGGCCGATTACACCGGCACCTGATAATGTTGAAGATATCCAGACACCAAACCTTGATGCACTTGCCAAAAAAGGCATGATGCTTACCGATTTTCATACTAACTGCTCGGTTTGCAGCCCGACAAGGGCGGCACTGCTCACCGGCAGGTACAATCACCGAAGCGGCATTTGCAACGTGCTCGGTCAGCTTGGAGATGCTATAAAAGCCGTTAACAAACCCGGCGAAGAAATGTTTCTCGGACTAAAACCTGACGAAATCACCATTGCCGAAATTCTCAGAAAATCCGGTTACCGTACCGGCATGTTCGGTAAATGGCACCTCGGGCCTATGGATACGCATCATCCTATGGATCAGGGCTTTGAAGTGTTCGTCGGTACCGGCGGCAACGCAGGCGATAATTTTACAATGAAACTGGGCCCCGGCGATTCCGGCGAGTCTTATTTTTACCGGGGGCGAAAGACTGTTGATGCTCCGGGCTATTGGTACACTGACGTACTCGCTGATGAAACAATTAAATTCATGACGGCAGATAAGCCACAGCCGTTTTTTGCGTACCTGCCTTTCACCGCTCCCCACAATCCGTATATTGGGCCAAATGACAAAGAGCTTGCAAACGCGTGGAGCGGCAGGGAAGATTACGGACCCGGCCCCAGAGAAGACAAACATCAGGCTTATAAAGAAGTCGTCGAAGGCATGGACGCGGCTGTCGGTAACATTTTAAAGGCTTTAGACAAGAGCGGCCTTGCAGAAAACACATTCATATTTTTTACATCGGACAATGGGCCGATAGGATACGGCAGTACAGGCCCGTTCAGAGGCCGTAAAGCCAATCTGTACGAAGGTGGAATCCGTGTGCCGGCCATTGCCGCGTGGAAGGGCAAAATCCCTCAGGGAGTCAAAAGCTCTCAAATAGGAATGACGATGGATATTACGCCGACACTTGCCGCGATCGCAGGTGCTCAAATCCCGGCGGGCAGGAAAATCGACGGCATTGACCTGACAAGCGTTCTTGCCGGCGGTAAAAGCATTGATCGAGGAATGCTGTTCTGGGAAAAACCGGTTGGCGTGTTTATGAAGAATTTTGACAACCGCCGCTGGACTGTCCGTGACGGCGACTGGACGCTTGTAAAAGAAAATAATCAAAAGGATATTGCTTTGTATAATATTGCTGATGATCCAAAGCAGCTCAGGGATTTGTCTTCCAAATATCCGGAACGTGTCGCAAAAATGGCAGAGGCATTTAAAGAATGGAAAAAAGATGTTTATTCCGACAGCCCGTGGGATATCAATGAGTATATGAAACGCTTCGAAAAAGCCGGTATAATAGAAAACCAAAGAGGTTAGCTTTATGTTTAGCAGAAGAGATGGAACGGCAGAGACGTTAAACCTAAAGAAACACAGGTATTGAGAGAATGGGGACTTGGATCTGAAAATATTAGCAGATAATGTACTGGAGATAATATGACGAGCAAAGAAAAAAATGTTATGTATTTGAGACACTTATTAAGTTTGGTTTTTTTTGTGGTGGTATTTACTGGTTGTAAAGATATTGATGACGGTGTTGAGAAGGTTGACACAGCAAGCAAAACCGCAGTAAACCAAAATCAGCAACCCAATGATAAAGTAGAGTCATCTTGTATTGTATTACCCGAGAAGGCTGCGGCACTGTCGGCCCAGGGCGGTGTGGTCGAATTCACCAAACCTTTTGGCCCGCTGGGACAGGCCTTTGAAGAGTTCCATTTTGAAACGATCCTTGATTGCATGACTCAAGTCATGGGCAGCATCCGTGATTACTCGGCCAGGGCCTACCCTGACCGCCGGCCCGTGGTTCTTAGCGGCAATCCTGCCGGCAGCATGCATGTCCCCCGTTGGGTAGAAATGGCTGCACCTTTCGATTACTTTAACATTGAGTGTGATGTCGTCTCCCTTCATGAGGACAAGCCCCTGGCCCACTTTCTTGGGATCGCTGCCTTATCCGAGTCCGTCGATACGACTCTTCTGGTGATGCCCAACGCCACTTCGAATAGGCGCTGGAATCAACTCGAAGACCCGCAGGCCTATGCCGGTGCAACCGGTCTTTCATATGCGATCGGCTGTCATATGCATGTCCCGTGGTGCTTATATGACGGTTCTCAGTTTACCCGCTTCTACGGTTCATTAGACGCTCATCAGCCCATCTTTCGCATGATCCACGATCATGCCGGTTGGTTTGACGGCTATGTCCCGGCTCTTTGGCATGTACTGGATGTGCCCTACGAAGAAGATGGAGTCCAGGACCTGTCGGCATTGGAATTGCAGATCCTTGATTTGTTCCGGGCAGGCGTACCCACTGTTCTGCGTCTAAAGGGAGACAAGGCGCCTGCGATACCCGAGCGTTTCAGCGGCCGGCCGCATTTGCGTACTGCCATGGATTCGGCTAAAAAAGCCGCCGCACCTGATTGCCCCTTCGAGATGGAAGACTCATACCGGTCCGCTTTCCTGCCGCCTATTCCCCGTGTCCAGCATGAAGCCTCGGATGCACCGCTGGTGCTGCATATTATCAGGGATTTTAAAGACAAATCAGCAGTCCCTGCATCAGGAAAGTTTACCATTTCAAAATTGCTGCTTAAGGGTGCAAAGGTCAGTAAAGTGGAAATCGCTGCCCCTGAGTGGCAGGATGCTGCAAGTGCTTCTGTAAGTTGGGAGACCGATGAAAGCGGCGAGCCTGTGGTATCGGTTGAGAATGTCTCAGCCTGGGCTCTTGTTCGCGTTCATACCGCAGAGCCCGTAAAGCTGCCCGGAGTCGAACGCCCGGATTTGCGAAAGGCAATGGCTGAATCGGAAATCCCGCTGATGCGAATGATCCGCTTCAGCAGCATCTGGCAGAGGCCAAAATGGGTAGATGACGCTATTGCCTCTGATACCGACCCGTTAGACGGCTATCATGTCAGCCGTATCAGTTGGAGCTATGACCACAGTCTTAAGACGCTCGAATACGCTCAGAGCAACGGCATGGCTTTCCATGGCAGTGACTGTTTTCTGCACAGCTACATTGCCCTGGATGGCGTACCACCGCAGGAGGGCATCCCAACTTTTACGCCGGACTGGTCAGGTTGGGTGCGTTATCCGGATGGACAACCGATGCATATCCGACCCGATTTTATGCCGCCTCGCTACGGAGCCTCTTTTGCTTCTGCCCAATACCGTACTGCAATGATCGAACGCGGGAAAAACTGGATCGACAAGGGCGCGGCCGGCATTCAGTTTGACGATATCAGCGGCATGGTCAATCGCGTCTGGCAGTATGGCGGCGATTTCGGTGATGCCTTTTTTGCCTGCTTTCGGAATTATCTGCTCCAGCGCCGCTTTGACGGCATTGCCGAGGATACGCCGCTGGACCAACTGCGTGAGCAGGTTATGTCAGAGATGAAATATACCCCCGTTTATGAGAAGTTGAAAGACGGCACGATATCCGTGAGCAAACCCAGTCCCAGATATCCGGGGCTGGTCTGGATTGGGCCTGCCAAACCCTTTTCCCGTCCCAATGCTTTATTCAACGCTGCGATAGAATTCCGCATCACTGAGGGCAGCGTTAATGATGCTGAATTGCTCCTAATGGACGGCGAACACAGTGTCTATCTTTGCCGGATTCGGCTTGGCGACGTTCTGCCTAGCGATATTGCTCAAAATGAGTGGATGACCCTGCGGATAAGTCATGACTTGGAGGCTCAAACTACTCGTCTGGCTGTTGGAGACGGCGGGCAATGGAGCAAAGCCCGCCCCTTTGACATGCCGCTTTCCCCACAGATGGTAAGCCTGAGCCCGGCACTTATGATTGATCCAAGATATTGCAGTGTTGAAGTGCGGAAGATAGCTCTTGATACAGACTGAACTAATACCGTATTACTATTCGAATAATAAGGAATCTTGATGAGTGTGACAAGCAAAGAAAAGGTTGCAGCGGCATTAAACAGAAATAACGGCGGCTGTGTGCCGGCGGCAATAACCCCGTGGCAGTCAACCCTTAGCAAATGGATTGATCAGGGTTATCTGCCGGACGAGGATTTCTGGGAGCATTTCGATCTTGACTTGCGAAGGGGCGGCGGATGTGTCAACAGCGTCGCAAATATGGATTTCGAGCCGGAGATTTTAGAGGAAACAGAGTTCACGAAACTCGTCTTAGACGGTAACGGCGCGAAATTAAGACTCCATAAAGCGCATGAAAGTACGCCGGAACATGTTGATTTTCTGGTTAAAGACAATAAAAGCTGGCTGGAATATGCAAAACCGTTTCTTCTGAATTTTGATCAGCGGAGAATCGATATTGACGGTTACGCCGAAGGAAGGACGATTGCGGCTGAAAATGACAGATTTTATTATCATGCCTCGATGGCTCCCTTCGAGCAGATGCAGCGGTTATGCGGCCATGAATACCTTTTAATGGGTATGGCCCTTGATCCGGACTGGGTAAAGGATATGGTTATGACCTATGCTAAGATGACAGTAAAACATCTTGAGGAGCTTTTCGGCCGGTGCGGCAGACCCGACGGGATGTTTTATTTTGAGGATATGGGCTTTAAGGAAAAACCATTTATGTCGCCGGCGATGTATAACGAGATTATGTTTCCCGGCCATAAGCTGCTGTTTGACTTTGCCCACAGTATAGGCTGCAAGGTGATAGTTCACTCCTGCGGCTATGTCGAACCGCTTTTGCCGGGGCTGATAGAGGCCGGTATGGATTGCCTTCAGGCCATGGAGGTTAAGGCCGGTATGGATCTGCCGCGGCTTTTTGATAGATTCGGCGACCGGATTGCCTTTTTCGGCGGGTTTGACGTCAGGGCGCTCATAAGCAATGATAAAGAGCAAATCGACAAGGAATTTGAAAAGGTAAAATACGTGTTGAAAAACGGAGGCGGATATATACTGCACAGCGACCATTCCGAGCCGCCGGAAATTGAATATGAGACAATAGAGTACTTCCTGGAAAAGGGCAGAAACTATAACTGTTAACTTTGATTGTAATAAAGGATCGCAAATGAATATTAAAAGAATTTCTGTTTTCGCAGTAACTGTTTTTGTTTTGGCTGCCGCCTTTGGTGCGGTTTTTGTCAGCACAGCTAATGCCGCCGCGTTAAAAAGCGGGCAAAAGGCATTCTCTGTTTTTCATGACATGACTCAAGAGAGGGACTTGAAAACCTTTTTCCCGAAATACAGCGATGTAAGTATGCGGACACTTACAATACGCGATGTCCCTTTTGAGGATGAGAAAAACATTTTCCGCGTTGCCCCGCTTTTTCACCTGACACGGATAGACTGGTCTTATATCTGGTTCACTCAGCGTGAGCTGAATGCGGTAAAGAAACTCCAGGATATGGGCTACACCTATTGCGGCACAGCGGCTCAGCATATACCCTGCTGGCTCGGCGACAGGGCACCGGTTGACTGGCTGGAAAACATTGTAATGACCGATATTGAAGGCAATTACTCGATTATGCCCTTTATAAGGACATGGAAGAATCCCCAGCTTATCGGAGATATCTCCAATCCGGAGTATTACAGAGGCCATCTTGAGTTTTACAAAAAACTCATTGACGCCGGCTGCGATCAGCTTCAGCGTGACGCGGCGGAGCACCATTATCTTGCTGTTACAACCTGCGGGGGCGGCTTCACAAAAACAGGCATTGCCGGTTTCACGAAGTGGCTAAAACAAAACCTGACCGTCGAAGAATTGAACAATATAGGCATTCGCGAGATAGACAACTTCAACTACAAAGAGTACCTGATCGCAAAAGGCGCACCTGTCGGCGACGATTTTTCCCGTAAGTACAAATGCCCGATAAAAGAATACTGGTATAAATATTGGGACGACTTAACAATGGAATTTTTCACCAGACTTGTAAAGGACTGCAAGGATTATGCCGACAGAGATATACCAATGAGCCTTAACAACACTTCGTTCCAGAGGTGGGGGCCGCTGCAGAATATTTTTGACGCCGGCATGTCAGAGCTGATGATGGTTTCGGCGAACCCCGGGCATCTTTGGGAAAGGTTCAGGGCCTGCGAGAAGCTGGGCAAGTTCCAGACCATCGGAAGCGCAAAACTGCTTGGCCTTGAAGTTACGCATGATGAGAAAAAATCGCTGGATCTCAAGGTTATAGCTACAATTTACGCGAACGGCGGCCTGGCACAGGTGCCCTGGGATACTTTTGAACAGACCAAAGACGGCAGCGGCAGGTTTTTCGGCGAGCCGGAGGATTACGCACCGACATTCGGATTTATCAGAGCAGCTGCCGACTACCTTGACGGATATGAACGCAGCTATGATTACAGCACAACCGGCATTTTAACCAAAACAGTTGAGGCTGATGATAAACCCCTTGAGGTTAAAGGTACAGAAAACGAAGTGTGCGTGTTTGTGCGTTCTAAACCCGGTTCAGCCAGGAGTCCTCTGGCAGTGCATTTGGTTGACTGGGGCAAAGCGATGATAACACCCGACGGAAAGGACGCCAACGAGGTATGGGAGCTCGCTTCGGGCGAGAAGATATACGAATACGTAAAGGGCATGGAAAATCTTAAAAGAAGCAAACCAGAGCCGTTTGAACTCAACATAAAACGAAATGCCCTTAATGTTGAGCCGGAAAAGCTGAAATTCAAATTGATGACGCCGCGTGTCTATGATCGGCAAATGCACAATGAGGCTGAAAAAAGTAAAGATTATTCCAGACTGGTAAAAACGGTTGAGCTCCCTTTCAAAGCTGATGCTGACAAAGTTACAATACAGATTCCCCGTCTTGAATTTTGGGGTATTCTTGTTATAGAACAGGACTGAGCCGGCAATATTGGCTGAAAAGCCGGCTTTTAAAATGTGTCGCTCAATCCGGGACGGGCACAGAATATCCACGCCGGATAGGCATCTTTATGATCGTCTATCCGGTGCGGCAATGCTTCTGGTTGGCGGTATTTAAATCTAAAGGCTCAGCTGTCAAATAAGAATGGATACCTATTTGTCTGATTCTTCCTCTGACTCGTTTATTGCGTTATTGACATTGTCAGTGGTGTCTTTAACACCTTTTTTGAACTCAGTTAGGCTTCTGCCCATATTGCGGGCGACCTCAGGCAGCCGTCTGCCAAAGAGTATTACCGCGATAACCAGTATGATAGTCAATTCCATAGGACCGGGGGCCCAGGCTAATATGCTGCAAATGTTTGCCATGTTTTAAACATCTCCAAGAGAAAAGTTTATGATTTTTACAAATTGATATTTTATCAAATAAAACCGATTTTGTCAACAATAATAAAGCCGATAATAATAAACAAAAAAATTACTGCTTGTTTTGATTGATTAAGAGCTGTAAAAAAGCCGCCGCGGATTTTGAGAGTTTTTTGCCCCGCTTAACAACAATACCCGAGGGACGTAAAAAAGCATCGCTGTTAATCGGTATTGCCTTTAAAGTTCCGGTATGCACTTCTTTATCAACGGTGATTTCCGGAAGAATGCTGACGCCTGCGTCAATTTCAATTGAACGTTTCAACATTTCTACATTGGTGAATTCGTGTTTTATCTCGAGGGTAACACCATAGTTAGACATTATGTTATCAATCAGCCGCCTGGTTGGTACATCCTTTTCGAAGGCAATAAAATCCTGCTGGGCTATTGAATTGACGTTTATACTCTTTTCCCTGGCCAATGGATTGGAAGGTGAGCATACAAAAACCATTCTTTCTGAAATAAACGGGTAAACCTGATAGTTTTTACCCGCTTCGGGCACCGCAACGAGGCCTATATCCAGCATGTCTGAGCTAATCATCTCATAGATTGACTTTGCTTCAAGGTACTCTATCTTGATTTTCATATCTGGGTGGCGTTTCATGAATTTCTGGATAAAACCCGAAACTGAATGTATTCCAATGCTGTAAATCGTCCCGAGCAGAACCGGAGGGTCTGACTCGGCGGCTTTAATTTCGCTGACTGCTGTATCGTAGATCTCTACGATTTGTTTAGCCGCCTCGTAAAATGTTTTACCATAGCGTGTTAGCCGAAAAGGGCGGGTACTTCTGTCCAGGAGTTTGTTGCTGAATTCAAACTCCATCTGCGCAACCTGCTGCGAAACAGCCGACTGGCTTATATAGTTCTTTTCAGCCGCTCTGGAAAAACTCTGCGAGTCCACAAGGTCACAAAATATTCTGAGATTCTCAATATGCATAGGCCTCTTTGATATAAGCGGTTCTTATGATAAACGATTATTATATTTAATATTAGCATTAGAATATAATATTTGATTAAGTCAAGTATTTAAATAGTCTTAGTATAAGAAAATAAACGCGTAAGAAAGAATATTAAGATAGGAGATATCTATGAATTCTCAATTTATTGATTATGTAATGGGGCTGGTTGAGTCCCGCAACCCCGGTGAAATTGAATTTCATCAAGCAGTAAAAGAGGTAGCCGAGTCTGTCAATGTAGTTGTGCAGAAACACTCTGAATACGGCAAACTCAAAATATTAGAACGCATGATTGAGCCGGAGCGTCAGATTATGTTCCGTGTTCCATGGGTCGATGACAGCGGCGAAGTACAGGTAAACCGCGGCTTCCGTGTTGAGTTCAACTCGGCCATAGGTCCGTATAAAGGCGGACTTCGTTTTCATCCCTCTGTATATTTGGGGATCATTAAATTTCTCGGTTTTGAGCAGATTTTTAAGAACGCCCTGACCACGACTCCGATCGGCGGCGGCAAAGGCGGCTCGGACTTCGACCCCAAGGGCAAAAGTGACATGGAAGTTATGCGTTTCTGTCAGAGTTTTATGACCGAGCTGCAAAGACATATAGGTGCCAATACAGACGTACCTGCCGGTGATATTGGCGTAGGCGGCCGCGAAATCGGCTACATGTTCGGGCAATATAAAAAGGTAAAGAATGTTTTTGAGGGTGTTCTTACCGGTAAAGGCCTCAATTACGGCGGCTCACTTGTCCGTACAGAGGCAACAGGTTACGGCCTTGTCTATTTTGTAACACGTATGCTACAGGACCAGAATACCGACTGGAACGGCAAAAAGGTTGTGATCAGCGGTTCGGGAAATGTCGCTATATATGCTACACAGAAGGTTCACGAACTCGGCGGCAAAGTAGTTGCCCTCAGTGACAGCGGCGGATATATCGTTGATGAGAAAGGTGTTAACCTCGATACCATCAAACGTATCAAAGAGGTTGAACGCGGCCGCATAAAGGAATATTGCGATGAGAATCCCGGTTCATCCTTCCATGATAACTGGCAGGGAATATGGACAGTGCCTTGTGATGTTGCTCTTCCAAGTGCAACCCAGAATGAACTTGACGCAAAGGCCGCACAGGCACTTGCTAAAAACGGCTGTATCGCGGTTGGTGAAGGCGCAAATATGCCATCTACACCTGAAGCCGTTGATGTATTCTTAAGTGAAAATGTTGCTTTCGGCCCGGCCAAGGCGGCTAACGCAGGCGGCGTAGCCACGAGTGCTCTTGAGATGAGCCAGAACTGGATGGGACTCAACTGGACATTTGAAGAGGTGGACCACAGGCTGCAAATGATTATGAATGCTGTTTACGATCAGTGTGTCGCTGCTGCTGATGAGTACGGAATGAACGGCAACCTGGTGGCAGGCGCCAACATCGCCGGATTCTGCAAAGTGGCAGATGCCATGATAGCCCAGGGTGTTGTCTGATAACCAGCGTTGATTTTATATAGCATCAAAAGGCGGGCCGGCAGAAAAAATGTCAGCCCGCCTTTTTTTTTGCATGTTATACCAGAATGCTCTGAATATTATTCATGCATTCTGAAATCTATATTAGCCGGCGGTTTAAGGTGTTGACGTACATGTTCGACGATTTCCTGATTGACGCTGCATTTGCGTTTTTGCGCTTCCTGCGCGGCTTTAATCGAAAACCATGTATCCGTCAGAGTTGTCTCGCATTCGCGTATGTCAGCTAAGACAATCTTATTAAGTAAATCCTCGGCAGTATCATAATCCTTTTTCTCGAAGCAGGTTTGTATCCTGGCAATCTGGACTCTGGGGCGGGATAAGAGATCCTGATTCATTTGTTTCAATATATCTTCACATCTGTCAAATTGTTCAAGCGAGCAGAGCATCCGGCAGTATTCATCCGCAAGTTCAGGCATCCCTTGAGATAATCCCCAGGCCATATCCATAAATTCTAACGCCTTCTCGCTCATGTTTTTCTTGAGATATATCAGTGCAAGTGCTCTGTATGCCCAGAGGTTCTTTGCAGATTTTATAGATTTATCCAGATAATCCAGAGCGGTCTCAATCTCACCTGCCGTGTAATGCATCAGCCCGCAATGGTAATTCGCCTCCCAGCCGGTGTATTGCGGCGGCATTTTTTCGAGAAGTTTGAGCCACCGATTGTCAGTCATATAACTTTTGGGCCGGCTCACCGGCGGGTTGTCCGGGAAGAATCCATTTTCAAGCAGGCTGAGCCAGTCCTCCTGCTCGCGGTTCATAGAGCTGTCTGGGAATATTATCCCTTTAGAGACAAAATTCTGCGTCTCTGAGAGACCGTTAAGTCTGCGTTCAAGAGCGCCCCAGCCGCTGCCCCGCTGTATTATCTCATCGGGTTTGGTCTCGGCGGTTTCGCGGCTTCTTTTGAGTTCTTGCTCAAGCTGGTCAATCGTTGCAAACCTGTTGAGCCGAGTTTCTACTTCATCGCAGGCCTTTTGCCAGTCGCTGCCGTGCACTGTGCCGCTGTCAGCCTGAAGATATCCATATACTTCAAGCCATTCGTATTCTGATTTTGCCGGCAGGGGGATGCATTCTACCTGTGTTCTTCCAAGTCCGGCCTGTATTTCGATGTAAGGGGCCCCGGGCACACTCAAAAACTCCTGCCATTTACGTCCGCCTGCATTCATTCCCCAGACAAAGAGTTTCCTGCCCTTGAGCTCTCTTGTAGAGGCCTGAATCAAGCCGCAACCCTCGTTGTCCAGCGATGTGATCCAGGGACGTTCGCCATCTTCTATTCTGAAGAAAAAATCGTTGGCGGTATAGATGTTGGTTGGATAGGTAACATCTATGCCTTTCTCTTCTGGTATATTAGCGGCTTTTACAGCAAATCTTGATTCTGAATAGTCAAATGTATATGCTTTTGATGCCGGAGCCAGAACCCTGTGGCCTGGTGACTCGGGGACGGCTATATTTGAAAACCAGTATGCCGGTATTTCTCTCTTATGAGGGTTGATCAGCCTTGTTCTTACATACAGAAGGGGACTGTTGGGCGGCAGATAAAAATCAACCTGAAAAGGTGCGTTTCTTATGCGATCCCATTCGTACATCCTGAGTACCGGCGTATCTCCGTCTTTTAACAGGGCAAAGAACGGTTTGTCACAGGTGAACGGGTTGTGTGCCGGGATACCCATATTCCATTCCACGCCGCCGCTGAACCATGCGTTGCGATAAGCGACATTTGTCGGCTGAAATACGGGGTTGACATATAAAAGTTCTCTGTTGAGAGGTTTATAGATAAGTGACCACAGCCGTCCGCCGAGTTCTGTCAGGAATACAGCTTTGAGAAATTCGTTCTCAAGGACAGCTGTCTTGAAACTTCTTGTTTTCCTGTCCCTGTTATAATTGTCCTGCAGCAGGTAGGGCAGCAGCGGAGTGCCGCAGCCGTAATTGATATATTTCGCGTCCTGTTGGGGCATATCCGGTCCAACCTCGACCGGCCACGGTACGCTCTTGAGCTGTTCAAGACGGGGCAGAGGGTTGCATTCACGTTCAAAACCGCCGGCAGACATTTTTATTTCTTCAAATCTAATTTCAGACATAAAATATTCCTTAATAAAAGTTTTTGTTATTTATAAGTATTACGGGTTGAATTGCAAGCGGTATGACTGTATAATAATATAAATTGGCCATTTAGTTCAATACTTGTTTTGATATTCTTTGCCGCGGCCCTTATAGATATTTATCGTTTTAAGGTTAACACTTTGGAAAAACCTGTTTCAAGCTCACAGATCAACGCCAGGAACCGCCTTTTAAGAAGGCTGCCCAATGACGCATTGTGTTTTCAGCTTGGAAACTATAATGTTGAGATTGTGGACATTCATTATCATCTGCCAAATTTTAAGAAATGTATATGGCATTCACACAGTTTTTTCGAGGTGCATATAATCATAAACGGCCAAGGCAGAGTCGTAAGCCACAACGGTACAAAGATTTTCAAAGAAGGCGATATAGTAATTTCCAGACCTAACTTTGAGCATTCCTGGGATACTGATGTGGACGATCTTTATATGTATGTGATCAAGTTTGAATTGAACAGGGTCAAAGATACGCAGAATTCCGTAAATCCGGTGGATATTGTTCTTGCGCAGCTTTTTGATGTTGAAGACTTTATATCTCAATGCCCCGAGGATGCTTATCGGGCGATTGAGTGCATCGAGAATGAAATAAACAGCCCCAAACCCGGCGTTCATTATATGCTGATGAATTATACCAGAGAGCTGATTATCTCTATCGCAAGGACGGTAAACGATGCCCTTGCCGGGGTATCTGAAAGCGTTAAGCTGGAAAAGAGCGAGCAGGACCACCTGGTTGTTCTGATAAACAAATACCTTGAAGATAACTATAAAAAAGATATAAGCCTTGATATGGTTGCCCGGTTCGCCTGTAAAAGCAAGCGTTCGGTTATGCGGCATTACAAGGCCGCGACAGGCATGACAGTGATCGAAAAACTGCTTCAAATGCGGCTTTTTGAAGCAATTGAACTGCTGCTTGAAGATTATGACAAACCGGTGAAAACGGTTGCCTATGAAATCGGCATGGCTTGTGAATCGTATTTCTGCCGGCAGTTCAAGCGGTTTTTCGGCTGCACCCCGACAGATTACAGGCGCATCAATTCCGCTAAAATTGATGCACCCGGCCAATAGCATCTTAGTGGCTAAACTTACATCGATAATAGTAATTTTTCTCTTAAACTTCTATTTTGGCCATATAGGTCAATTATTATACGTTATAATTCAACACAACGTACTTGCCAAAGCAATTTTGAAGTATTAAACTGTATTCATGATAAAAATATACCATACAGAGTTATTCTTATAAATGGAGTGTTTAATGACTAAAAGATATTGCAGCATTTTCTGGGTTATTTTTTTTCTGAGTATTCCCTGTCTGGCCGGTATGGAATTTTACCAGGTTGAAACTTGCGAATTTGTTTACAATGACGTTCAGCCTGAACCCCTGTTTTATATGGAGCCAATCAGCACTCCCCGCAATAGCCGGCTTGCGATGCAGTTTGTGATAATATCTGAAAGAAATATAGATTCAAAATTAACCGTCAATGAGGTCAAGACAGATCAAGGAGAATTGTTTAACGGCAGTTTTGATATCTATTCTGTGATTCTGGTGCCCGTTGAGGCTAATTCTAACTCTAACGGCACACAGGCCGGTAAACCGGCGCAGGGTCCTAACAAGGTATATCTGGCGAGAGAAGCACCTTTTGAGGTTTTTGAACCGGCGTTCGAACAGAGAAATATTACCCTGAATAAAGACCAAAAATCGGTTTTACTGATTGATGCTGCAATCCCCGCTGACTGTAAGCCTGGAATTTACCGCGGCAGGGTTATTATATCCAGCTCACAGCAAGAAGCAGCATCCTGTGGTTTCAGTTTCAGGGTACACAAAGCTGTTATGCCGGAGAGTTATGCGCTTAAGACCTCACACTGGCTTACAGTTGAGCCCGAGAATCTTACCCGTAATACACCCCCCGAGAGCTGGTCTCAGGAGCATTGGCAACTTATAAAGAATTCTGCTCAAAAACTTTATGATTTTGGAGACAGGAATGTAACTTTCCCGACTATATACGGTCAAAAACCTGTGATACAGACATTTGTCGATGCTGAGGGCAGATACAGCTTCGACTATTCAATGTTTGATAAATGGATGGAATTGTTTCTTTCAATTGGCTATGAGAAAATAGAATGCCTTTGCTTCAGCGGCCACTGGATAACACCATTAGATAATATCTACGCCGTTAATACTGTAGATGGCAAAAAAGAGATGGTATTTCCTAAGGGTTATTGTACAACCGCCTGGTCGGACTACAGCGATAAATATGAATGGCCCGAGAGCAGAGATAAATTTGCCGCTTCAGAGGAGTACAGAGAAAAGGTTGCAGAGTTTGGTGCGTTTATAGAAGAATTTCTGAAAAGCACTTACAAACACATATCTGAAAAGGGCTGGAAAGACGTTTATATTCAACAGCTTATAGACGAGCCCCGAACAGTCTCCGACTATGCATATCTTTCAAACATAGCACGCAGGTGTATGCCTGACATAAAGATAAGTAATGCAATTCATGCCTATGGGGTAGATGATTACGAGCAGTTTTCGCCGCTTGTTGACAAATGGATCATGGAGTCCAATCTCGTTTTGAAGCCCAAAACCAGAAGTCTGATAGAAAAACGAGAATCAGAAGGCAAAGAAACAGGCATATACCTGTTAGCCAATAACCTTAAAATGCCTAATCGTCTGCTTGACAAACCGCTTATAGACAACAGAGCACTGGGCTGGATACTTTATGAATACGGCCTTGAAAGCTACATCCATTGGGCAGGCAATAACTACAGGGGGGCTGATCCTTATAAAACATCTGTTGGGCCAGTGCCTGGCGGCTCTCAGACCCCGGGACATCCGGTAGGCTGTAACTGGATTTTCTACCCCGGCGATAACGGACTTACCCCTTCTATGCGCGCTTTTGCTTTTAGAGAAGGTTTGACAGATTATACACTCTTAAAACTGCTTGAAAACACAAACCCTGATGCTGCACGATCCTTAAGCAGCCGGATTACTGAGTCGCTGACTGCTTTTCAAGGCAGCAGCAGAGCATATCATATTGCAAGAAGGGATCTTCTGGAAATTTTAGACAGTGAATAAAATGTGCTGCTACGTTGCAACGCTTAATTTTAAAATGAGTTTCTTAAATTAGGAGCTATAAATGAAAAGATTAATTTGTTTTTTAATGGCCATTGTGTTTAGCAGCGGAGCGGTAATCGCTGAATTGCCGCAGCCGCTTGTGCATCTGAGCTTTGATCAGACCTGGGAGAATGCGGGGACTGCCGGCCCTGAGGGACCGTCCGCTCCGCTTGATAACGGCGGTTTCGGCCCCAAATTCGATGCCAAGGGTATCATAGGATATTGTCTGGATACTACCAGCATTGTTGACCCCGAAGATGACAGCATCTGGGCAAGGCTGGAGTACGGCAGCTACGATCCCGAAAACCCAACCGCCATCCAGCAGGCACTTGCAGGACTAAAATCCTATACGATTTTATTCTGGTACAAATTCAACGATCGCGGCACTTTCTCTGGTCCAATATTTATGTCTCGTTCTCAAAGAGCAGACGAAGTGTATTGGGCAGACTGGGCTATGTACCCGGTTGCAGGTGGTAACGGTTTGAGAATTCTGATGAATGGTTTTAATAATTCCGGGCAGGGAAGCGGTGATATGACCTGGCCTAGTGGAATTGCATACAACAAGTGGATGTTTATGGCCGCGACGTATAACACTGATAACTTCATGCTGCAATTGAGCTGGTATCAGGGACTTGGTAACAGTTCCGATGATCTTTATGCCAAAAATGCAGGAGATTTCGGTACACCAGGAGAAGCTTTAGAGGGTATTTCGGGCGCTCCTCTTTCGATAGGGGCATGGACATTTAACTATGTTATTGACGAAGAAACAGAGATCGAATACGAAACAACTGGCGGCTTTGACGGCTATATTGATGAGTTCCGAATCTACGGAAGCACGGCAGACGGTTCGGGCGCTCTGACAGAAGAGCAGATTCTTGCAGTCTATGAAGCAGACCTGCTGACTCCGCGGTGCGGCGATGAAAACAATCCATATCCTCCCGGAGACCTCACGGGTGACTGTATCGTTGACGGTGATGATGTGGCCGCACTTGCCTCTAACTGGCTGGCGGATAATGCTCCAGCGGAATAAACTATTAACAAATAAATTAATAATACAGGAGTTTTCTTATGTATAACATAAAGTATATTTTAGTTTTGACCCTGATAGTGTCAAGCTGGTCTCTGGGGTTTGATGTTGATACAAGCCTGCCTGAGGGTATACCCTCGCCGGCGCTCTATATGCCTTTTGAGAACACAAACGGGATGTACGGTCCCGGTACAGGCGACAATCCCGCCTGGATAAACTACGCTTATCCCAATGATCTTGCTGAAGTTCTTGACAGGGGCGGCGATGAAGGTTTGACAGAGAACTGGCTCAAAACCCGCGGTTTCGGCGGCGGCGTTAAGGGCAACTATATGGATGGTTCAAGCATGGATGCCTATGGTGAATATTGCCGTATTGTAACATTCAGGGGAGCCGATGCTGCCACAGCGATGTCAGGCCTGGATTCGTTTACGGTTTCATTCTGGCTTAGAACAACTGCGCCTGTTACGACAACAAATTATCTGTTTCAGGTACCTCCATACCAGATGTATCTGACTACTAACGGACGTATAGGCATCCACTACTGGTCCGGACTTGACTGGAAAGCAAGCCCCAATGACGCTTACGATATAGGCCCTAACGGCTGGACAGGCGAGTGGGTATTTGTAGCGGTTACCATTGGCGATAACGGCGCTAAATTCTACGCAGGTTCTCCTACAGAAGCACCTCAGCTCGTAGGCGAAGTTGTGGTTGAAAATCTGGGTAAAAGCCGCGATGGTTTAACAGATTTTTATTATGGTTACAGAAGCTATGTTGCTGCTGTTTACCAGAATTTTGATATGGATGAGCTTCGCATGTGGGCGAGTAAAACCGATGAATCGGCAGATTTAAACCTGGACCAGATAACAGCGATATGGGCATTTGACTATGACCCAAGCCCGGCAGTTTGCGGCGATGCCGACCACGTAATACCCACTGGAGACCTCGATGCTGACTGTTTAGTCAATTTGGCTGATTTTGCAGTATTATTCGACAACTGGCTCATTAATACACGTCCTTAAAAAAAGAATAATTGAATTAAATCTGATGTGTAAGCATTGGAGTTGTAAAATTGAGGTAACATTATGTTGAATTTTAAAAAAGGTTTCACACTTATAGAGCTCTTAGTTGTAATATCTATAATTGCCCTCTTAATGGCGATTATGATGCCGGCGCTGAGTAAAGCCAGGGAGCAGGCGATAAAGACAACCTGCATGAGTTACTTCAAACAGATTGGGCTTTCGCAGGGGCTTTACGCTGCTGAATTTCAGTCCTGGCTTCCCAGGGCAAAGACGGTTCCTGAGCTTGAAAAATATGGTTACAACAATGAGAAAGGCGGAGTTGTAGCATGGCTTAACGTTATGCTGAAAGAGCCCTTCGAGTATGTTCGTGACAGTTACGGGATCGAAGACAAATTCTGGTTTTGCCCGGGCTTGCAGAGGCACGAAAGGCCATTTTACAAGGATAGAATTTCAGGCATGAAAAACGGCAGGATCACTTATTCACAGGGTAATGGAACCTGGCCGCCTATGTACTGGAGTCTGGGAGTCTCTTACCTTATCAAGGCTGATACAAGAGTTCCGCAGAATTTCTTGTATAAAAGTGAGACTGCACTGAGCCCGCTCAAAGACAGCAGCGATAAGATTCTTGCCGCCGACCTGACGCTGATATCAGAGAAAAATCCTGACAGGAGACATCCAATGCCGTTTGCTTCGTTGATCGCTCATCGTTCAAACGATCCCGATCGGCCGGTGAAGGGCGCGTCAAGACTGCATTCTGACGGTTCTGTCAAATGGGTTGACTACAAAGAGATGGCTCTGAGCATTAAAACCGGCAAGGAAGGTCCTCTTGAGGCTACCGGCAACGGTTTTGTTCCGTACGGCTATCCCAAAAACGGTGACCCGAGTCTCAGGTCCTTTTTCTGGTAAGAGCAGTCCCTGATCGGACATATCTTCAAGTATAAAGACTATATATTAAACTACAGCAGGGCGGCTGTGAGCTAAAACCATGGCCGCCCTTACTTATGTTCCTGTTAATTCAACTAATACCAAATGAGTCCTTCTGGAAATTCAATGCTTCAAAAGAAAGTTACTTTTTTGGCGGTTATTACCCTTGTAAACGCCGGTATTCTGGCTCTGGAGCCGGATATTTATCTCTCATTCGACCATAAAACAGCTCCGTACATGGTTAATGGAGATTACGGGGCGGATATGGTTGAATTTGCTTCTGGGGATAACGCGCTCGTTCCGTCGATATCTGCTGCAGGTGTTCGAGGCTCGTGTCAGGATTTGACAAATGAGTCACTTTCTGCACGTATGCAGGTTGCTACCTATACCGGCTCGGCCGCTGCGGCATTGAGCTCTGCAAAGAGTTTCACTACCACAATGTGGATAAAGGGCAGCGGCACTAACGCCGGCTCAGAATATCGTAATGGATATATCTGGCACTACAGAGGTATGAATAATTTTATTATATCGCCAAGGTGGAGGACAGACGGTAAGGTTTATCTCTATTACGGCAGTACATCTGATAACACAGGTACGTTTTATGGCGGAAAAGAGCTGGCCAGCTATGGCCAATGGCGTTTTCTGGCAATTTCACTCGACGCCCAGGCCGGCAAAATAAGGTTCTACGCGGGCAGTGAAACAGAGCCTGTAGAAATTATAGATTCCTTTGATAACAGCTCCGGAGCTTTGCCGATAATTTCACCTCAAGCCGCCGAGCCCTGCATTTTTGCTTTGAATACATGGTATGATCCCGGTACCCTTGAAACAACGTTTTTTATGGGTATGTACCTTGATGAGCTTCGCATTTTTTCCGCAAATGATTCATCAGCGGTAATGTCGATCGACCAGATTGAGCAGATACGCCAGAGCGATCTAACAGAGTATTATAATCCGTTCGATGCTTATATAGGCGGCGACATTGACCTCAGCGGCAGCGTGAATCTGTATGATCTTTTTGCTTTTGGTTTTAACTGGCTAAAGACTACTCTTGCGGGAGCGTTTACCGCCGGGGATATAAATGCAGATAGAAATGTAAACGCGGTTGATTACGGCATTTTAAGTAAGAACTGGCAGAAAACAAAAGATGATTCTCTTGAAATATTGGAAGTTGATATAATGGACAGGATCTTTACAGACTGGGAGCCGAGGCCTAAGTCTCAAGATGTCCTCTATCATGTTCCTCGGGGCTCTCACGTGTCGTTTCAGTTTGCCCTAAATTCAGATACAAATCAATTATGCCGGCCGGGTTTAATGTCAGTGCAGCACAGCCTCACCGGCAAGGGCATGGAACCGGAGCATACCTTCATGCAGGGAGTTATGATCCCAGTTGAGGCTAACAGCAATGACTGCGGTGAGAGCCATCCAACAAATCCGCCTGACCCGTCAGTATTGCAATATCTCGTGCGTCAGGCCCCGTATGAATTTTCCGAGGCTCTCAAGCCGGTAAACGTCATAACTATTGACCACTCACGCAACAACGCGGCTGTTCTGGATATTCTGGTACCATTAGATGCGCCCGCCGGTCTTTATAATGCACGAGTCAACTTCGAGACAGCCGCCGGCAGAAATATTGCAAGTGTGTACTTTGCGGTTCACAATACAGTTGTTGATTCAAGCAGTTACACAATGTATCTTGACAGCTGGTTAGACCCGCAGCCAAAAAATCTCTGTTACAATACTTATATTCCCGAATACTGGTCAGAAAGGCACTGGCAGCTGCTGGAAAACTCAGCCGCTGTTCAGCGAAAATTCGGGGAGAATGTCATATTTACACCTCTTTTTCTGGGTGAAAACCCGGCAATTCAGATAACTTTAAATTCCACAGGACAGCTTGAATTTGATTATACGAGGTTTGACAGATGGATTCTTACATTTAAAGAGATGGGTTTTAAGCTGTTTGAGGGTCAGCACTTATTTAATCGTCAGACACTTTCGCCCACTGATGACATTGTCTGCTACAGTGAGCTGCAGTCGCGTGAGCTGACTCTTGTTCCCAAAACTGCTTCATTCAGTGAATATTCTCGTTTTCTTCGTTTTGCTTTAGAGAGTTTATATGCCCATCTTCAGGATAAATCCTGGACTGCAATGTTTAAACAGCACGTTATGGATGAGCCTAACGATATTGAAAGACTTTTACAGGGCTATACCCTTGTTAAAACATATATGCCGGAAGTGGAAACGCTGGATGCCATTCACTCCTGGGGCACGGACCCGAATCTTTATTCACCAAATACAGACATATTTATCTTTGGCACAACATTAATTGATGACCACCAGGATCTGGTAAACAGCCGGCTTGAGCAGGGGCAGAAAAACTGGATGTATTACTTCTGCAAGCCGTTGGCTCCCGGCCCAAACGCGGCACAGCTCGATCATTATCTGACGTCTTCAAGAGTTTATCCGCTTATATGTCATAAGTACAATGCTACGGGGCTGATACACTGGGCGGCAAACCGCTACCGCGGCAGGGATCCTTACCTGTATTCAATTGGGCCAACCTGGGACGGTCAGCCCGTGACTGATTTTGGGCACCCTCCCGGCGACAACTGGCGTTATTATCCCTCGACCGATGGCCTTATCCCGTCAATGAGGGTGCTGAATTTTCGCGACGGTATGACAGACAATGAGCTGCTCAGGATGCTTTCAGATATCGACCAGGACTTAGCCTCTGCGATGCTCAATCAGGTAGTTTCAAGTCTCAACGAGCACAGCCGCGGCCAATTCGCCAAATATCACCTTTTAAGAGCAAAACTGCTTGAAAAACTTGATCATTTAAATAAAGATTAACAAAATGTACAAAACAGCTTACAATAAATTATTACAAAAAAAACTTTTTGGAGGACTACTTTGCGGTTCCGGCGAGATAAGCCTTTTTGACAAAACCCGAATTGTTGTGCCAAGGTGGATGAGAATAGGGCCTTTTGCTTCTGAGCTCAACGCTGATATGCCTTTGGACAAAACCAACCCCAATGGTTCTTACAAAGGTCTCAACGGGGCAGTAGAATGGGAAGATGTTACACTTGTCCCGGAAGAAACAGGCATCATAGACAACTCAATCGCCGAGGCGGATGGGGCTTACAGCATTTATCTTGCCACCTATGTTTACAGCCGCAAACAGCATAAATGCATTCTCGCGGCCGGTCATCAGGGTGATATGCAATTGTTTCTTAACGGCCGTCAGATACGCGGGACTATGTTTTCGTCTGATAGCGCAAATTTTGACATTGATCTTGTCCACGGCTGGAACCTGCTTATGCTCAGGCTGGATTACTCGCCTCAAGACGATAAGAGTTTCTATGCCGGCTTGTGCCATGCTGACGGAAAGCCGTTCCGTGACGGCTGGGTAAAGACCGGGTTCATGACCAACGGTGATATTGATACGCAGCTTTTCTGCAAAAACCCCGACGAGGAAAATCAGTATATCGAAATAGGCCATATCAGCAACAATGAGCATCTGCGTTCTAAACCCGATGCGGTTGTGTATATTCCCAAAGAGGGCGAGGGCCACAATGACGGCGACAACGAACATTTTCTCGTATTCAACGCCCCCAAAAGCCGGGAGCTGCTGGCAATGTGGACACAGGGGTCAATGGAGCCCTCCGGTGACAACCACATCGTTATATCTCGGAGCAGCGACGGAGTAAAATTCAGCGATCCCGTTTGGATCACCGGCACACACAAGGATACGGACGAGAACCAGGCCAGCTGGGGATTTCCGCTGGTCGCGTCAAAAACCGGCCGGATATACTGTTTCTACTGCGAGACTCCCAAAGGAAAGCTCGGCGGCGCAAGCGGCGTACTCGGCTGTCATATATCTGATGATAACGGTTACACCTGGAATCGTGCCGGAAGAATTGAGCTTGAGGATTGTTTTAAATCCAAAGACGGCAGCAAGATGCCCCTGGGTGAGATAATTGTCTGGCAAAAACCGATTAAAGATAAAAACGGCCGCGTAGTTGTCGGTTATACCTATAATGGATCAGATTGCCCGAAAAGCTGCTGCCGTTTTATGGCCTTTGATAATATTGATGATGCTCCGGAAATTGAAGATATTCAAATCACATACCTTTCTTCGATTGGAAATTCTATTGAGATGCCGGCAGATGTTTCTGAGCGGCATTGTTCAGAACCGGCTCCCGTTCTGCTGCCCGACGGGCGGATTTTCAGCGTAATGAGGACGATTACCGGCAATATCTGGTACAGCGTATCAGAAGATGACTGCTGCAGCTGGACTGCTGCCAGGCCGCTGCTTTATCGCGACGGCGGCGAAGCTGTTAAAAACCCCCTGAACTGCTGCCCGCTGTATCCGCTGGAAGATGGAAAGTACATCCTTTTATACTGCAATAACAGTTTTTACGCTGATTACATTCGAAATGGAAAACCTCTGCCTGCGGGAATGAGCATGTTTACAAATCGCAGGCCCATGGTTTATTCAATAGGTGAGTTCAACCCGCAGGCTGATCAGCCGCTGTGGTTCTCAAAGCCCAAAGAGCTTTTTGATACAGACGGAGTAATAGTAAGCCCCAAAGCGTCTAATGAGATAGGCAGCTATCCGAGCATGACAGTTTTTAACGGTGAACGGATGTTGTGGTATCCGGACAGAAAATTCTTCCTCTTAGGCAAAAAAATCACCAGAGAAATGATAAACTCATAAGGAGAGAATATGGCCGGCTTTGAATGGGCAATTGTTGCAGGTCTTGTTGGGATAATAATCTTTTTCGGTATCTGGAGCCAGAAATACGTAAAAAACGCGGCGGATTTTCTCGTTGCCGGCAGGGGCTGCGGCAAATATCTCGGCGCAACCGCCGGAGAAGCGGCGAGTATGGGAGCTATATCGCTTATCGCTTTTCTACAGGCCGCGTATGTCGGCGGGCCGGTAGCATGGTGGACGATGATAGTTACAGTGGTGGTTTATCTGCTTATATCCGTAACCGGCTGGGGCATTTACAGATTGCGCGAAACACGGGCTATGACACTCAATGAGCTGCTCGAGAAACGATACAGCCGCCGGTTGAGAGTTTTCTGCGGTGTTTTATGTTTTATCTCGGGTGTTTTGAATATGGGCATATTCCCTATAGTAACCGGCAGATTTATAATGTATATCTGCAATCTTCCCGTTTACTTTGACTTTGCCGGCATTACATTCAAGACAGTATGGGTGACAACAGGTCTGCTTGTAGCAATTTCGCTTCTTCTCGCGTTTAAAGGCGGACAGATATCTTTGATAATAACCGATTTCATGCAGTGGTCAGTTATTATGGCTATGTATATAGCTGTAGGTATTGCCGTTTACCGGATTGTCAACTGGGACGATATATCCGCGGCAATTCTTGCTCAAAAAGACACACGGCCCATGCTGGATCCGTATATGCCGACAACCGCCAACGCGTTTGGACTTTGGTATTTCGTGCTTTTCTCTTTCAGGGCGTTTTATAATGTACTTAGCTGGGCTCCCGGCAGCGGCCGCGCACAGTCAGCCACCCAGGCACGCGAGGCAAAGATGATGTGGATACTCAGCTATATACGCCAGGGAGCTAACATGGGGCTTATATTTGCATCAGTCGCATGTTTTGCGTTCATGAACAGCCCGCAGTTCGCCGATATGGCGGCAAAAATACAGGCCACTATTCAGAATATACCAAACACCAAGGTTCAGTCCGAAATGGCTGTGCCGATATTTCTTTCCTACATACTCCCCGCTGGAATCAAGGGTCTTTTCGTAGCCGGCATGGTGGCTGCCTCGATAAGCACTCTGGATACCTATTTTCTCAGCTGGGGCGGCGTACTTACTCAGGATGTTATAGCTCCGTTAAGGCGTAAACCGCTGTCAAACGAATCTCGGCTCAGGTTCCTTCGCTGGTCGGTTGCCGGCGTTGCAGTTTTTGTTTATTTCTTCAGCCTTGTCTGGAAGCAGAGCGATTATATATGGATGTATTTTGCGATAACAGGCTCCATCTATACCGGCGGGGCAGGTGCGGTTATTCTGGGAGGAATCTATTGGCGAAAGGCAACTGAAAAGGGCGCCTGGGCGGCAATGATAACAGGCTCATCGCTTGCAATAATATCTATTATTGTGCAGCAGCAGTGTTCGAAAATGCCTTGGTGGCCGCACTGGCTAAACGGATTATGGCTTTCGGTTATGGCATCCTTGTGCGCGATAATAATCTTTGTTATAATATCTTTTTTAACGTATAAGAAACCCTATGATCTTGAAGAGCTGTTAAACCGTAAACCGCATCTGTGGGAAAAACACCCGGATAAGGTTAAATATACATGGTTTGAAATGTTGATTACAGTTATAACGATTGTTCTTCTTGTTTCGCTTGCAATCGGCGGATGGTACAGCAGAACGCATGAAATATCCGCTCAGAGCTGGATTACATTCTGGAAGTGGTATTCCTTTATTGTGTTCGGCTACAGCATTCCGGTTGCAATATGGTTCTTTATAGGCAGTTTGTTTGATTTAAGAACGCTTTTCAAGACTCTTAAAGAAAACCACCTGCTGGTAAATATTGATTCAGACAAAGGTTAATCATGAGTAAAAACATTTCTGACAGGACTTTATGCAATCGCAGAGATTTTCTCGGACTTGCCGGCTTTGGCGCACTTGCGTGCGGCTCGGCAATGCTGGCCGGATGTTCGGGCTTTGCGAAAAGTTTCGCCCAAAATCAAAGAAAACCCAATGTCATTTTGATACTTGCCGATGACCTTGGCAGGGCGGAGGTGAGCTGCTACGAGGATACCTGGACCCGGGACACACTTCCGCAGGAAGGTCTGGAACATGCCCGGGCATGCGGTTACGATCTGGACAAAGCCCTTGAGGCCGCCTTGAAATGCACTCCAAATATCGACAAGATTGCCTCCGCGGGAGTCAGGATGACTAATATCCACATGGCCCCTTCATGTGCTCCCTCGCGGGCGGCTCTGATGAGTGGGCGCTACCCGCAGCGCAGCGGTATATACCGCAACGGAGACATTTATTATGATGGTTTCCCTGACCAGGAATACTCCCTGGTGCACTTGCTGAAGGATAACGGATATAATACGGCACTGGTCGGCAAGTGGCATCTGGGCCGCAAACGGGAAAAAGGAGCCAGTGAATTTAATTTTGTTCCCGAAAAACACCCTATGAGCCAGGGTTTTGATCATTTCTGGGGTTTTGATGCCGCTGAAACTACCTATTACGACTCAAAGGACTTATGGAGCGGCAGAACCTTCGGCGCAGAACCAGAAGGATATCTGACCGATCAGCTTACAAAAGAGGCGATTAAATATATTGACAATAGCAGCGGCAGCAACAAACCGTTTTTCCTTTACCTGGCTTATAATGCCCCGCATGGGCCTATCGCACGGCCGCCGCAAGAATATCTCGAGCCGTTTGACCTTGGAAACGAGACGATGAACAATATCGCGGGAACAATCCACGCAATGGACAAGGGCATCGGGGATGTTATGGAGCATCTGAAAAAACTCAACATTGATAAAGACACTCTTGTCTTGTTCGCCAGTGACAACGGGGCACCTTTCGGGCATCCGCTGCCCTCAAACGGAAATCTCAAAGGTTATAAACGCCAATATTACGAGGGTGGCATCAGGGCACCCCTGATTGCCCGCTGGCCGGGAAGGCTTCCTCAAGGCGTGAGCTTTGACCAAATGGCAAGCGTAATGGATATTCTGCCCACAATTCTTGACGCGGCAGAAATCTCGCCTCCCAAATCCCTGAAGTTGGACGGCAAGAGCCTCTTGCCGGTATTAACCGGCAGAAAACAGACTCAGCGCGAAAGTCTCTGCTGGGCAGGGCCTAACGGCCGCTACAGCATAAGGTTAGGTCAATACAAGAAAAAGGCCAAAGAACTTGGGGTAAGTCATTGGGATATACTGCCGGCGGGCTGGTATGTCCGTAAAGGCGACTGGAAACTGATAGACCCCAGCTCTGGTGAGCCTGAACTGTATAACCTTGCAGATGATATTGAGGAACAGAACAACGTTATCGCGGAGTACCCCGAACTTGTAGAGGAGCTTAAGGGTATATTCAGGCAGTGGATAAATGAGATGCCGCCGCCCGTGCTCTGTAATATTCAAGAGTGGGAAAAATTCAAAGAAATTTAAAACCGGCTTTCTTAAAACCTGCAGAAACATAAATAACGAGGAATTTAAACATGGGTTTAAAAACAGTAATTCTATTTTTGCTTGGACTATCTTCGATTTTATCCGCAATTGAAGTGGAATCCTGCCGCATAGAAGATGACTTTATGCTCACATCCGATGTGGCCGGCGGTCCGTGGAGTGCCGCGGAGCAGGCTTACATTATAGAAAATGACTGGCAGGGGAATCCTGTAGAGTCTCACTGGCACACGAGTATCAAGTCGCTGTGGACGGATAATTATCTGTATGTTCTTTTTAGAGCGAATTTTGACACCTTAGTTCCATCGCGGAACGTAAGTTGTGATGAAAACGGCGACTGCTGGGGCGTGTGGAACTATGATGCCTGCGAAATATTTATCGGCGACGGCCCCGACATAAAAAAATACTTTGAGTTTGTCTGCGGCCCGGACGGCAGGAAGATAGACATTCGCCACGATAAGAACCTGCCAAAGGGAAATGATTTTGAAACCGGTTGGACTTCGCTCTGGCAGGCCAGAGTTGAGGTCTTAAACGCTTCAAAACAGTGGATATGCCAGCTCAAAATACCGATGGAAACTATAGCAAGCACCCCGATTGAACCAGGAAAGGTTTTTCACGCAAACTTTTACCGCATATCCGGAGACTTGGAAGAATACAAGGATATCCGCCGTTATACGGCGTTGAATCCCACAAATACAGAGGAACCGGCTTTTCATTTGCCGGAGAAGTTTGGCACTCTAAAACTTGTCTCCGCACAAAAGCCGCTGCCGCAGCCGGCTTTACGGCTTAATGTTGCAGGCAAGAATGCGTCTCTGAAATGGAACGGCCGGCATGAAAGCTCTCTGGATAATGCCGAAGTTCTGCGTTCAGCCGGGCCGGCAGGCACTGACTGTCTGGATTTCTGGCGTACTGTTAAAACATCAAAAGCCGCGGCGGTTGAAGATGAGTTTGTCTCAGACAGCCTTAACGATCTAACATCGCTGACCATAACAGGCTGGGTGAACCGTGAACTTGATTTTAACGATTCGCAAGCATCTGATATTCAGTACGTGCTGAACTGCCCTGGACGTTTTCATTTGATGTTTGACCAGTGGAGCCGCATGGCGCTGCGTATGTTCGGCAAAGACGGCAAAATAGGCCCCCAGATATATTCGAGCTGGCTGAGCACAAATCATCTCAACCCGGGCAGCAGGTGGGTGTTTTTTGCCTTTACCTTCGATACCGCAAAAAAAGAGAACAACGCCAGATTTTACGTCGGCTCAGAAAAATATCCTGTATTCTGTGATACTACCGCAAGTATAAGTGTTGACGAGCTTGCATCTTCTGATCTCAAAAAGCTGATTTTCGGGGCATATAACGAAAAGGGGGACGGAATATTAAAAGGAATGCTATCCGGGATCAGGGTTTATGCTTCGGCAAAGCCGTCACACAACGCGGCTGTTTCTGCGGATATGATAGAACGTATCAGGCAGGACGATCTGGGCAAAGAGTGGCTTCTGAACCTTGCCCGGCTTGAGCTTGCGCAAGCCGAAAAAGACAGGCTCAAGAAGGCCGCTTTAACCGATGAATACTACTCCAATGATGTGAACCTGCATCAGGTCGGCTCGCTTCAGCGGATAATCAGTACAATCCCGCCAGAGCCGCTCAAAATGAATCGCCCCTTCGGTATATATCCGGGCGGAAAGCTATATCTGCAGTTCGCTGCTTCCGGGAAAAAGGCCGGCACTTCTTATGAAATATCACCAGGCACCATAGAAGGCGAAAACGGTCAGTTTTTTGACGGATATGTAAAGACTTACCGTCTTGAACATGTGCCGGTAGAGGCAAACAATAACGGCGGCATAAATACCAGCCTCACTACCCGCCCGCCGCAGCGGTGGATGGAGTATTTAATCGCCGAGGCACCGTTCAAAGCGGCAGAGGTGCTTGTAAAGTCCGATTCTATAACCCTCAAAGAGAATGCCAGTCAGCCTGATTCTTACAGCGGGATACTTCTGGAGGTATGTCTCTCACGAGATGTTGAGCCGGGCATATACCGCGGCGAGCTCCAGCTAAAGGATAACGGCAGGCAGGCGGCGGCATCGTCTTTCAGCTTTCAGGTTTACGATGTTTCGCTGGAAGATGATTTCCCCCTGCATTCGTATCACTGGCTGATGCCGGAGCCTGAAAACCTGATGTATGAAGAACCGCTGCAGTGGTGGTCGGATGAGTACTGGCTCATGCTAAGCGGGGCTATGGACAGGGTTCGCGATTTCGGCCAGGACTGTATAAACATTCCACTGCTTAATTACGGCCCGTTTGCTCCAATACGGACTCTAAAAACCGACAATGGCTACGATTTTGATTTTACTCTGTTCGATGAATACTTCCAGATGGCTCTTGATAAGGGTTTTGTCCAGATAGCCGGCTCGCATATCCTCTGGCTGCCAAGCTCCGGCTCATCTGCTTTAGGCAAAAGGGCCTATCAGGGAGTTTATATCTGGGACAGCCTCAACGAAGAGCCGGAAATGCTTTTCTCTGCGAAATACGACCTGGACGAATGGCTTGAATTCGTGCCGGTTTTCTATGATAAGCTCTATGCCCATCTCAAGGCAAAGGGCTGGGCGGACTTTTATGTCCAGCAGCAGTATGATGAGCCCAAAGACGCCCGGCTTTACGAGCGGATTTCAAAGCTCACACGTGAACACATGCCGGGCATAAAGACAATGGACGCGATAAAAACCAAACCGGAATACTCAGACCTTGTTGATATAATGGTCTTTGATATCAATCTGCTCAGGGCGGATGCCCAGCAGCTTGCTGCCGAGCGAAAAGCCGGCGGCAAAGACGTGTGGTTTTATCACTGCTGCAGCCCGTACCCCCCGTATCCCAACAGACACCTAGATGATCCGCTCGCCGGCTCGAGGCTATATCCCTGGCTTGCCTGGCTGGGCAACTCTGACGGCTACCTGTGGTGGGCGGTAAACGTATATCGCGGCGCTGACCCGTACAAGACATCGATCGGGCCTCTGCCCGGCGGCAGCCAGAATCCCGGCCACGGCCCCGGTGACAACTGGATGTACTATCCCGGACCCGACGGACTGCGGGGCTCTATGAGAATGGCGGCATTCAGGGACGGGCTTGCCGACAACGCCATGCTTCGCAAACTTGCAGAGACCGACAAAGAAGCAGCCAATAGGATAATGCGGAAAATTGCCGTCTCGCCGGTAGAATACAGCAGAGAGCCGCAGGATTACTATGATGCGAGAATCGAATTACTTGAGGCACTCGAGAATACAGGTTACGGGAGTACTCCATAATGATCAGTTCAAAACAAAGAGTTATAGCGGCGGCCGAGCATAAAACCGCTGACCGCACCGCAATTACATTTGACGCCGAAAAAGAGGTTTATGAGCTTCTTTACAGCCACTTCAAAACGTCTGAAAAGAAGGTTCTCTTCGACAGGTTGGGCTGTGATACATGGATGATTCTGCCGCAGGGGTTTTTCCCCGAGCCTACCGGCGGCCCTGACGGTGCGGCAGTAAATATATGGGGTGTGGAGTATATAGACGCCCATTATTCCGGCGGCGTCTATCAGGAAATCCACAAGTCCCCGCTTGCCGGCAGAGACAGCCTTTCGGACATAGACAACTGGCAGGTGCCGGGAGCTGATGCGGTAAAATTCGGTCATTTTCGAGATGAGGCCGCCGCCAATCGTGAAAGGGCGGTTATCGGTGTGTTTACCCACGGCCCGTATTTTATCGCTACTGATGTTCGCGGCATGGAAAATCTCATGATGGATTTCGGGCTCAACCGCTCATACGCCGCCAAACTTATTGAAAAGATTACCCAGCCGTGTCTGGCATACCTCGAAAATATGCTTGAAAATCACGGCGACGGCATAGACATTGTATATATGGCGGATGATTACTGTTCACAGGATGCGCCGCTGTTCAGTCCGGCTGATTTCCGTGAATTCGTAATGCCCTACCTGACGAAATTTGTTGAGATAACCCACAAACACGGCAAAAAGTTTCTTCTGCACTGCTGCGGCGCGGTCAGGCCGCTGTTGCCGATGATCATAGAGGCCGGCGTTGATATGCTTGAGCCGATACAGATTCGCGCCGCGGGCATGGAGCCCGAGGGCCTGAAACGTGATTTCGGCAAAGACATCTGCTTTTACGGCGGCGTTGACCTTCAGCAGATATTATGCAAAGGCAGCCCCGCGCAGGTCAGTGACGAGGTTAAAAGGCTGATAGATATTCTCGGCAGAGACGGCGGTTATGTCCTGGGCCCGGGCCATACGTATATCCAGATCGATGCGCCGCTTGAGAATATTTTAGCCATGTACAAAACGGCAGTGGAGTATCGGCCGTGAGTAGATTAAGTATTTCATTCTCATTTTTTTTGCTTTGTTTCGTTTCAGCTGGTATCACCGCACAGGCAGAAGGTGTATCTTTAAAAGTTCCCCTTGATCAGTTATATGCCAGTTCAGATGTCTATGAAGAAAACCGTCTGGAGGCTTTGGATTTTGTGGTTGGAGCAATAGGCGGCGGCAGTGTCAGACTGAACGGACAGGGCAGGATACACCGCTGGAGCTGTATGGGTAATTCTATAGAGACCGGCGCTGTTGACAGTTTTTTCGGGTTTTCGGTAAACCGGGATCGCGGCAGCTCGTATTACGCTATACAGACCAATGAAACCAGAAGTTTGCAACCGGCGGACAAAGTCAGCTTCAGAGGCATATATCCATTTGCCAGATTTGATTATAAATACAGCG